>JBEVEC010000123.1:0-7998 GCA_040512975.1 Tardiphaga sp. | reverse complement strand
AAGCTTTGCAACGAATCTATCGCGGCGGTGCGTGTCCCATCAATCATGAAGATTTCGCAATGAAGCGGTATTTTAACCCGGTTGCTGTTTACAGGATTGCGCCGCCTATTTAACTGGGTTGGAGCCGTTTTATCCGGGCTCGAACGACAGTGCCGATTGACGTTTCATTCGACCCCGACTGGACTGCGCCATGACCCCTCGCCGCCGTTCCCGCTGGCCTAGCCTCATTGCCGTGGCGGTCGTCGCCGTCGGCGGATATTACGGCTGGCAATATTACGCCGCCTCGAAGGCCAGGCAGGCCAATGCCGACCGGCCGCGCGCACCGGCGGCGGTCCCGGTCAAGACCGCAGCGGTCGAGAAGACGGATTTCCCGGTCTACCTGACCGGCCTCGGAAACGTGCAGGGTTTCAACACCGTGGTGGTCCGCACCCGGGTCGACGGCCAGATCAACCATATCGCCTTTACCGAAGGCCAATACGTCAAGCAGGGCGACATCCTCGCCGAGATCGATCCGCGCCCGTTCCAGGCATCGCTCGACCAGGCCAAGGCCAAGAAGACCCAGGACGAAGCCAATATCGCCAACGCCAATCGCGACCTGCAGCGCTTTACCCAGCTCGGCGATTTTGCGACCAAGCAACAAACCGACACACAGCGCTCGACCGTGCAGCAGCTGACGGCGCAGATCGCCTCCGACGACGCCGCGATCTTCAACGCCCAGACCCAGCTCGACTACGCCACCATCCGCGCGCCGATTACCGGCGTGACGGGTTTCCGCCAGGTCGACCAGGGCAATATCGTCAACGCCTCGACCCAGACCGGCATCGTCACCATCGCCCAGGTCGAGCCGATCGCCGCCATCTTCACGGCCCCCGAGGAACAGCTGCCGCAGATCAAGGCGGCGCTGGCCGTCGCACCGCCGAAAGTCATCGCCATGACAACCGACGGCAAGCGCGTGCTGTCCACCGGCACGCTGGCGCTGGTCAACAACCAGGTCGACACCACCAGCGGAACCATCCGCCTCAAGGGGGTGTTCGACAACAAGGACCATGCATTGTGGCCCGGCCAGTCGATCGCGACGCGGTTGCTGGTCAATACCCTCAAGGACGCCACGGTGGTACCCGACGACGCGATCCAGCACGGCGTTGACGGGCTGTATGCCTACACGGTCAATCAGGACAACAAGGCCGAACTGCAGAAGATCAAGGTGGCCCAGTCGATCGACGGGCGCTCGGTCGTCGACAGCGGCCTGACCCCGGGGCAGCAGGTCGTCGTATCCGGCCAGTACAAGGTCAAGGCCGGGGTCACGGTCAGCACGGCGGTCGCCAATTCGGCTGACGCCCCATCGAAGGTCAAAGCGGAATGAGCAGCGGCGGCATTTCGGGACCGTTTATCCGCTACCCCATCGGCACCTCGCTGCTGATGGCCGGCATCCTGTTTGTCGGCCTTGTCGCCTACCCCATGCTGCCGGTGGCGCCGCTACCGCAGGTCGACTTCCCCACCATCCAGGTCTCCGCCAGCCTGCCCGGCGGCAGCCCGGAAACCATGGCTTCGTCGGTGGCCCAGCCGCTGGAGCGGCAATTCGCCCAGATCCCCGGCATCTCGCAGATGACGTCGACGAGCTATCTCGGCACCGCGGCGGTCACCATCCAGTTCGACCTCAACCGCTCCATCGACGGCGCCGCCAACGACGTGCAGGCCGCCATCAACGCCGCCTCTGGCCAGTTGCCGAAGAACCTGCCGAGCCCGCCGACCTACCGCAAGGTCAACCCGGCCGACGCGCCGATCATGCTGCTGTCCGCGACCTCCGACTCGCTGCCTCTGACCACGGTCAGCGACAGCGTCGACGCCCAGCTCGCCCAGCAGATCAGCCAGATTTCCGGCGTGGCGCAGGTCGTCATCGGCGGCCAGCAGAAGCCGTCGGTCCGCATCCAGGTCGACCCCGGCAAGCTGATGGCCAAGGGCCTGTCGCTCGAGGACGTCCGCAGCCAGATTGCCATCACCACCGTCGACAGTCCGAAGGGCAATATCGACGGCCCGACGAAATCCTACACGATCTACGCCAACGACCAGTTGTTGGAATCCAAGGACTGGAACGACACCATCGTTGCCTACCGCAACGGCGGCCCGCTGCGCATCCGCGACATCGGTCGCGCGGTCACCGGCCCCGAAGACGCCAAGCAGCTTGCTTGGGCCAATGGCAAGCGCGGCGTGTTCCTGGTGGTGTTCAAGCAGCCGGGCGCCAACGTCATCGACACCGTCGACAAGATCAAGGCGACGCTGCCGCGGCTGGTCGCCACGATTTCGCCGGCCATCAAGATCGACGTCATCAGCGACCGCACCACGACGATCCGCGCCGCCGTGGAGGATGTGCAGTTCACGCTGCTCTTGACCATCGCGCTGGTCGTCATGGTCATCTTCGTGTTCCTGCGCAACTTCTGGGCGACGGTCATTCCGACGGTGACGGTGCCGCTGGCGCTGCTCGGCGCCTGCGCGTTGATGTTCGTGTTCGGCTATACGCTCGACAACCTGTCGCTGATGGCCCTGACCATCGCCGTCGGCTTCGTCGTCGACGACGCCATCGTGATGCTGGAAAACATCACGCGCTATATCGAGGAAGGCGAGAAGCCGATGGCCGCGGCGCTCAAGGGCGCGCAGCAGATCGGCTTCACCATCGTGTCGATCTCGATCTCCCTGGTAGCCGTGCTGATCCCGCTGTTGTTGATGGGCGGCATCATCGGCCGCCTGTTCCGCGAATTCGCCGTCGTGCTGACCATGACCATCTTCGTCTCGATGATCGTGTCGCTGACCCTCACGCCGATGATGGCGTCGCGGTTCCTGCGCGAGCACCGGCACGACGAAAAGCACAACAAGCTCTACCAGTGGAGCGAGCGCGGCTTCGAGGCCATGCTGAACGCCTATGAGCGCGGGCTCGACATCGTGCTGCGCTGGCGCTTCGCCACCCTGATGGTGTTCTTCGCCACGCTGGGGCTGTCCGTCTACCTCTTCATGATCATTCCGAAAGGCTTCTTCCCGCAACAGGACGTCGGCCTGATCTCGGCCACCTCGGAGGCCAGCCAGGACATTTCCTTTGCCGACATGGTCAAGCGCCAGGAAGAAATCGGCAAGATCGTGCAGGCCGATCCGGGCGTCGCCTCGGTGGCAATGAACCTCGGCGGCAGCGGCCGTGCCGAGAACAACGGCAACATGTTCATTACGCTGAAGCCGATCGACGAGCGTGACGCCAACGCCCAGCAAATCATCACCCGGCTGCGTCCGAAGCTGGAAAAGGTCGAGGGCATCCGGCTGTTCATGCAGGCCGCCCAGGACGTCCGCCTCGGCGGCCGGCCGAGCCGCACCCAGTTCCAGTTCACGCTGCAGGATGCGGATCTGAACGAGCTCAATGCCTGGGCGCCGAAGATCCTCGAGAAGATGCAGACGCTGCCTGAATTGCGCGACGTCGCCACCGACCAGCAGACCAACGGCACCACCGTCGAATTGAAGATCAACCGCGACACCGCCGCGCGCTACGGCATCCAGCCGCAGCTGATCGACGACACGCTGTATGACGCCTTCGGCCAGCGCCAGGTGGCGCAGTACTTCACCCAGCTCAACAGCTACCACGTCATCCTCGAGGTGCTGCCCGAACTGCAGGGCACCATCGACTCCCTGAACAAGATCTACATCAAGTCGCCGCTGACCGGCGAACAGGTGCCGCTGGCGACCCTCGCCAGCTGGACCAGCGTGCCGGTGCGACCGCTGTCGATCAGCCATCAGGGCCAATTCCCGGCCACCACGATCAGCTTCAACCTGGCGCAGAACGCCGCCTTGGGCGACGCGACCCAGGCGGTCGAACAGGCCATGGTCGCGATCGGCGCGCCGACCACGCTGAGCTCGAGCTTCCAGGGCACGGCGCAGGCGTTCCAGCAGTCGCTGAGCAGCGTGCCGCTGTTGATCATGGCCGCGCTGGTCGTGGTCTACCTGATCCTCGGCATCCTCTACGAAAGCTACATCCACCCGATCACGATCCTGTCGACCCTGCCCTCGGCCGGCGTCGGCGCGCTCGCGACCTTGATGCTGTTCGGCTTCGACTTCAGCCTGATCGCGCTGATCGGCATCATCCTCCTGATCGGCATCGTGAAGAAGAACGGCATCATGATGATCGACTTCGCCATCGCGGCGGAGCGCGACGAGCATCTGTCGCCGGCGGACTCGATCCGCAAGGCGGCCTTGATGCGCTTCCGCCCGATCATGATGACCACCATGGCCGCCCTGCTCGGCGGTGTGCCCCTGATGCTCGGCACCGGCACCGGCTCGGAAATCCGCCAGCCGCTTGGCTACGCCATGGTCGGCGGTCTCATCGTCAGCCAGATGCTGACACTGTTCACGACCCCGGTGGTCTATGTCTATCTCGACGACTTCTCCAACATGCTGTCGCGCTGGGGCCGCACGCGTCGCGAGCCCGAAAACGCGCCGCACCCTGCCGAGATCACCAAGCAGGCCGCCGAATAGGCTTACGGCGCAGACTTCGTGCCGACATAGACGGTGTTCGACACGTCCTCGGCACCATGGAGACTGTCGAACGCGATGACGTGTGCGGCGACGCCGCCGAACACGGCCTTCATGATGGCGACAAAGCCCGCGTCCGGCGGATCGTTCGACCACAGCGCAAAAACCCCGCCGGGCTTGAGCTGACCGGCGAGCCGCCGCAGCCCGGCCGGCGTGTACAGCACGGCGTGGCTCGGGTGCAGAAGATTGTCGGGAGCATGGTCGATATCGACCAGCACGGCGTCGAAGCGCCGGCCGTCCGCGTCGGGATCAAGACGACCGTCCGCCGATGTCGCCATGGTGAAGAAGTCGCCGTGCACCAGCCGGCAGCGCGGATCGGCAGTGAGTTCGCGGCCGACCGGAATGAGGCCGGCCTGATGCCAATCGATCACCTCGGCGAGCGCGTCGACCACGATCAGCGAGCCGACGCGCGCATGGGCCAGCACGGCCTGCGCGGTATAGCCGAGCCCGAGGCCGCCGACGACCACATCGAGCCCAGCCTGCGCCAGCGATGCGAGCCCGATATCCGCCAGCGCGATCTCGGCAGCGGTGAAGGCGCTCGACATCAGAAATTCGTCGCCGAGCTTGATTTCATAGATATCGACATCGGTGCCGGGCTTGCGCCGGCGGCGCAGCGTCAGCACGCCCATCGGCGTCGGGCGATAGTCCAGTTCCTGGAATGAAATGCTCATGCCGGACCTTGCACATCGTCACGAAGCGGGCGCAACCCGGAAATGGCGGTGAGCAAAACGGGGCAGACGATGGCGCCGGCCACGACAACAATTGTCCACATGTGATTCGTTGCGGTCGGTGGTGGTTGAGGTGCGATAGTCGAAAATCGTTCACACGCGCGGGGGCGCACGATGAAACGCATACTGGTCGTCGACGACGATCCGCTGGTGTCCATGTCCATGAGACTGACGCTGGAGCGCCACGGCTTCGCGCCGGTGCTGGCCGACGGCGGTGTTTCGGGTCTGCTCGCGCTGGACCAAGGTCCGTTCGACGTCATGATCATCGACATCTTCATGCCGTACATGCGCGGCTTCGAGTCGGTGCGCGTCTTCCATCAGCGCGCGCCGACGGTGCCGCTGATCGCCATATCGGGCTACGCCTTTGCGCAGCTCGCGACCCCGGCGCCGGACTTTCTGCGCATGGCCATCGAACTCGGCGCCACGCGCTGCCTGCGAAAACCCTTCGCGCCTGCGGCCCTGATCGCCGCCGTGACCGACAGCCTCGCCGACGTCAGCTGGCGCCGCGCCATGACCAGCAACGGCTAAGCGTCCGCCATGTCGGCGGCCGCCTTGGCGGCCTTGGCCTGGTTGCCCTTCGTCTTCAGGAAGCGGATGTCGATCTCGGCGCCATTGACCTTGATCAATTCGCAACGCCGGTAAGCGAGCCCCGTCGACGACAGCAACAGAAAGAATTCCTTCAGGTGCAGTCCCTCAATCGAGGTCTCGAGCGTCAATTGCGCGTCGTGGTTCGACACGGCCTTCAGGATGCAGCTGCGCCGCCAAGTGCCGTCAATCGCCATGATCCAGACATTGTAGCCGCGCCCGAACGTCACCCGCCCGTTACCAGCAACCTCTTCCGCCATGATCCCTGCCCTCAATTGGTCGCGCGCATAGGCATAGGATTGGCGAAGCCGACAAGTGATGCGGTCAACGGTGACAGCCGCGTAGCGCCTGCTTGACGAGCGCCGTCGTCGCCGCACAGGTCGCGTGAATACGCATGGGCCGAAAACATCATGATCGCTCTCAAAATATCGCCTGCCGGCACCTGCAAGAATATTTGCGGAGTTAGTCGCCGGCACGCGTCCAAAACATGCGTGCAGCCTTGCATGGAAAAACTAAGACATCGCCAAGATATCAAAGCGCATTCGGCCGTGCCGTGGCGGTGATTTGGTGATCATGACGCGAAGCGGGCGGCGGTCATGGAAGCGAATGTCATGCGACACTTCTCGGGCGTTACACGAACTTCGATGCCCTGCGGGCGAACACCAATCAATGTCCCTTGCAGAGCAGGATCACAGATAGATGAGGGCGGCGCGAGACGCAGGCATCCGCCTAACCGCCCGCCACGCACCGTGCTGCGCTGGTCTGCTGGACGCAATCAAGCATTGTCGCCAGCTCTATGAATTGGTGGGAGACGTTGCCGAGATTTGAAAAGGCGCCGCGCTGGCTGGGGAACTAGGATTCGAACCTAGACAAACAGAGTCAGAGTCTGTTGTGCTACCGTTACACCATTCCCCAAGCGATTCAATGACTTAGAAGGAAGCCGCGTCAGAATCGAAGGCAACGAGCCGTGCGATCTCGTTGCGGCGCGTTCTAGCCCGTCCTGTGGGATCTGCGCAAGTGTCGTACATACCAAAATTTGGACGAGGCGGCCAAGGTCGCACGCGCTGCGTCCCGTAACCCGCCATACGCACGACCCTGCGGTCTAGTTAAGCCTCCGTAAAGATGGCGAAGCTGCCACGGTAGCATGATCCGTATTGTCGGCATCCTTTTCCGCAAGGTTGTAGAGCGCCGACATTTTCTCCCGATGCCGTCGCCGCCGGGCTGTCAGCCTTAACCGTTTGTGCAGCCTGTGCCCGCATAGTCGCCGTCGGCTGACATGCGACAAGGCAAGACAATTCGATGACGGGCACCACTCCAGCGCCGCTGTTCGGGCGGATCATCTCGGTGCGGGGCTCGCTGGCGCGCGTCGGCCTGATGGCCATGAGCGCGATGACGCCGACCGAGCTGCGCGGTACCGTCGGCCGCTTCGTGACCATTCACTGCGCCAATACCAGCATCGTCGCGATGATCACCGAGGTGTCCTGCGAGAACATCAAGGAAACCGACGCCTATGTTGCCAGCGCCTCGGTCGACCTCCTCGGCGAGATTTTTGGCTCCGGCGCAACCTCTAAATTCCGCCGCGGCGTCACCAACTATCCGACCATCGGCGATGCCGTCGAGCTGATCACCAATCAGGAACTCCGCACGGTCTACGCGCCGACCGGATCGGACCAGATCAATGTCGGCACGCTGCAACAGGACCGCTCGGTCATCGCCTATGTCGACGTCGAGGAAATGCTCTCCAAGCATTTCGCGGTGCTCGGCTCCACCGGCGTCGGCAAATCGACCGGCGTGTCGCTGCTGCTCAACGAAATCCTCAAATCGCGGCCGAACCTGCGCATCTTCCTGCTCGACGTCCACAACGAATATGGCCGCTGCTTCGGCGACCGCGCGCTGGTGATCAATCCGCGGAACCTGAAGCTGCCGTTCTGGCTGTTCAATTTCGAGGAAATCGTCGACGTGCTGTTCGGCGGCCGCGCCGGCGTGCCGGAAGAGCTCGACGTGCTCGCCGAAATCATCCCGATGGCCAAGGGCATTTACACGCAATATCAGAACTCGGATCGGCTCGGGCTCAAGCGCGTCGATCCCCGGTCGGGTGGCTACACCGTCGATACGCCGG
>JBEVEC010000091.1:0-6485 GCA_040512975.1 Tardiphaga sp. | reverse complement strand
CAACGAGCTGCACATCGATGCCGGCGGCGGCGACAAAACTCTTGCAGATCAGGTAGTTCGACGAGCCGACGCCGGCGTGGCCGAGATTGACCTTGCCGGGATTGGCTTTGGCATAGGCGATGAAGCCCTTGAGATCACTGGCCGGGAAATCCTTGCGCAGCGCCACGACGCCGAAGGTCTTGGCCACCATGCCGATGGAGGCAAAGGAGTCCGGCGTGAAGGACAATTTCGGATAGATCGTGTAGGTCGCCGCGCTGGTACCGGCATTGCCGATGGCGATGGTGTAGCCGTCGGGGGCAGACCGCGCCGCGCGGGCCAGCGCGGTGGAGCCGCCGGCGCCGACGACATTCTCGATGATGATGGTCTGGCCGAGCGCCGCCGCCATCTGTTCGGCGACCGCGCGCGCGATCACGTCGGAGGTGCCGCCGGCCGCGAACGGCACGATCATGGTGATCGGGCGCGTCGGAAAATTCTGTGCCGACGCCACGGACGTCATGGCGCCGATTGCCAGCGCCAGCAGGCCCGCGAGCTTTGTCAGCGATACCGCCGCCGAGATCACGCCGCGCGCTCCAGATGCTCCACCAGGCCCGCGAACAAGCCGCGTCCGTCGGTGCAGCCCATGATGTCTTCGACGTGGTTTTCCGGATGCGGCATCATGCCGAGCACGTTGCCCTTGTCGCTGACGATGCCGGCGATCGAGGCCGCCGCGCCGTTGATGTTGTGGGTGTCGCCCACCTCGCCGGTCGGCGAGCAGTAGCGATACAGCACGCGGCCGTCGCCCTCGAGCGCCTTCAGCGTCTCGGCATCGGCCGTGTAGTTGCCCTCGCCATGCGCGATCGGCACGCGGATCACCTGGCCGGCATTGTAGCCGCGGGTGAAGGCGGTGTCGGAGCGTTCGACGCGCAGATGCACGTCATGGCAGAGGAATTTGAGCCGCGCGTTGCGCATCAGGATGCCCGGCAAGAGGCCGGACTCGCAGAGGATCTGGAAGCCATTGCAGACACCCAGCACGAGGCCGCCGGCCGCCGCGTGGGCCCGCACCGCATCCATCACCGGGGAGCGCGCCGCGATCGCGCCGCAGCGCAGATAGTCGCCATAGGAGAAGCCGCCCGGCACCACCACCAGATCGGTGCCGGCGGGCAGCGCGGTCTCGGCGTGCCAGACCATCGTGGAATCCTGCCCCGACGCCAGTTTCAGCGCCCGCGCCATGTCGCGTTCGCGGTTGATTCCGGGGAAGACGAGGACGGCGGATTTCATCGCAGGATTCCATTCACGGGCTTTTGCAGGGCCGGCATGCCTGCGGACCCTGACTACCCCATATAAGGTCGCCGTTTCCAGTGCTAGCGTCGCAGTTCAGCACCGCGAATGCAGGCTGAAAGACAGAAAAGGGATGGAAACCATGGACGACAATCGCCGCAAGTTCCTGAAATCCTCGGCCGCGGGCGTTGTCGCCGGCGGGATGCTGACCGCCGCCGCCGGGAGCGCCTTTGCCCAGGCCCAGCCGGCCGCCAAGGCCGCGCCCGGTCAGCCCGGCCCGCAGATCACCACCAAGATGACCCTGGCCATGCTGCAGACCCCGGAGGGGCTGTCGCTGGGCGTGCGCACCGACAAGGGCATCATCGATGTCGGCGCCGCCGCCGACGCCTTCAAGATCGACGCCCCCGTCTCCACCGACGACATCATCGGCGGCGACTACGACGCCGCGGCGCTGAAATCCGTGCTCGACAAGGCCAAGGCGGCCGGCGGCAAATATCTCATCGCCGAGAAGGACGCGAAGTTCGGCCCCTGCGTCAACGATCCCAGCAAGATCCTGTGCGTCGGCCTGAACTACAAGGCGCATGCCGCCGAGGCCAACGAGAAGCTGCCGAAAGAGCCGATCCTGTTCAACAAATACAATTCGGCGCTGAACAACCACGGCGGCACCATCGCGGTGTCGAAGGAGCCCGGCAAGAATTTCGACTACGAGACCGAGCTCGTCGCCGTGATCGGCAAGACCGCCCGCAACGTCAGCGAGGCCGACGCACTGTCCTATGTGTTCGGCTACTGCACCGGCCAGGATTTTTCCGAGCGCGACCAGCAGATGCGCTCCGGCCAGTGGATGCTCGGCAAGACCGGCGACGGCTGGGGCCCGATCGGCCCGTGGCTGGTGACCGCCGACCAGGTCGATCCGGAGAACCTCAACCTCAAGACCACGGTCAACGGCGAGCAGCGCCAGTCGGCGAACACCAAGGACATGATCTTCAGCGTCCGCCAGATCGTCGCCTTTGCCTCGAAATACATGACGCTGGAGCCCGGCGACCTGATCTTCACCGGCACCCCCGAAGGCGTCATCATCGGCTACCCGCCGGAAAAGCGCGTCTGGCTGAAAGCCGGCGACAAGGTCGTGTCGAGCATCGACAAGCTGGGTGATCTGGAATTTACGCTGACGTAGCAGCATCGGCATATGAAAACGCCGGCCCGAGGGCCGGCGGTTTCTATGTCAGGCTAGGTGCGTCGTTAAGCTCGAGGCGCCGTTCGATGCGATCGAGCCGTTGTTCGTGGCGGATCAGAGTGGCGTGGATGCTGCCAAGCTCGGAGTGGATCCCCGTGAGATCATGATGCATGCCCGTGATCTGATATTTCAAGCCGAGCATCTCGCCCTTGAGCTCGTCGAGCTTGCCGTCCATCTGCGCTTGCCGCGCCTGAACGGATCTGAGCACTTCGTACATCAGTTCCATCGATACGGCGGTCATCGCCCGATCCCCTGAACGTTACCCCTGTACCTCGACCTTATAGTTCTCAATCACCGTATTCGCCAGCAGTTTATCCGCCGCCGCCTTCAGCGCGGCCTCGGCTTTCGCCGGGTCGGCGCCGGCGAGTTCGATGTCGAACACCTTGCCCTGGCGGACCGAGGCGATGCCGTCGACGCCGAGCGACTTCAGCGCACCCTCGATCGCTTTGCCCTGCGGATCGAGGATGCCGTTCTTCAATGTGACCGTCACACGCGCTTTCACGTCGCCAACCTCAGCTCTTCACCAGCACCGGACCGGTGCCCATCGGGCGCTCGTTCTCGGCCAGAATGCCCAACCGCTTGGCGACCTCGGTATAGGCCTCCAGCACGCCGCCGAGGTCTCGGCGGAAGCGGTCCTTGTCGAGCTTCTCGTTCGACTTGATGTCCCACAGACGGCACGAATCCGGCGAGATCTCGTCGGCGACGATGATGCGCATCATGTCGTTCTCGAACAGCCGGCCGCATTCCATCTTGAAGTCGACGAGGCGGATGCCGATGCCCAGGAAGAGCCCGGTGAGGAAGTCGTTGACGCGGATCGCCAGCGCCATGATGTCGTCGATTTCCTGCGGCGTCGCCCAGCCGAACGCGGTGATGTGCTCTTCCGAGACCATCGGATCGTTGAGCTGGTCGTTCTTGTAATAGAACTCGATGATCGAGCGCGGCAACTGGGTGCCCTCCTCGATGCCGAGGCGCTGCGACAGCGAGCCCGCTGCGACGTTCCGCACCACGACTTCCAGCGGCACGATCTCGACTTCGCGAATCAATTGCTCGCGCATGTTGAGGCGGCGGATGAAGTGTGTCGGCACACCAATGTCGTTGAGGTGCTGAAACAGGTATTCCGAAATCCGGTTGTTGAGGACGCCCTTGCCCTCGATCACCTGATGCTTTTTGGCATTGAACGCGGTCGCGTCGTCCTTGAAGTGCTGGATCAGGGTGCCGGGCTCCGGGCCTTCATACAGGACCTTGCCCTTGCCTTCATAAATGCGACGTCGACGGCTCATGGGAATGTACCGGGTGTTGTTGAAATCCATGGATGATGTGCTCCGAATAACGGGGTCGACCCACGACGGAGCTGCCGTGAAGGCCAGGAATCGAACCGGCACAACCGCCCCGGCACGACGCCGGAAACGGGAAACAGAACGAGAACCGAGCCTGTCGGCAACCTACCTGATCAGCCCCGCCGATACAATCGACCCGTCCGCGTGGCCGGGCTTTACCCCCGGCCGGCGGAGGTGCCATGCCCCGCCCTGCGACCATCCGGCCGATTGTGGCGTCTGGTTCGCCTGATTATGTAGGCTGCGCACCGCCGAATACAACGCGCCTACGCGCCCTCGAGCCTTGATCGGAACTTAACCATGTCCTCATTCGACAAGCGCGAAGAAGGTTTCGAGCGCAAATACGCCCTCGACGAGGAGCAGAAATTCAAGGCCGTGAACCGCCGCAACCGCCTGCTCGGCTTGTGGGCCGCCGAACAGATGGGCCTCACCGGCGACGCCGCCACCGCCTATGCCAAGGACGTCGTCGCCGCTGATTTCGAGGAAGCCGGCGACGCCGACGTGGTGCGCAAGGTGATCGGCGACCTCACCGCGAAAGGCGTCAGCACCACCGAGCCGCAGCTGCGCGCCAAGATGGACCAGCTGCTGGCCGAAGCCGCCCTGCAGGTGAAGGCCGGGACGTGATGTTGTTGGCCTGAGCGCACTCCATCACAAACGTCATCGCCCAACTCGATCGGGCGACCCGGGTTTCCAGGGCGCTCATGGCCTGAAGCACACGCACTGGAATACTAGATCCCGCGCTTTCGCGGGGATGCCGGTTTGTTGTGGGGCAAGTGCCGCCGGCTTCAGCAGTGCGGCGCTTATTCCCACAGCAACTACATTTGCGCCAAAGCTTTAGAGCAATTCAAGTTCCCGAACCGTTCAGTTCGCGTGCGTCGCCTGTTACAGCGCCTCCACAATATGGCTCCCATGTGGAAGTGACACGAAGTGACAACGAACGACACGCGTAGCAACGGCCTTGGCTTCTCTCTCGAAAGCCGCCGCGCGACGTGGTTGATCGGCGTCGCCTTCATTGTCGCCTGGCCGACGCTTGCTCACGCGCAATCCAGCACGCCGCTGCCGCCCGTTTCGGTGGAATCGCCGACCATGCGCAACAAGCCCGCCCGCGCCGCAGCGACACCCGCGCGCGCGCAGGCCGCGCCACGCCGCACGGCCACCAACCGCACGCCGCCGCCCGCCCCGCCGACGCCCAGCGAGCGCGCCGTTGCAGCGGCTGCCGCAAAATACGAGCAGATCCTCGGCTACCGCGCGATGCCGGACTCGAGCACGCTGCGCGGCGCGACGTCGGCGCTCAACACCTCGCAGGTCGTCAACGTCGTGCCACAGCAGGTGATCCGCGACCAGCGGCCGCGCAACCTCGACGATGCCCTCGTCAACATCTCCGGTATCACCCAGACCAACACGCTGGCTGGCACCCAGGACGCCGTGATCCGCCGCGGCTTCGGCGACAACCGCGACGGCTCGATCATGCGCAACGGCATGCCGCTGGTGCAAGGCCGCTCGTTCAGCGCCGCGGTCGACAGCGTTGAAGTGCTGAAGGGGCCGGCCTCCCTGCTCTACGGCATCAGGGATCCCGGCGGCATCGTCAACACCATCTCGAAGCGGCCGGAGCTTTATCAGCACGGCGAAGTCACCCTGGAGGGCGCGACCTACGGCGCGCGCAGCGGCGGCAATGCCACCATCGACCTCACCGGCCCGATCGGCAAGGACGGCCTCGCCTATCGCTTCATCGGCTACGGCATCAACGAAGACTACTGGCGCAATTTCGGGACCCGCAAGGAGACGCTCTACGCGCCGTCGCTGTCCTGGTACGGCGACACGACCACGGTCCACCTCACCTACGAGCACCGCGACTTCTATTCGCCGTTCGACCGCGGCACCGCCTTCAGCAGCGTCACCAAGGCGCCCTACGCGATTCCGTCAACGCGCCGCATCGACGAGCCCTATAACAGCATGTGGGGCTCATCGGACCTGCTGCAGACCTCGGTCGAGCAGAAGATCAACGAGGACTGGAAGGTCTATGCCGGCTACAGCTACAATTCCGAAACCTACAATGCTGCGCAGCTGCGCAATTCTGCGATCACCGCCGCGGGCATCGCGACGCGCAGCAATGACGGAACCTACGGCGCGCTGACCCAGGACAGCTACGGCACCTCCTATATCCAGGGCTCGTTCTGGCTCGGCGGCATGAAGAACGACGTACTGTTCGGCGGCGAGGCGCAGTACCGCGTGATCTACCGCAAAGACCTGGTGCGGCAGGCGGCCGCGAGCTTCAACATCTTCAACCCGGTCTATGACCGCCAGCTTCCCGGCACCACCGTCGTCGGCACCGACAGCGACCAGACCGACAAGCTCGGCACCCAAGCCCTGTTCGTGCAGGACACGCTGCATCTGACCAACCGGGTCGCACTGGTCGGCGGCGCACGCTACATGACCTTCGACCAGCTCGCCGGCCGCGGCCGCAATCCGTTCATCGCCAACACCGATCTGTCGGGCAATGCCGCGCTGCCGCTCGGCGGCGTGATCGTGAACGTCACGGACGAGCTCTCGGTCTATGCCAGCTACACGCAGTCCCTGAAGCCGAATTCGACGATCGCGCCGAATGGCGCCGTTTTCTCCTCGGAAACCAAGCCCGAGGAAGGCGTGTCGTGGGAGACCGG
>JBEVEC010000035.1:0-8943 GCA_040512975.1 Tardiphaga sp. | reverse complement strand
CGCACCATGCCGAGCCCCTGCCCTTCGAGGAAGCGCTCGAGACCGAGATTCGACATTACGGTTGCGACGATGCCGGGCTTGGAGAGACGTCCGTCTTCCTTCCAGCTCTGCGCGATCACCGCGAGCAGCTGGTCGCCGTCGACCACATGGCCGCGCTCGTCGACCAGGATCACGCGATCGGCGTCGCCGTCGAGCGCGATGCCGATATCGGCGCGCATCTCGCGTACCTTGCGGCTCAGCGCCTCCGGCGCGGTGGAGCCGCATTCCTTGTTGATGTTGAAGCCGTCAGGCTCGACGCCGATCGAGATCACGTCGGCGCCCAGTTCCCACAGCGCCTCCGGCACCACCTTGTAGGCCGCGCCATGGGCGCAATCGACGACGACGCGCAGGCCGTCGAGCGACAGGTCGCGCGGCAGCGTGCGCTTGGCGAATTCGATGTAGCGGTCATGCACGCCGTCGATGCGGCGGGCGCGGCCGAGGGAGGCCGACTGCGACAGCTTCTTGTCGAGATTGTCGTCGAGCAGCTGCTCGATCTGCATTTCGACGTCGTCGGACAATTTGAAGCCGAGCGGGCCGAACAGCTTAATGCCGTTGTCCTCGAACAGGTTGTGCGACGCCGAGATCATCACGCCGAGATCGGCGCGCATCGACTTGGTGAGCATCGCCACCGCCGGCGTCGGCATCGGGCCGACCAGCAGCACGTCCATGCCAACCGAGGTGAAGCCCGCCACCATGGCGTTCTCGATCATGTAACCAGAGAGGCGCGTGTCCTTGCCGATGACGACGCGGTGGCGATGGTCGCCGCGCTGGAACACGAGGCCCGCAGCTTGGCCGACCTTCAACGCCAGTTCGGGCGTGATCAGGCCATTGGCGCGGCCACGAATGCCGTCGGTCCCGAAATATTTGCGGCTCATACTGTCCCCTATCGCGCCCGCTGTTCTGCAGGCGCTGCAAAGCCATCGCAGGCGATTCACCCCGACTCACATGCGAGGGCGCCTTATATGTGACGGTCTTATAAGGCCGCAGCTGCTAAATTCGCTTCAAAAAATATGATGAATCATTACCGGCGGCCGCCGATCGGGCAGCGCGCTAACATCCTGTAATGGTTCGCTCTTCTGAAAGCGGGCCAGTTTCGGCGGCCATGCCGGAGGCGGCTTCAGCCGTTGCGCTTGATGTGCTGGTCGCCCTGGGAATGCGCCGGCTGGGTCACGCTGACGGGGTCGGAACCGGGAAAAGTCTCCTCCAGCCCCTCTTCGAGGGCTTCGTCGAGCTTGCGCTTTTCCTCGCGCTCGGCGGCGCTCTGGTCAGCCTGTGGGGCATCGGGTTGCTTGGAGTCCGACAAAGCTGATCTCCTCAGATTCTATGACGCACCGGTGACAAGGATGATTTGGCAGATCGGCCAAGCATGCTAGATCACGTCGAAATAGGCAAACGCTGGAAACGCTGGGATCGCTCCATGAAACACGTCACCTGCATCGAAGATCTGCGCCAGATTCACAAACGCAAGGTGCCAAAGGCGTTTTTCGACTATGCGGACCGTGGCTCCTATACCGAGGACACGCTGCGCGCCAATATCAGCGACCTGCAGGACATCAAATTTCGCCAGCGCATCCTGGTCGACGTCTCGAAGCGCGACCTCTCCACCACGATTCTCGGCGAGCCCGCCAAGCTACCGCTGATCCTCGCGCCGGTGGGACTGACCGGCATGCAGTACGGCGACGGCGAGATCGCCGCCTGTCGCGCGGCACAGGCTGCCGGCATCCCGTTCACGCTGTCCACCATGTCGATCTGCTCGATCGAGGACGTCGCGGCCAATGTCGACAAGCCGTTCTGGTTTCAGCTCTACGTGATGCGCGACCGCGGCTTCATCAAGGCGCTGATCGAGCGCGCCATTGCCGCCAAATGCAGCGCGCTGGTGCTGACCGTCGATCTGCAGGTGATCGGCCAGCGCCATGCCGACATCAAGAACGGCATGACCGTGCCGCCGGAATGGTCGGTGTCCAAATTCGTCGATTTCGCCACCAAGCCCGGCTGGGTGGCCGGCGTGCTGCGTGGCAAGCGCCGGACCTTCGGCAACATCGCCGGCCACATCAAGGGCATGGAAGGCGTCACCGAGCTCGGCAAGTGGATCCAGGCCCAGTTCGACACCACGCTGAACTGGAAGGACATCGAGTGGATCCGCTCGATCTGGCCCGGCAAGCTGATCCTGAAGGGCATTCTCGACGTCGAGGACGCCAGGGAAGCCGTGAAGACCGGCGCGCAGGCGCTGGTGGTGTCGAACCACGGCGGCCGCCAGCTCGACGGCGCGCAGTCGTCGATCTCGCTGCTGCCCGACATCGCTGAAGTGGTCGGCGGCGACATGGAAGTGATGTTCGACGGCGGCATCCGCTCCGGCCAGGACGTGGTGCGCGCGCTGGCGATGGGCGCGCAGTCCTGCATGATCGGCCGCGCCTATATCCACGGCCTCGGCGCCGGCGGCCAGGCGGGCGTCGCCAAGGCGATCGAAATCATCGCCAGGGAAATGGAAACGACGATGGGCCTTACCGGTGTCAACACCATCGGCGAGATCGACGAGCGCGTGCTGGCGTTGTGAAGCCGTCAGAGGCGTCGCGGCCTTACCTCTCCCCGGTGGGGAGAGGAACAATCACCGCATCGTCTGCCGACTCTGAACGACGCTTCTCACATCTGCGCCATCATCCACGCAACGACCGCATCGACCACCGGCTGCTCGATGCCATAATACCCATGCGGCGACAGTGACCCGCAATCGCGCGACGAGCGCTGTTTGCCGCCGCTGACGGTGAGCACTTTCACCGACGGCACGTGCGTCATGGCTGCGGCGATCATCGTCGCGTTCTGCGGCGGCGCGACGTTGCAGCGGTCGTCGCTGTTGGCGACCACCAGCGCCGGCACGTTGACCTGTTCCGGATGCGCGTCGAACACCGTCTCGTGGCTGCCGCCCCGAACCGACACCGCCTCGCTCAGCACCACGCCCGCGATGTCGCCGCGGCGCAGAGATGCGGCGCCGTTCATGGCGGCGATGGCGCCCTGGCTGGTCCCGAACAGAAACACGGGCGCACTCGCCTGTGCGTGCGCAGCGGCGACCAGCGCGCCGACCAGGTCGGCATAGGCCATCGAACTGCGCAGGCCGCGCAGGTTTCGATCATCGACGGCGTCGGGGATCAGCACGGCAAAGCCCGCGGCCACCCATAGCGCCCGCGACCGCACCACGAAATTGTTGCCATGGGCGACACTGCCGTCGTCTTCGATGCCGACATCGCCAGCGCCGCCCGGCAACATCACGATGGTCGCCCGCGGATGCGGCGGCGTGACGTACAGCGCGCGCTGCTGGTCGCCGCGCCAGACCGCCACGGTCAACACGCGATCCGGCGTCTGCGCAGCGGCGGGGCCCGGCAGGATGGCGAGACAGGTGAGAATTCCGAAAATGAAAGGATGCAGACGCATGGCAATCTTTCGTCTTCCCTTGTGCGAGAAGTCGGCGCGGGCGTTGCCCGTGCCTTCGATCCCCCTCCCACGAGGGGGGAGGGGGAAAGTGTTCCGTTTACATCGGCGGGGTGAGGCCGTCACGACCGACATTGATGCGGGCGGCTTCATAGGTGCCGTCGGGCTTCTTGTCGGCGCTGATCACGATCACCTTGGCGCCCGGCTTCAATTCATCCATCGTGCCGGGCACGAACGTGACGATCGGCGTGTCCGGCGACACCGTCACTTTCTTCTCGCCGTCCTTGTATTTGACCGTCAGCGTCTGGCCGTCAGTGGCCTCGACCTTCTGGTCGACCGTTGCATTGGTCATGCTGCTGTTGGGACGGAGGTCCCAAGGCCGGAAGCCCTCGCCCGCGCCACGCATCGACTCGGGAAAAATATGGATCGCGATCGCCTTCTGGGTGCCGTCCGGCTGCGGCATGCCGGTGACGCCGATATAGGACCCCGGCTTGATTTCGGACAGCGTGGTCTTGACGATGCCGGTCACCATCGCCTTGTCGGCGAGCTTGACCTTGCGGTCGTCGCCTTCGCGCGCCTTGATGGTCAACACCGTGCCATCGACGCTTTCGATGGTGCCACGGATGCGCGACGGCTGTGGTTGCTGCGCCGAGGCAGCGGACACCGCGAGCGACGCGGCGAGCAGAGCGCCCGCAGCGACACGGGCGGAAAACGAGACGAGTTGTGACATGGGAGATCCTTCGAGGTTGCACCTTGGTGCAGATGGAAACCCATATCGCGGAATTCTATTCCCTCACGCCACTGTGAGATCGGCCTCGATTTCGGCCCGCAGCTCGGGCGTCACCTCCGGCCGGTGGCCGAACCACAATTCGAAGCCGCGGACGGCCTGAAACAGCAGCATGCCGAGCCCGTCGGCGGTGCGCAGGCCGCGCGCCCGCGCTGCGGTCAGCAGCGGCGTATGCAGCGGGGCATAGACAAGGTCGGCGACCACCGCGCGCTCCTGCATGAGGTCGAGGTTGATCTCCAGCGGCGGCTGGCCGGTCATGCCGAGCGACGTGGTGTTGACCAGGAGGTGCGCCCGCGACAGCACGGTTTCGATGGCGTCCCACGCCACCGGCACGACGCGCGGTCCGAACTGCGCCGTCATCGCCTGCGCGCGCTCGATGCTGCGGTTGGCCACGTGCACGTGCTTGATGCCGCGCTCGAGCAGCCCGAACACCACCGCGCGCGACGACCCGCCGGCGCCGAGCACCAGCGCATCGTCGGTGTGGTCCCAGTCATCGACCCAGTGATCGAGATTGTCGATGAAACCTTCGATATCGGTGTTGGTCGCGCGCAACGTGCCGTGGTCGTACCACAGCGTGTTGGCGGCGCCGACCGCGCGCGCACGGCGATCCGGCGCCGTCAGCTTCAGCACGCGTTCCTTGTGCGGGATGGTGACGTTGGCGCCGATATAGCCGTGCTTCGACAGGTTCATCACGAATTCGGCGACGCCTTCCGGCGGAATCGCTTCGATGCTGTAGCCGCCGTCGATATCCATGCTGCGCAGCCAGTGATGATGAATCAGCGGCGAGCGCGAATGCGCCGCCGGCCAGCCGATCAGACAGGCTGCACGCGGCGTGGACAGGTTCGGCATCGCAATTCCTTTTTGGGCAACATCGGTGCGTAACATGGGAATCATTCACAGCGGCGTTCAATGATCGGATGGTTGGCTGCGCGCAGCAAACCCGACCACCGCGCTGGCCAGCAACGCGGTTGCAGCGCCGAACCACACCGCGGCAAGATTGAGGCGTTGATAGGCCATTGCGCCGAGCGCGGCGCCGATCACGAGGGCCGCCCACAACAATAAATTCGGCAGCCATGCCCAGCGCGGTCCGCCCATCAGCGCCGCCGCCAGCAACTGGCCGACGCGAACCAGCGTGCCGGTCATGTAAGTCAGGCCCAATCCCGCGGCGCCGCCATCGACCTGAAACACGGCATTCTCAAGACCCATCGCCAGCACGATGATTGCGATCGCCCACTGCGGCCGTCCATAAGCCGCGGCCGCTGCAGCGCCGGCCAGCAGCAGGGCTTCGACGAGGAGCAACAGCCACTGCCGATGCCTGCCGCGCCCACGGCCGATCAGGCTGCCAGCGCCGGCGCCGGCCACGAACAGCGCGATGAGTGCGAGCGCATCGACGGCCTTGCGCCAGTCCATCTCCGCGACCATCACGCCGAGCCGCGTCGAGTTGCCGCTCATGAAGGAGACGAACAGCCCACCGAGGTGAATGAAGCCGATCCCGTCGACATAGCCGGCGAGCCCGCTCAATGTGCAAGCCAGCGCGAGATTGCTTCGCGTGTTCAGCATGGAATCCCTGTGGTCACCCGTGCCCACATCTTTCGTAAGCGATGACCGCAGCGCAAGAGATGTGGGTGCTAGAGCACGATGTTATGTGGTGAAAAGAAAAGCGACGTGGCATTCCTGCCAAGCGCGGAGGCTTTCCGCAGGTCGTCCCCGCGAAAGCGGGGACCCATACGGCGAGGAGTCGTGGTATTGCTGCTGGGCGATCGCTGTCTTCCGCCACAGCGCTTAGGGGTTATGGGTCCCCGCCTTCGCGGGGACGACCCGTTGATGGGTTTTTTTCACGACAGCGCAGGCTGACTACGCCGCCGCCCTGTGCGCGGCGACGATCTGGTCGGCGGCGCGGCCGGTGACTTCGGCCATGTGGTCGAAGCTGCGGGTGAAGCTGCCGGCGCCTGCGGTCGCGGAGCGCAGTTCGACGATGAGGTCGCCGATCTCGGCTTCGGGCAGCAGCGCGCGCACGCAGTCCCAGCCCGGCCATTCGCTGCGGGTGTCGAAGCCGAGGATCTGGCCGCGGCGGCTGGACAGGATGGCGTTGACCTTGGCCGTGGCGTCCGTGGGACAGACGATCTCTACGGCATGGATCGGCTCCAGCAGCACCGGCTGGCACTGCGGCAGCGCTTCGGTGAGGCCGATGCGCGATGCGGTGCGGAATGCCTGATCGGAGGAATCGACGCTGTGATAGGAGCCGTCGGTCAGCGTCACCTGCACATCGACCACCGGAAAGCCGAGCGGTCCGTGCGCAAGGCCGTCAACGACGCCGTCCTGCACCGCCGGGATGTAATTGCGCGGCACCGCGCCGCCTACCACTTTGTCCTGGAATGCGAAACCGCTGCCGCGCGGCAGCGGGGCGATCGCGAGCACGACGTCGCCGAACTGGCCGTGACCGCCAGACTGCTTCTTGTGCCGGCCGCGCTGGGTCAGCGATTTGCGGATCGTCTCCTGATAGCCGATCACCGGCGGGTGCGATTTGACGTGGATGCCGAAGCGGTCGTGCAGCCGCTCCAGCGTGACGCGCAGATGCATCTCGCCCTGCCCCCACAGCACGACGTCATGGGTCTGCGCATTGTGCACGACGGTCAGCGAGGGGTCTTCCTCGGTCAATCGCTGCAAGGCCTGGCCGAGCTTGACGTCGTCCTTGCGGTCGTTCGAAGCCAGCGCCAATGCCAGCACGGGCGCTGCCGCCGCGATCTTGCGCATCGGTGCCGGCGCGGCCTTGCCGGCCGATATGGTATCGCCGGTTCTGACATGGTCGAGCTTGCCGAGCGCGACCAGTTCGCCGGCCTCGGCGATGGCGCGCTTGCTGTCATGGGCGCCGTGGGCCGCAAGAATGCCGGACACGCGCCCGCCGGCCCCGGCCGGCACGAGCAGCGTGTCGCCGTCGTTCAACGGGCCGCGCAACACCCGCGTCAGCGACAGCTTGCCGCCATGCTGCAGATGAAGGGTCTTGATGACATAGCCGAGCGCGTCGCGGCCATCGGCCACGCCGAGCCGCTGCGCGGTGGCGTCCACCCCCGGCGCCTCGTGGCGCAAAGCCTTCATCAGACGCAGCACGCCGTTTTCGCGCAACGCGGAGCCGAGCAGCACCGGGCAGATCACGCCGTCGCGCAGTTCGCGCGCGAGATCGTCGAACACGGCGTCGGCCGGCGGCACGACATCGTCGAGCAGTTGCTCCATCAGCGCGTCGTCATGGTCGGCGAGCTGCTCGAGCATCGAGAAGCGCGCCTCTTTCTCGCGGTCGAGATCGCCGCCCTTGAGCGCGATGACTTCGGACGGTTTGTGTTCGCGATAGACAAACGCGCGCTCCAGCGCGAGGTCGACGAAGCCGGCGACCACATCGGCGTCCCAAATCGGGATCTGGCGCAGCACCAGCGGAATCCGCGACGCCGGTTGCAGGGTCGCCAGCGTTTCGCGCACGCGCCGGTGGGCGCGGTCGATCTTGTTGATGAACAAAAAGCGCGGGATATGCAGGTCTTCGAGCTCGCGCAGGATCAGTTGCAGCTGCGGCAATTTCCGCGCGTCGGCTTCGCAGACCACGATGGCGGCATCGACCGCCGGCAGCGCCGCGCGCATGTCGTGGGCGAACTCCACCGAGCCCGGGCAATCGATGAAAGTGTAGGCGTCGCCCATGAAAGTGGTTGTCGCCGCCGACAGGCCGACGCCCATCTTGTGATGCCGCGCCTCGGGATTGGCGTCACCGATACTGGTCCCGGCATCGACAGAGCCCGCCCGCGGGACCGCCCCGGTGCGCGCCAGGATCGCTTCGAGGAGGGTGGTCTTGCCGCGCTGGAAAGGGCCCACCAGGGCAATGCACTTCGGTGAAGATCCGGGTGCAGCGCCCTGTGGGCCGCGGGGACTTCTCAGATCGTGTCCCATTGCCGCCTCCTGATGTGGAGCTCGGCCCATGATTGGGTCGGCGGTGAATCCTCCGCCCGGCCCGGATTTTTGGCAAGATGGAAACGTCGCTGCGCTGCAGGGACGACGAGTGGATGGTCCTACCTGCCCGGCCGCAATTCCAGGCTCTGCAATCCCGCGGCAATGCTCAACCCCGTCGAGCCCTGCAGGCTCAGCGGCTGCAGCGCGACGGAGTTCTGCGAGCCGCCGACCAGCACATTGGCGCCGAGGCCGACGCCGAACGAGGCCGAGCCCTGCGCGCCCGCATAATTGCCCGACAGGTCGCCGATGCCGGCGCGCTCGACCGGGGCGAATACTGCCCACGACAGAGCCGTCGATTCGGTGATCCCCAGATCGATGCCGACCTTGCGGATGGTGGCGACGTAAGGCTGATCGGGGCGGCCGGCGGCCTGCAGGATGCAGCCGAGATTGGTCACGGAGCCGACGACGAAGCCGACGCTGGCGCCGCCGCGGCAGTTGAGAACGCCGATCTGCACGGTCTGCGGCGACTGCGCCTGCGCAGCGCAAGAGACCAGCGTGGCGGCGGCAACAGTCAGAAACAACGAGAGACGGCTCATGCGATTCTCCGTGAAAGTAGAGTGGAACAATCAGTGCCAGACAACGGTAGCGGGTGCCACCGAAAATGCACCCGTCCGCGCCTATCGCGCCACCATTCCTAACAATCAGTGACAACCTCACGACAAATGCCCGCAATAAAAAAGGCCCGCTTGCGCAGGCCTTTTTCA
>JBEVEC010000006.1:0-3247 GCA_040512975.1 Tardiphaga sp. | reverse complement strand
TCCTGCTGCATCCGGCCGGCATCGACACCGTCTCGAACACGATGATGATGTTCCTGATGCTGCTGGTGATCGCGGTGTCGAGCATGCTGGCGGCGACGCTGCCGATCGCGGCGATGGCGGCGACCGCGCCGGTGACGGCGGCGATCGCGCTCAATTTCGTGCTCAGCGGAACCTTCGACAATTACGTGCTGGCGGTGCTGGCGCTTGCCGCCGAGGGTTATTTCGCCCTGCTCGCCCATCAACTGCACTCGACCACGCTGGCGACCCTGGAAGCGCGTGCCGAAAAGGACGCGCTGATCGGCGAACTCGAACAGGCCAAGGCGATTTCCGACGAAGCGCGGCATCGCGCCGAATCCGCCAACGTCGCCAAATCGCGCTTTCTGGCGCAGATGAGCCATGAGCTGCGCACGCCGCTGAACGCCATCCTCGGTTTCTCCGAGGTGATGAAGAGCGAGATCTTCGGCGCGCACAGCGTGCCGGTGTACAAGGAATATTCCGCCGACATCCACAATTCCGGCGTCCACCTGCTCAACCTGATCAACGAGATCCTCGACCTGTCGCGGATCGAGGCCGGTCGCTACGAGCTCAACGAGGAGGCGGTTTCGCTGGTGCATGTCGTCGGCGACTGCCACCATTTGCTGAAGCTGCGCGCCACCAGCCGCGGCATCACCATCCACGAGGTGTTCGAGCACGGCATGCCGCGGATCTGGGGCGACGAGCGCGCCACCCGCCAGGTCGTGCTGAACCTGTTGTCGAACTCGATCAAGTTCACGCCGCCGGGCGGCGACATCTGGCTGAAGGTCGGCTGGACCGCGTCAGGCGGCCAGTATCTCAGCGTCAAGGACAGCGGCTCCGGCATCGCGGAGGACGAGATACCGGTCGTGCTGGCCTCGTTCGGCCAGGGCTCCAACTCGATCAAATCGGCCGAACAGGGCGCAGGCCTCGGCCTGCCGATCGCCAAGAGCCTGATCGACATGCATGGCGGCACCTTCACGCTGAAATCGAAGCTGCGCATCGGCACCGAGGTCATTGTCACCTTCCCGCCGGAACGGGTGATGAGCGCGCTGGCGCCGATGGCCGAGGATGACGCGCCGCCGCTGCAGCCGGACCCCGCCATCTCCGCCAGCCCCGACGACAAGCGACGACCGCGGCGCAAGCCGATCATGAGCGCCGGCACCGGACTGTAGGTGAGAGCGCTTGCGAACAGGACCTGAACCGTTCCATATCGATGAATGAGCAAAGAGAGCCCGTGTACCGCCGTCTGTACGATCGATCCCAGGACCAAACTCTGCCTCGGCTGCGGACGAACGCTGCCGGAGATCGCACGCTGGCACAGCATGAACACTGCGGAGCGGCTGGCCGTGATGGAAGGTCTGGCGGCGCGCATGGCGGAAGCCGGGCTCGAGCCGGTGTCCCCGCCGCTGCCGCGGCGCTGAGTTGGGCGCACAACATCGGGGGCGCGAGATGATCCGCTTCCTGCTCGTGATCGCCATGCTGGCCGGCACCGCCGGCGCCGTCGTCGCCTATGGCGATCCGCACCAGATCGCGCGCGCCGGCGACTCGGTCGCCAAGATGCTGCGGCAGCGCAGCCTGGAGCCGCCGCCCGCCGTACACATTTCGCGCGGCAAGGCCGGCGAATTCGCCACGCATGCACGGATCAACGGCGTCAAGGCGCCGATGGTGATCGACACCGGCGCGACCTCGGTGGTGCTGACCTGGGAGACCGCGAAATCGATCGGCCTGCCGATCGACATGCTCGAATACAATGTCGACCTCGAAACCGCCGGCGGCCACACCAAGGCGGCGCGGCTGACGCTCGAGCGCCTGTCGGTCGGCGGCCTCGTCGAAAAATCGGTGCCGGCGCTGGTCGTCCCGCGCGGCCAGCTCAAGACCAATCTGCTCGGCATGAGCTTCCTCGATCGCCTGGAAAGCTGGGGCGTGCGCGCCGACCGCCTGATGCTGCACGGCTATCCGGAAGTAGCGTCGAACAGCAAGCGGTCGCGCTCGGCGACAAATTAGGACGGGCCTACGCCGCGGCCGGCTCCGCGACGCGATCCCTGACCAGCGCGATCGCATCGCGCAGCACGTCGGCGCCGGCGCCGTGCTTGACGCCGTTTTCCGCAAGATGACGGCGGAACGCGCGCGCACCTGATACGCCATGGAAAGCGCCGACGAAATGCCGCGTCATCGCATGCAGGCGCACGCCCTTCGCCAGCTGATCTTCGATGTAAGGCAGCATCGCCTCGAACACGTCCTTCATCGACGCGTGCGGCGCGGCTTCGCCGAAAAGCTCGCGATCGACATCGAGCAGCCGCCACGGCTCCTGATACGCCGCGCGTCCCAGCATCACCCCATCGACATGATCGAGATGCCGCTTCGCTTCCGCAATGCTGCCGATGCCGCCATTGATGATCACGGGCACATCGGGCATCGCGGCCTTCAGCCGGTAGACCCTGCTGTAATCGAGCGGCGGGATGTCGCGGTTTTCCTTCGGCGACAACCCGTTCAGCCACGCCTTGCGCGCATGCACGATCAGCGCATCAGCTCCGGCCGCAACGACGCCGCGCGCCAGCCCATCGAGCGCGACTCCCGGATCCTGGTCGTCGATGCCGATCCGGCACTTCACGGTGACGGGGATCTTCACCGCCTGCTTCATCGCGGCAACGCCCTCGGCGACCAGCTCCGGCTCCGCCATCAGACACGCCCCGAAGCGCCCGCTCTTCACGCGATCGGACGGGCAGCCGACATTCAGGTTGATTTCGTCGTAGCCGAAATCCTCGCCGATCTTCGCGGACGTCGCGAGATCGCCAGGCTCGGAACCGCCAAGCTGCAGCGCTACGGGGTGCTCGGCCGGATCGAAGCCGAGCAGCCGCTCGCGATCGCCATGGATCACGGCGCCGGTCGTCAGCATCTCGGTATAGAGCCGCGCACGACGGGTAGTCAGGCGATGGAACACGCGGCAATGCCGGTCAGTCCAGTCCATCATCGGCGCAATGGAAAAGAGATAGTCTTGCGATTCCAATGATTTACCCTACATTCTCAATGGGATGAAACACGAACGTGTGCACGCCAAACTAGCCGAAATTGCACACGTTTGTATCCGTTTTGAGCTCTTGGTGCACACACAGTGCATACGAGCCCTAATCGCACGCGCAGCGACCTTCCACGCAGCTGGGATCTGAAACTGTCGCGTCCACGTTCGGCGCAAGACCTGCTATGTGGCCGAGACGTTCCGACGACGCAAGGA
>JBEVEC010000358.1:0-11579 GCA_040512975.1 Tardiphaga sp. | reverse complement strand
TGGATCGAACGCACGAAGTGCGTTCGAGACGGATGAGGGGTGGACACAGGCTCAGCGCCCGTGGCTACCCCTCATCCGCCTTCGCTGCGCGAAGGCACCTTCTCCCACAAGGGGAGCAGGAAGAAGACGCCGGCCGGTTTACTCTTCGCCGAACTTGTTGGTGACCAATTCGGTGATCGCGTCGAGCGCGGCTTGCGCCTCGGGGCCCTTGGCGGTGACCACGATGCTGGTGCCGATGCCGGCGGCGAGCATCATCAGGCCCATGATGGAGGCGCCGCCGACGGTTTCGCCATTGCGGGTCACGGTGATGTCGGCCTTGAAGCGCTCGACCATCTGGACGAATTTGGCGGAGGCGCGGGCGTGCAGGCCGCGCTTGTTGGTGATCGGGATCTCGCGGGACAGGGTCTCGGGATCCGCCGACGACGGCGCGATGTCAGCAATGCTGTCGGAGGCATTCACGTCGTCAGGGTGCTCGATCATTTGCCGGCGAGAACGCGGCTGGCGATGGTGACGTATTTGCGGCCGGCTTCCTGCGCGGCGGCGATCGCCTCGGGCAGCGGCATCAGGTCGCGCACCTTGGCGAGCTTGACCAGCATCGGCAGGTTAATGCCGGCCAGCACTTCGACCTTCGGGCGGCTCATGCATGAGATCGCCAGATTGGACGGGGTGCCGCCGAACATGTCCGTCAGGATCGCGACTCCGCTGCCGCTATCGACGCGGCTGACGGCTTCGATGATGTCGCTGCGACATAAATCGGAATCATCCTCGGCGCCGATGGTGACGGCTTCGATTTGCTTCTGCGGACCCATTACATGCTCGAGCGCCGCCTTGAACTCGTCGGCGAGACGCCCGTGGGTCACAAGTACTAGACCAATCATCGGAAACTCCTCGCGGGTGCTCTTGGTGCACCGCACGAAAGGGCCACTTTGACCATCCAGAGGCCCTATGCAAGAGGCCTCTTCGCGAATCTCCCGTAAAAAGCGCAGTAAAATGCGGGGAGCGGCGCGGGTCTATCAGGTGGCGATAGTGGGACTAAGATGGTTACCACTTCCCTTCGGGCAATCGTCCAAAGGTCGCAGCGGGCGTGGAGCCCTCGATTGTTGTCAGTGCGGCAACAACCAAGGGTAGGGCGGAAATACCTTGTCCCACAGGGATTCGGGGTAATTCAACACCATTGACGGTGGTTTGCAGCGCTTTGGAGGCAGGCAGTCGGGCGGCGTCCGAAGCGTCCAGATCGACCACCAGGCCGACCACCCCGGCAGTGGCGCAGTCCAGCCGCCGGATGCCGAGGCCACGGATTTCCAGCAGCCCAGCCAGCTCAGGGGCCGGTCGTACCCAGAGCCGGCCGTCGCGGACGTCGAGATGGACGCGGTCGTCACCGATCAGCATCGCCTCGGGAACCTGCCGCGCCTGGCCAGCCAAGATCAGGTCGAACACCAGGCGCGACTTGCCGGATCCCGACGGCCCGCGGATCAGCACGGCGCGGTCATCTACCAGCACGGCGGAAGCGTGGACGGTGGGACCCTCAGGGGTCATTTGGCCGGCAGCCGGACGATGAACCGCGCACCGAGCACCGGCACCTCGCCGTCTTCGGCGGGCGCGGCCACGCGGTTCTCCGCCCAGATCGTGCCGGAATGCGCCTCGACGATCTGCTTGGAGATCGACAGGCCGAGGCCGGAATTCTGGCCAAAGCCCTGGTGCGGGCGGTCGGTGTAGAAGCGCTCGAAGATGCGCTCCAGCGCATCGACGCCGATGCCGGGGCCGTCGTCGTCGACCACGATCTCGACGTTCTCCCGGAGCCTGCGGCAGATGATCCGCACCTTGCCGCCCGGCGTCGAGAACGACTGTGCATTGGTCACCAGGTTGGTGACGACCTGGCCCAGCCGGGAGTCGTGTCCGGCCACCGAGAAACTGTCGTGGGGCGGGCCTTCGAAGCGGGTTTCGACGCCGACGTCGTGGCCGAGCTTGGTCTCGTTGGCAACCGAGGTCAGGGTGTTGAGCAGGCGGCGGACGTCGACGGGCGCGACATCGTTGCGCTGCAGTTCGGCGTCGAGCCGGCTGGCGTCGGAAATATCGGAGATCAGCCGGTCGAGCCGGCGCACGTCGTGCTCGATCACTGCGAGCAGGCGGGCGCGGCTGTTGTCGTTCTTGGCCAACGGCAGCGTCTCCACGGCGGAGCGCAGGGAGGTCAGCGGGTTCTTCAATTCGTGCGAGACGTCGGCGGCGAACATCTCGATCGCCTCGATGCGGTTATACAGCGCGTCGGTCATGTCGCGCAGCGCGCCGGACAGATGGCCGATTTCATCGCGACGGCGGGTGAAATCGGGAATTTCGACGCGGGTGCGGATGCGGCGGCGGACGCGCTCGGCCGAGTCGGCGAGGCGTCGCACCGGGCCGGCGATGGTCGAGGCCAACAGCAGCGACAGCACGATCATCACCACGGCGGCGACGGCGAACACTTTCAGAATGGCGAGGCGTTCGGCGGTGACCATCTGGTCGATGTCGTCGCCCTGTGTGGAGAGCATCAGCGAACCGTGGACGGCGCGGAAACGCTGCACCGGCACGGCGACCGAAACGATGACTTCGCCGCGCTCGTTGATGCGCACCATGCTCGACTTCACGCCGTCGAGCGACTGCTGGACTTCCTGGTAGCCGTTGCCGTTTTCCGGGCCGAGTTCGCGATACAGCGGCAGGTCGCCGCGATTGAGCCAGGTGCGGACGCCGATCATCGCGCGTTCGGCAAAGCCGGGTTTTTCGGTGGTCGGCGGTGGCAGTTCGAACCGCAACACGTCGCCGCGGCCGTAGAGGCTGCGGCTGTCGAGGATCAGCACGCCGTCGCGGTCATAGATGCGGGCGCGGGTCTTGGTCGGCGAGATCAGCCGGCGCAGCACCGGGGCAACGCGCTCGGGATTGATCGGGAAATCGAGCCCCGAGGACTCGTCCGGCACGCCGTAGCTTTCGCCGGGCTTGAGGTCGAGCAGGCGGTCCGGATCGATGGTGATGGTGTTGGTCTCGACCGTGGCCGAGGCGGCAATGGCGCCGGCGATGATTTCCGCTTGGGTCAGCAGGCTCTGGGCGCGTGCATCGATCAGGCCGGCGCGGAACTGGGACAGATAGAGGATGGACGCGACCAGTGCACAGAGTCCGGCGAGGTTCAGCGAGACGATGCGGCGCGTCAGGCTCGAGAAGGTCAGGGCGACGAAGAACTGCCGGGCGCGCCTCAGCCAGTCGAGCGGCCGAAAGCCGCGCGGCGGAGCGCCGGCCACGGCGGCCACGGCGGCCACGCCGTCCGTGTCGAGGCTTGTCTCAGGCTGCGTTCGGTCCAGCAATGGCAGTGCTTTCTGCGTCGTCATTCCGGGATGCGACAGGCGGCGAAGCCGGCAAGCGCAGACCCGGAATCTCGTCGTGATGATACACCATTCGGGGATTCCCTAGCTACTCCCGTCCGGAGCAGCTGAGGTTCGCACGCCCCGGAATGACGAGGTGCGGCCGAACAAAGAGCGCTCAGGTTTCCTTGAAGCGATAGCCGACGCCGTACAGCGTCTCGATCATCTCGAAATCGTCGTCGACGACCTTGAACTTCTTGCGCAGCCGCTTGATGTGGCTGTCGATGGTGCGGTCGTCGACGTAGACCTGGTCGTCATAAGCGGCGTCCATCAGCGCGTTGCGGCTCTTGACCACGCCGGGGCGCGTCGCCAGCGCCTGCAGGATCAGGAATTCGGTCACGGTCAGCGTGACCGGCTCGTTCTTCCAGGTGCAGGTGTGGCGCTCGGGATCCATGCGCAACAGGCCACGGTCGAGCGCCTTGGCGTCGGTTTCCTTCGGCGCTGCGGTGGGATCCTTTGGCGCTGCGCGGCGCAGCACGGCCTTGACGCGTTCGACCAGCAGGCGCTGGGAAAACGGTTTGCGAATGAAGTCATCGGCGCCCATCTTGAGGCCAAACAACTCGTCGATCTCTTCGTCTTTGGATGTCAGGAAGATCACCGGCAGATCGGACTTCTGCCGCAGGCGGCGCAGCGTCTCCATGCCGTCCATGCGGGGCATCTTGATATCAAGAATGGCGAGATCGGGCTGGCTGGTACGAAAACCGTCAAGCGCGGAGGCGCCATCCGTATAGGTCATGATGCGGTAGCCTTCAGCTTCCAGCGCGATCGATACAGATGTGAGAATATTGCGGTCGTCGTCGACCAGAGCGATTGTGGGCATGAGCCTACTTTCCGAAGGGATGGACTATAGACGGCGAACTTCGGTCATCCGCCGATGGAGGTGGCCTTGAAATCACAGTCAACGGTTAGGGCCTGCAACGAGCAATGCAAGCTGGGCTGAAGTGTGGCCGAGTTCCCTTGGCGCGCAATTCGACGCCGGTTTCGCTTTCCTTATAGACCTCTCGCCTGCGAACAAAAAGGCAAATTTTGTAATGAATTACGGGATTTAACATGGAGCATACCGCCGATTTCGATGCCGTGCGCGTGACCCGCTCGCTGCTGCGCCGGAGCCGGCAGGGCGCGCTTGCGACCCTCGCCGCCGACACCGGTGCGCCATACTGTGCACTCGTCAACGTTGCCAGCCATCCCGACGGCTCGCCGATCCTGCTGATTTCGCGTCTCGCGCTGCACACCCGCAACATCCTGGCCGACAGCCGGGTGTCGTTGATGCTCGACGAGCGGGCGCCCGGCGATCCGCTCGAAGGCGCGCGGATCATGGTGGGCGGCACGGCCGAGCAAGCGACCGAGGCAGAGGCCGCCATGCTGCGCCGCCGCTATCTTGCCGTTCACCCGTCGGCGGAGGTTTTTGTGGATTTCAAGGACTTCCTGTTTGTCCGGATCCGGCCGCAAAACCTGCATCTGGTCGCTGGCTTCGGCCGCATCACCGACCTGTCCCCCGAGGAGTTTCTAAGCGACATGACAGGGACCGACGACCTGCTCGCTGCTGAAGAAGGCGCTGTGGCTCATATGAATGCCGATCACCTTGATGCGCTACAGCTCTACGCCACCACGCTGCTTGCCGCACGGCCAGGCACTTGGCGCTGTACCGGATGCGATCCGGACGGGCTGGACCTGCAATGCGACACCTCAACGTTGCGCCTGGACTTTCCGCGCCGCATCACGTCCGCCACAGCGCTGCGGCATGCGCTGCGGGACATGGCCGAGCAGGCGCGTGCCATGCACAATAGCAACGGGCCGCCGCTGTAAACCAAATATGGCGAGACCGGCTTGGCATTTCACATCACGGTCACTATTACGGCGATGATCGTGCCCTTAAGGGCTATAGTAGTGCGTATCAGCGAGCGACCGACGGACGTCGGGAACTGCGCGGACCGATAGGGAGATATTCTGTGCAAGAGACGGGCGTGCGCAACGGGGCCTACGGCGCCGATCAATTCGGAATGAAAAATCTCAAGGCAGTGAATTGGAACTTCGGCGCGCCGCAACTGGTCGAGCACGCGCTGCGCAACGGCGAGGCCGAATTGTCCGCCGATGGCGCGCTGTGCGCGGATACCGGCGAGTTTACCGGCCGCAGCCCGAAGGACAAGTACACTGTCAAGGATGCCTCTACCGAACAGATGTGGTGGGCCGGCAACCAGGCAATCACGGCCGAGCAATTCGAAGCGCTCTATGTCGACTTCAAGGCGCACGCCGAAGGCATGACATTGTTCGCGCAGGATCTCTATGGCGGCGCTGATCCGGCCTTCAGCATCAAGACCCGCGTGTTCACCGAACTCGCCTGGCACTCGCTGTTCATCCGCACGCTGCTGATCCGCCCCGAAGCCTCGGCGCTTGCGGACTTCGTACCCGAACTCACCATCATCGACCTGCCGAGCTTCAAGGCCGATCCGAAACGCCACGGCGTGCGCTCGGAAAACGTCGTGGCCATCGATTTCGCCCGCAAGATCGTGTTGATCGGCGGGTCTTATTATGCCGGCGAAATGAAGAAGAGCGTGTTCACCACGCTGAACTACTATCTGCCCGCCCGCGGCGTGCTGCCGATGCATTGTTCGGCCAATGTCGGCCCCGACGGCGACAGCGCGATCTTCTTCGGCCTGTCCGGCACCGGCAAGACCACGCTGTCGGCCGATCCTGCGCGCACGCTGATCGGCGACGATGAGCATGGCTGGGGCGCGGACGGCATCTTCAATTTCGAAGGCGGCTGCTACGCCAAGACCATCAAGCTGTCGGAAGAAGCGGAGCCCGCGATCTATGCCGCCAGCAAACGCTTCGGCGCGGTGCTGGAGAATGTCGTCCTCGACAAGAATACGCGCGAGCCGGATTTCGACGATGGCTCGAAGACGGAAAACACCCGCTCGGCCTATCCGCTCGACTTCATCCCAAATGCTTCGCGCACCGGCCGCGCTCCGCAGCCGAAAAACGTGGTGATGCTCGCCGCCGACGCCTTCGGCGTGCTGCCGCCCATCGCCAAGCTGACTCCGGCGCAGGCGATGTATCACTTCCTGTCCGGCTACACTGCCAAGGTCGCCGGCACCGAGCGCGGTCTCGGCAACGATCCCGAGCCGGAATTCTCGACCTGCTTCGGTTCGCCGTTCCTGCCGCTCGATCCCTCCGTCTACGGCAACATGCTGCGCGACCTGATCGCCAAGCACAATGTCGACTGCTGGCTGGTCAACACCGGCTGGACCGGCGGCAAATACGGCACCGGCTCGCGCATGCCCATCAAGGTCACGCGCGCGCTGCTCACCGGCGCGCTGAACGGCTCCTTGCGCAACGTGGAATTCCGCACCGACAAGTATTTCGGTTTTGCGGTGCCGACAGCATTGGAAGGTGTGCCGAGCGAGATCCTCGATCCGGTGAACACCTGGAAGGACAAGGCCGAGTTCGACGCCACCGCGCGAAAGCTGGTCGGCATGTTCCAGAAGAACTTTGCGAAGTTCGAAGCGCAGGTCGATGCGGACGTGCGGGCTGCTGCGCCGGATGTGAAGTTGGCGGCGGAGTAGGTTCGGCTACAGCAGATGTAAATGCGGAAAGGGCGGCCGAGAGGTCGCCCTTTTTTGTTGAGCTTGTTGTGACGTCGATATCGGCGACCCAGTAGATCAAACACGCGACGCGTTCACGGGGCGCCTGAGCGTCATACGGCCTGCAATGCCTCGCTCCACTTCTCGTCCGACGCATCGACCGGCTTCGTCTTGCGAATGTGACCGTCGAGCTCGATATGCAGTTCCGTAAGCGCGCCGTCACGCCGGCCCAGCACCTCGAAATGCTTCGGCTTGCGGCGCGGCTCACCAAGCGGTTCGTACCCGGCTTTTCGTGCGGCCTTGATCGCGTCGCCGGACTCGGCCTGCGGATGCGCGGGCCCGTGCGGCTTCTTGTGCTCCACCGTGATGGTCTTGCCACCAGAGGTCAGGCGCGACACCTTGAGCTCCGACGGTTTCATCTCGCCGGTCAGGCTGACGGTGTCGCCGATGCGCGGCGCGTGTTGCTCAACCCCCTTCGGTGTGAGATCGGCGAGTACGGCGCCGCTGCTGGTCTCGACCACGAAGCGGTGGCCGAAGACGTGGGTGACAGCGCCGCTGATGGTGACGGGGTGGTGATCAGGCATCTGGAATCCTCGATGTTGGGGAAGGTGAACGCGGACCCGACCGGTCGGATCCGCGATTGCTGGTCTGCGTTACGGGCGCGGCGCTTCGCCATTGGCGGGCGGCGGTGCAAGCTCTGCGGCCGCTTCCTTCGGACCGGGGCCGGGGCCCTTGGGGCCGCCGTCTTTCGGTCCTCTCAGCCCGTGCTCCGGCGGGCCGAAGGCGTCGTTGCGGCCGTCGGCATGGGCGATGATGTCGGCGTGAACGATGCCGCGGTCGAAGCGGCCCTGCACGCTGACGGTTTCCCCCTTGATGACGGGCACGCGGTTCTCGCCCCGCGGGCCGGTATCAACCAGCGCGCGGCCACTGCCATCCTGAACGACGAACTTGTTGCCGAAGATCTCGGCGACGTCGCCCTTGATGGCGACCGGGCTGCGATCGGCCATCTTGTCGATCGGCGCCGGCTGCAGCAGCATCACCCGCTGCGGCTGAAAGTTCTGTGCGAGGCGCGTGCCGCCGGCGCCGAGCGCCGCGCCGGCGATCAGCATCGCGGCCAGCGCACCGGTGACCATCGCACCGCGCGAGAGCGGGCGGCGTCGGGGCGGCAGGGCATTCGGTTCGGCGGATTGATTGATCGTGTCCATGTCGGTCTTCCTTTCGTCGTTGTCGATGGCAGGGACCGTATCGGGCGGCGCCCAATCCACCCTGAACCGATCCGTTCAGGCTGAGTTAAGCTCAGCCGCCTAGTCGAAGCGCGGTTCAGGCGGGAATGGCGATGAAGGTGCTGCTGGTGGAGGACGACGCGTTGCTTGCCGGCGAGATTGCCGCTGCGTTGCGCCGTGAGAACTTTGCCGTCGATATCGCCGCCGACGGCGAGGAAGGGCATCACCTCGGCGACACCGAAGCCTATGACGTCGCGGTGCTCGATCTCGGCCTGCCGAAAATGCCGGGCCCTGCGGTGCTGCGCGCCTGGCGCAAGAGCGGGCGACCTTTGCCGGTGCTGATCCTGACCGCGCGCGACGGCTGGACCGAGAAGGTCGACGGCTTCAAGGCCGGCGCCGACGACTATCTGACAAAACCGTTTCGGGTCGAGGAGCTGATCATGCGGCTGCGCGCGCTGGTGCGGCGCTCCGCGGGCCATGCGGCGCCGGAGATCGCCTGCGGGCCGCTCACGTTCGACGCGCCGACCGGCGTGTTCGCGCTCGACGGCCTGCCGCTGAAGCTGACGGCGCTGGAGTGGCGCGTGCTGCAGGCGCTGATCCTGCGCAAGGATGTGGTGTTCGACCGCATCGAGCTGATGGACAGGGTCTATGAGGGCGATGCCGGCACCGACTCCAATTCGCTGGAAGTGATCGTCGCCCGGCTGCGCCGCAAGATCGGCCATGCCATGATCGAAACCGTGCGCGGCCGCGGCTACCGGCTCACCGCGGGTCTGGCGTGATGTTGCGCGACGCCTCGCTCAGCCGGCGGCTGCTGATCGCCGCAGGCGGGTTCATCGCCGTGGCGCTGGTCATTGCGACGGTGCTGATCGGCTTTGTGCTGCACCGTTTCGTGCAGGGACAGATCGACCAGCGGCTCGACACCCAGATCGTATTCCTCACCTCGATGCTGCAGGTTGACGCCGATGGCCGGCTCAGCCTTGCGGGCAATGCCGACGGACCGCCCTTCGAGCGCGCCCGCCGCGGCTGGTACTGGCAGGTCATGGGCCCCGGCAACACGCTGCATTCGTCGTCACTCGCCGGCGCCGATCTCGACGCGGTGCTGACGCAACGCCGCCCGCCGCCGCCGCACGACGACCGCACGGACTCGCGGCCGTGGCCCGCCGACGGGATCGGTCCCGACCAGGATCATTTGCACTACCGCATCAAGATTGAGCGCGTCGGCGCACGCGACGTCACCATCGTCGCCTCCGCGCCACGCGCGGCCGTGCTGGGGCCACTGCGCGAGGCGCTGGTCACGCTCGGCCTGTCGCTGGCGGCGCTAGGCCTGGCGCTGGTGCTCGCCATCATGCTGCAGATCAGGCTAGGGCTGCGGCCGCTCGAGCGGCTGCGCCGGGCGCTCGCCGACGTGCGCGCCGGCCGCAGCGAACGCGTGCCGGAGCGGCAGCCGCGCGAGATCCAGCCGCTGGTGCAAGAGCTCAACGGATTGCTCGCCCAGAACGCCGCCAATCTCGAACGCGCGCGGCGCCACGTCGCCAATCTCGCCCATGGCCTGAAGACGCCGCTGGCGACGCTGTCCATCGCCGCATCCGACGGCGCCGCGCACAACCCGACGATCCTGCAGCCGCTGATCATGCAGATGGAGCGCCGCATCCGGCACCATCTCGGCCGCGCGCGGGCGGCGGCGCTGGGCGGGCCGGTCCGCGCGCAGACAAAGGCCGCACAGCGTCTGCAGGATCTGGGCGACGCGCTGGCCCGCATCCACCACGACAAGACGATCACCTTCGCCATGGAGGTGGCGGCCAATCTGGTCGTGGCGTGCGAGCAGCAGGATTTCGACGAGATGGCCGGCAATCTGCTCGACAACGCGTTCAAGTGGGCGCGCAGCCGCGTGACGATCCGTGCCACGTGCGGCGACGCGATGGTCGCCTTCGCCGTCGAAGACGATGGTGCGGGGCTCGCGCCTGCGCAGCGCGAACAGGTGTTGCGCCCCGGCGAGCGATTGGATGAGGGGGCACCAGGCTTCGGCTTCGGATTGCCGATCGCCAGCGAACTGGCCGAATTGTACGGCGGCGACATCGCGCTTGAGGCGGCCTCCCTTGGCGGACTGCGCGTGGTGCTACGGCTCCCGGGTGCAGTCCAGGCGGCCTAAGGCCGACGGATTTTTGTTTCGTTTCATGTCTGGAGTCGCGGTGGACATATCGCGACATCAACAACAATGCCCGATTAACCCCGCCGCCGGCTTACTGCCCCGAGATATTCCTGCGGAGTGGGCCATGGCCGACATCATGAGCATCCTGTCGTCGAGCTACAGCTCCGCGGCCCTGACGACGCCGTCCAATACGCCCTATGTCGCCGTCGATCCCGACAGCTACAAGGGCAACTGGGACGGCACCTACAACAACGGTCAGACCTTCAAGTTCTCGATCTCGAATGTCAGCGGCTTCCGCGCACAGGTGAAGTACCAGAGCGGCACGACGGTGAAATACCAGAGCGTGCTGATCAAGGACAACTCGTTCCGGATCGGCGACAGCAAGTTCACGCTGAGCGATGCCGGACAGGCCACGGTCAAGACCGTGATCACCGATCCGGTCACCAGCGGCACCAGCGTGATTTCCGGGAACGCGGCGCAGGAAACCTGAGCCGCAGGGCTATTCGGGCAACGGTTTGCGCGCCGGCGCGCCCGCGGCGGTCCCCGCTTCGGGCGCCACCGGCACATCCCAGATGTCGTCGGCATATTCGCGGATGGTGCGGTCCGACGAGAACCATGCCATGCGTGCGGTGTTGAGGATGGCGGCGCGGCCCCAGTCCGGGGCGGCGCGCCAGCGCGTGTCGATGCCGCGCTGGGCTTCGTAATAGGCGTCGAAGTCGGCCGAGACCATGTAGTGGTCGAGGTGGCGCAGTGCGTGGCCGACCGAGGCGAAACGGCCGGGCTCGTCCGGCGAAAAGGCGCCGGTCTCGATGGCGACGATGGCGCGGCCGAGATTGGGCGACTTCGAAATCACATCGGAGGCGTCAAGGCCGCGGGCGCGGCGCGCGACCACCTCGGCGGCGGTCATGCCGAAGATCGCGATGTTCTCCGGGCCGACATTGTCGCGGATCTCGATATTGGCGCCGTCGAGCGTGCCGATGGTCAGCGCTCCGTTCAATGACAGCTTCATGTTGCCGGTGCCGGAGGCTTCCATGCCGGCGGTGGAGATCTGCTCGGACAGGTCGGCGGCGGGAATGATCACCTCGGCGAGGCTGACATTGTAGTCCGGCAGGAACGCGACCTTGAGCTTGCCATTGATCGTGGTGTCGTTGTTGATGGTGTCGGCAACGTCGTTGATCAGCTTGATGATCAGCTTGGCGTAGCGATAGCTCGCCGCCGCCTTGCCGGCGAAAATCTTGAC
>JBEVEC010000330.1:0-13400 GCA_040512975.1 Tardiphaga sp. | reverse complement strand
GAGGAACAGGTCGACGAACTCGTCGCGCGTCAGCACGAAGCGGAACGCATCCTCGCTGTCGCCTTCGCCGGGGCCGGAGCCTTTGGCGCCGCGCTGGTTCGGACGGGGTATGATGTCGCCTTCGACGAACTTCTTGTTGCCCGGCAGCACCATGTCGCGGATGCCGCCTTCGCGGTACAAGCGCGGTTCGTTCATGCCGTCGAGCGGGATCGAGACTTCACCGCCTTCCAGGACATCCTTGATGTCGCGCTCCTGGGAAGCCTTCTTGACTGCGCCTTGAACCAGAGCCTTGGCCCGCCGCAAGAACCGCTGGCGGTTCTCGAGACTTTTGCCGTTCGGATTCAGGCGCCGATCGACGATATGCATAGGCGATTTAATCCTTGCTCGTTTGCTTGGCGTCAACCGGCCTGCTTCACCCGCATGTACCATTCGACGAGGCGGCGCACCTGGCGTTCGGTGTAGCCGCGCTCGACCATGCGGGCGACGAAGTCGTCATGCTTCTTCTCGGTATCGCCGTCCTTCTTCGATCCGAACGAGATCACCGGAAGGAGATCCTCGACCTGCGAGAAAATGCGCTTCTCGATGACTTCGCGAATTTTCTCGTAGCTGGTCCAGCCAGGGTTCTTGCCGCCATTCTGCGCCCGGGAGCGTAACGAGAACTTCACAACTTCGTTGCGGAAGTCTTTTGGATTTGCGATCCCGGCCGGCTTCTCTATTTTGCTCAGTTCCTGATTGAGCAGATCGCGATCGAGCATCTGTCCGGTATCGGGGTCTTTGAAATCCTGATCCTCGATCCAGGCGTCGGCATAGTCGACGTAGCGGTCGAACAGGTTCTGACCGTAGTCGGAATAGGACTCCAGATAGGCCTTCTGGATTTCGTGGCCGATGAATTCGGCGTAGCGCGGCACCAGCTCAGCCTTGATGAATTCGAGATAGCGCTTCTCGATCTCTTCCGGCAGCTGCTCCCTGCGGATCGACTGCTCCAAAGTATACATCAGATGCACAGGATCGGCGCCGACCTCGGCGGTGTCGTGGTTGAATGTCGCCGCCAGGATCTTGAACGCAAAGCGGGTCGAGATACCGTCCATGCCTTCGTCGACACCGGCAGCATCCTTGTATTCCTGCACGCTGCGTGCCTTCGGATCGCTTTCCTTCAGGCTTTCGCCGTCATAGACGCGCATCTTGGCAAATAGGGTCGAATTGTCGTGCTTGCGCAGCCGCGACATCACGGAGAAACGCGCCAAAGTTTCCAGCGTCGCCGGCGCGCAGGGCGCGGCGGCGAGTTCGGAGCTCGAGATCAGCTTTTCGTAGATCTTCTGTTCTTCGGCGACACGCAGGCAGTACGGCACCTTGATGACGCAGATGCGGTCGATGAAGGCTTCGTTGTTCTTGTTGGTCTTGAAGGTCTGCCATTCCGATTCGTTGGAGTGGGCAAGGATGACGCCGGTGAACGGGATCGCGCCGATGTTTTCGGTGCCGATATAGTTGCCTTCCTGCGTCGCCGTGAGCAGCGGATGCAGCATCTTGATCGGCGCCTTGAACATCTCGACGAATTCAAGCACGCCCTGGTTGGCGCGGTTGAGGCCGCCGGAATAGGAGTAGGCGTCGGGGTCGTTCTGCGCATAGGTCTCGAGCTTGCGGATATCGACCTTGCCGACCAGCGAGGAGATGTCCTGGTTGTTCTCGTCGCCGGGCTCGGTCTTGGCGATGCCGATCTGGCGCAGCCGCGACGGCTGGATGCGCGCGACGCGGAATTGCGAGATGTCGCCGCCGAAGGCTTCGAGCCGCTTGTAGCACCACGGGCTCATCAAGCCGGACAGGCGCCGGCGCGGAATGCCGTACTTCTCTTCGATCATCGGTCCCAGCGCGTCGGGATCGAACAGCGACAGCGGGCTTTCATAGACCGGGGACAGTTCGTCGCCGGCCTTCAGCACATAGATGGGATGCACTTCCATCAACTGCTTCAGCCGCTCTGCGAGCGACGACTTGCCGCCGCCGACGGGGCCAAGCAGATAGAGGATCTGCTTGCGCTCTTCGAGCCCCTGCGCGGCGTGCCGGAAGAAGGCGACGATGCGTTCGATGGTGTCTTCCATGCCGTGGAAGCCGGTAAACGCCGGATAGCTGCGGATGGTCCTGTTGGAGAAGATACGGCCGAGACGTGCGTCCTTGGCCGTGTCGATCATCTGCGGTTCACCAATGGCAGCCAGCAATCGCTCGGCGGCATTGGCGTATTTCATGGGGTCGCCGCGGCAGGACTCCAGATATTCGGACATCGACATGTCCGTCTGGCTCCGGGCTTCGAAGGTTCGAGCGAACGCATTGAACAGAGAATCGTTGTACATGATTCCTCCTCTCGTACGGTCGGCCGTCCTATTGATCGCGAAACTCCAGCATGGTATCGGAACGCCCTCAATCCGACTCGCGAATCAACATCAGCGCATACTCTCTAGGACACATCGCAGTCCGCCCCTGCGCAACGTGATCGAGGGGCATTGTGTGTTTCATAAACAAGCATCTGCTCGAAACTTGGGCAAGTGAAGCCTTCGTGCGGCTTCGCGATTGCGAATAGCTAAGCCCTGTGACGCATGCGCCACAAGGTGCAGCCTCGCTGATTTAATGCTTGGGCGCGAAATAAATGGCCTGCCACGCGCCATTCGCGCAGGAACAAAACGTTTAATTCCTCAGCCGGTCGAGACGCTGCGGTACCCGGCGCTAATTCCGGTCGCCCGGCAGCACCGGCAGCGGCATCACCTCGACGCCTTCTTCCATCAGCGAGCGCGCCTCGTCAGGCGAGGCCTCGCCGTAGATCGGGCGATGTTCGATGTCGCCGTAATGCATCTTGCGGGCTTCGGCCGGAAATTTCTCACCGACATTGTCGGCATTCTTGGTGACGTGATCGCGCAGCTCTTTCAGCTTCGCGCGCAATTCGGCCTCCTGCGGCGCCATCATCAGCGGCGTCGTCTCGGCATCGCCTGTCGCAGCAGGCTCGATGACACCCGGCATGCTGGACTTGCCGCCTTTCGAAATGCGCGGCGCCATGATGGCCTTCTCGACCTTGATCGATCCGCAGTCCGGGCAGCTCACCAGCTTGCGCCTGACCTGGGAGTCATAGGCACCGGAGCTTTGGAACCAGCTTTCGAAGCCGTGCCCTTGCTCGCAGCGCAGGTCGTAACGGATCATGTGGCTTCCCGGACGAGGTGCAGATAGTCCGGTCCGGCCTTGGCGTCGGAGACGCTGAAGCGGCGGCCGTGCTGCAGCGACGGCACGGTCTTGCGCGCCTCGGTGACCTTGGCCGGATCGATATGGGCGAGCACGAAGCCCGGATCGGTGCCCTTGGCTTCGGCGAGCACTTCGCCCCAGGGATCGATGATCAGCGAATGGCCATAGGTGGCGCGCTTGTTCTCATGCACGCCGCCTTGCGCGGCGGCGAAGACGAAACAGCCGTTTTCGATGGCGCGGGCGCGCAGCAGCGTGTGCCAGTGGGCTTCGCCGGTCTTCTGCGTGAAGGCCGAGGGCACGGCGAGGAACGACGCGCCGCTCTCGGCCAGTGCGCGATACAAGGCGGGAAAGCGAACGTCGTAGCAAATCGTCATTCCGATCCGGCCCCACGGCAGATCGGAAATCACCGCGCTCTCGCCGGGCTGATAGTTGGCGCTCTCGCGATAGGTCTCGCCGTTCGGCAGGTCGATGTCGAACATATGGATCTTGTCGTAGCTGGCGATGCCCTGACCGTCCGGCCCAATCAGGAACGAGCGGTTGGCGGCGCGCTCCGGCGTCGCCTGCACGGCCAGCGATCCGATATGGAGATAGATCTTCAGCTCGGCCGCCAGCGCCTTGTAGGCTTTCAGCGAACGGTCTTCCTCTTCGTAGCGCAAGTGCTCGAACAGCGCCGCGCGGCCGGTCTGCATCATGTTGCTGACCTCGGGGGTCTGCACATAATTGGCGCCGGCCAGCGCCGCCTCGCGGATCAGGTGGCGGCCTTGCTCGAGGCTGTCGTCCGGCAGCAGCCCGGTGCGCATCTGCACCATGGCGGCGGTAAAGGTACCGGTCTCGGACGGCTGGGTGTCAGAACTCATGAGGGTGCCTTTTCAGTCGCAATCATGCCATCGAGCTTGCCTTCGCGGTCGAGCGCGTAGAGGTCGTCGCAGCCGCCGATATGGGCGCCGGCGATGAAGATCTGCGGGAAGGTCGCACCCAGCTGCGTGCGGTCGAACATCTGCTGGCGCAGCGTCGGATCCGTCGCCGTGTCGTAATGGGTGAATTCGGCTTTCTTGCGCTGCAGCAGTGATATCGCAGCGCTGCAATAGCCGCAGCCCGGACGGGTGTAGATCTCGATCTCGGCAGCCATCGCATGCGCTCCACTTGCAGGGAAGTGTCTGATTATATGGGAGCCTTGTGGGCCTCCACAACCCGCGCAAACACCAGCACATCGACCGCGGTCGCCTTGGCGCGCAGCAGCGCCCGGGCACAGGCGTCCGTTGTGGCCCCGGAGGTCAGCACGTCGTCCACCAGCACCACGCGGCGGCCCTGGATCTCGGCGCGGCGCTCGGCCACCACCTTGAAGGCGCCCTGGACGTTGCTGGCGCGCTCTGTGCGCGACAGCCCGATCTGGTGCTCGGTCGGCCGGACCCGCCGCAGCGCATCGCGCGAGACGGGCACGCCGCTGCTGCGGCTGATGGCGCGGGCCAGCGCGCCGGACTGGTTGAAGCGCCGGCTGAAGCCGCGCCGCCAGTGCAGCGGCACCGGCACCAGGATGTCGGCCTCGGTCAGCAGCTCTTGTCCCGCGCGCGCCATCCAGCGGCCCATGGTCGGGGCGAGATCGGTGCGATCATGGTATTTCAGCTGATGCACCAGCGTGCGGGCGACGTCGTCATAGCGCACCGCGGCGCGGGCGCGGTCATAGGCCGGCGGATCGGCAATCGCCTGCATCGACAGGATGCCGGGGCCGGGGTCATAGACGAAGGGGATGCCGAGCCGGGTGCAGAACGGCGGCGCGATGAAGGACAGCTGGCTCCAGCATGCCGCACACGCGCCGTCGCCCGCCACCGGTTCCCGGCACGCCACACACAGCGTCGGTAGAGCGATATCGAGGGCGAGGCGGGCGGTGTGGGTGAGAGCGGTCCGGCACAGCCGGGCTGCGCCGCGGAAAGGAGCGGCGAGGGACCACGACGATGTCGCTTGTCCGTCCATAAAGAGAGGCTAGCCGCGGGGCGGTCGGCGCTCAAGCGGGCGATTGCAAGTGGCCGCGCGTTCGGCGTACCACACCGCATGGCTCAGACCCCCGTTGCTGCACCGATCCTGTTCGACCGCATGCTGCTCCGCGCACGGCAAATCCGCGCGACAAAGCTCGGCGCCGAAACCTTCCTGCTCGACCGCGTGACCGAGGACATGGACGAGCGGCTGCAGGCGGTGACGCGGCGTTTCGCCAATGCCGCCGATGTCGCCACGCCCGGCCTCGCATTGCGCGACGCGCTTTCGCCGCGCGTCGGCGAGATCACACATGTCGAGGTGCCCGACCACGAAAGCGAAGGCCTCGGCCTCGCACCGGCGTCGCTCGATCTCGTGGTGTCGGCGCTCGGACTGCAGGTGATCAACGATCTGCCCGGCGTCATGGCGCAGATCCGCCGCGCGCTGAAGCCGGACGGGTTGCTGCTCGCCGCGCTGCTCGGCGGCGACACGCTCATTGAGTTGCGGCAGTCCTTTGCCGCCGCCGAGGTCGAGCTGGAAGGCGGCATCTCACCGCGTGTAGCGCCCTCGGCGGACCTGCGCGATGTCGGTGGGCTGCTGCAGCGCGCCGGTTTCGCGCTGCCGGTGACCGACGTCGACACTGTCGTGGCGCGCTATGACAGCGCCTTCGCGCTGATGCAGGATCTCCGGCGCATGGGCGCGACCAACATCCTGGTCGACCGCCGCCGTGCACCGACGCGCCGCGCCACGCTGCTGCGGATGGCGCAGATCTATGCCGAACGCTTCTCCGATCCCGACGGCCGCATCCGCGCGACGTTCGAGATCGTCTGGCTGTCCGGCTGGGCGCCTGATGCAAGCCAGCCGAAACCGCTGAAGCCGGGTTCGGCCACGGCGAGCATGGCGGATGCGGTGCGAGGGATGAAAAAGAGTTAGCGCCGCGCCGCAGCTGTTATCGCCCGGCTCGACCGGGCGACCCAGTATTCCAGAGCGCTCGTGGCTTAGAGCAGGCGCACTGGAATACTGGGTCTCTTGCTTTCGCGGGAGATGGCAGCAGTGCGAGAAGAAACGCGCCGCCAGCAATCAGAGCAAATCAATCAGATGCGGGATCAGCGGGATGTCCGCGGCCGGCATCGGATAGTCGCGCAGCTTGTTGGCGCGGACCCAGGCCAGTTGCTGGCCTTCTTTGGCGATCGCAAAACCCTCCCAGCGCCGGCAGATATACAGCGGCATCAGCAGATGAAAATCCTCGTAGGCATGGCTGGCAAAGGTCAGCGGCGCGAGACAGGCTTCCTTCACGGTGATGCCGATCTCCTCGTGCAATTCGCGGATCAGTGCCGCTTCCGGCCGCTCGCCGGGCTCGAGCTTGCCGCCGGGAAATTCCCACAGCCCCGCCAGGGTCTTGCCCTCGGGCCGCTGCGCAATCAGCACGCGGCCGTCGGCATCGACCAGTGCACAGGCGACGACGAGGACGAGTTTCATAAGCAACCTTCCTTCACCCTCCCCTGCAGGGGGGAGGGGCGGATCGCAGCGCGTAGCGATGCGATCCGGGGTGGGGGAGTGGACTCAGGTGGAGTCAGTCACAGACAGCCCCACCCGATCGGCCTTCGGCCGCTCGACCCTCCCCCTGCAGGGGAGGGTCAGGGATCACGACCGATAATCGCCGTTGATGGCGATGTATTCTTTGGTGAGGTCGCAGGTCAGCACGCGGTCGCGGCCTTTGCCGAGACCGAGGGCGACCTTGATCTGCACCTTGGGGTTCTTCATCGCGTTCGACACTTCGGTCTCGTCGTAGGACGGATCGCGCGCGCCGGATTTGGCAACGCGGATGCCGTTGAACCAGATCGAAAGCTTGTCGCGATCGGCTGGCTCGCCGGCCTTGCCGACCGCCATCACCACGCGGCCCCAATTGGCGTCTTCGCCGCCGACCGCCGTCTTCACCAGCGGCGAATTGGCGATCGACATCGCGATCTTGCGCGCCGAGGCCTTCGAGGTGGCGCCGTCGACCACGATCTCGATCAGTTTTCGCGCGCCCTCGCCGTCGCGGGCGACTTGTTCGGCGAGGTCGGCGAGCAATCCCTGCAGCGCCTTCACGAACGGCTTCAGCCTGAGGTCGCTGGCCTTGGTGATTTTCGGCGCGCCCTGCGCAGCAGCGGCGCCGGTGGCGAACATCAGCAGCGTGTCGGAGGTCGAGGTGTCGCCGTCGATGGTCACGGCGTTGAACGAGTCGTCGACGCCCGCCTTGAGCAGCGCCTGCAGCGCCGGCGCCGCGATCGGCGCGTCGGTGAAGATGAAGGACAGCATCGTCGCCATGTCCGGCGCGATCATGCCGGCGCCCTTGGCCATGCCGTTGATGGTGACCTTGGCCTTGCCGAGCTTCACCGTGGCGGTGGCGACCTTGGGGAAGGTGTCGGTGGTCATGATCGCCTTTGCGGCGTCCATCCAGCCGTCCGGCGCAGCGCTTTCGGCGAGCTTGTCGAGCACGCCGTTGAACTTGGTGGCGTCGAGCGGTTCGCCGATCACGCCGGTGGAGGCCAGGAAGATCTCGTTGGGCTGGCAGCCCACCGCCTTTGCGGCGATGTCGCCGGTCAGCTTGGTGGAGGCCTTGCCGGTCTTGCCGGTGAAGGCGTTGGCATTGCCGGAATTGACGACCAGCGCCTGCGCCTTACCCGCCTTCAGCACGCCGCGGCACCATTCCACCGGCGCCGACGGGCACTTCGATTTGGTGAAGACGCCGGCGGCCGTGGTGCCCTTTTCCATCGCTACGAGCAGCACGTCGGTGCGCCCCTTGTAGCGGATGCCGGCGGCCGCGGTGGCAAGGCGCACGCCCGCGATCGCAGGCATCTCGGGGACATCGGTGGGCGCGAGGGGCGACACGGGAGACGGCTTGGCCATGAGCACTTTCAAGTCTGTCGATAACGATGACGCGCTCTGTATCACCTCTCCTCCCGCGAAGGGAGAGGGGCATCCGATGTCACGGCGATGTCATGCAGCGTGTCGTCCCCGCGAAGGCGGGGACCCATAACCCCTGAGCCGTCGTTCGCGCGATGCCTCTCCTCGACTGCCTCAGTGCCGCAAAGCGAGGCCTCGCCGTATGGGTCCCCGCTTTCGCGGGGACGACCATGAGCGCTCAGCCCGGACCGAACCTGAAGCGGCCGTCATCTTCCAAAAACGGGCCGCTGCGCATATAGAGCTGGCCGTTTTCGCCGAGAAAGAACAGCGTGTTTCTCGGCACCTTCTTGGCGCCCTTCAAAAGCAGCTTGGCATTGCTGGTGCCCATCTTGTACGCGAAGGTCTTGCCGTTGCCGTCATAGCCGTAGCCCATGTCGGTCGACAACACCCAAGGTGCCGCGCCCGGCGTCGGCACGGTCGTCTGTGCATGCGTCATCGCCTGCGAAGATACGATCATCAGCAGCGCCGCGGCGGCGGCGCCCGTCATCCAATTTCGAGCGGTCATCTCATCACTCCAGCTTCATGCAAACGCGCGGTGGTCATTGAACAAATCACGAACGCGAGCGGCACGTCAATATTGCCTGCCGTCGCGATGTTTGTGTTTCGCGCGACCTGCGCCGCGACTATCTTTGCGTCCGGGTGAAGCCGTTGCGCAGTGGAGCGGCGATGAGGATGACGATGATGCGTGCGTTCGTGAACGGCGTTGTGGTGGCGGGCGTATTGGCGACGGCGGCAGGCCAGACGGTCAGCCTGGCGGTTGCCGACGATTTCAAGCTCAGCCAGAACCAGCGGATCTCCTGCGGCCGCGGTCTCAGCGCCGGCAAGCTCTCGACCGCAACCTGCCGGTCCTACGCCTATCTGTTCAACACCAAAACTTCGGAATATTTCCGCTGTGCGGTGTCGCTGTCGATGACCCGCGACGCCAAGGAGGTCATCAACGTGCAGACCGACGGCGGCTGCGTGAAGCGGCCGCGCGTCTTCGACACGGATTCAAACTACTCCTTCGACGCCACCGAGACCGAGCCACCGAACACCAATTCGTTCTTCGGCTCGGGCGGCTTTGCGATCTGGGTCAGCGACACCACCCAGCAGAAAATCCGCGGCTGTGTGACGATTCCGTCGGGCCTCGGCGCGGATGTCTCGCGCTGCGTCGATATGAAGTTCGAGTAGCCCGCCCGGTGCGTCGGCCCCGCGACCGCGGGGACGACGCACCGGTAACGTACGTTACTCAGGCTTGATCCCCGCGAACTGCGCGACCTTGCCCCATTTGTCGATCTCGGCGAGCACATGCGCCTGCATTTCCTCCGGCGATCCGCCCGACGGTTCAGCACCGAGCTTGCGCAGGCGGGTGGTGCCGTCTTCAGACTTGACGAATTGCGCCACGGTGGCGTTAAGCTTGGCGATGATGTCCGGCGAGGTTTTCGCCGGCGCCGCCACCGTGAACCAGGCCGAGGCTTCGTAGCCGGGCACGCCGGCTTCCGCCACGGTCGGCAGGTCCGCCATCAGCGGCCAGCGGGTGGCCGACGACACCGCGAGCGGGCGGATCTGCTTGCCTTCGGCGAAGGGCTGCGCCGCCGGCAGGTTGTCGATCATGACATGGACGCGGCCGGCGATCAGGTCGGTCAGCGCCGGCGCGCTGCCCTTGTAGGGCACGTGCTGGATATTGATGCCGGTCTTCATCTTGAACAGTTCGGTGGCGACATGCGCCGTGGTGCCGAGGCCCGGCGTGCCGTAGAAATATTCGCCGGGCTTGGCCTTCGCCAGTTCGACGAATTCCATGACGCTCTTTGCCGGCAGCGATTCGGTGACCGAGAACAGGTTCGGCACGTTGGCGATGATCACGACCGGTGCAAAATCCTTCACCGGATCATAGGGCATGTTCTTGAACACGAACTTGTTGATGGCATGGGTGCCGGGCGTGCCGACCAGGAACGTGTAGCCGTCGGGCTCGGCCTTGGCGACGAAGTCGGCGGCGATGTTGCCGCCTGCGCCAGGCCTGTTCTCGACGATGAACTGTTGGCCGTAGGCTTCCGACACCTTCTGCGCCACAACGCGGGCGAGGATGTCGGTGGTTCCGCCGGCGGCGAACGGCACGACGAATTTCACCGGCTTGGTCGGCCAGGCGTCGGCGGCGCGGGCATGGCGCGACAGGATCGTCAGCGCGCCGAGCGTGGCGGCGCCACCAAGAATGACGGAGCGGCGGGATGGCAGTCGGGTCGATGACGACATTTCGGAGCAGTCCTCTGGATAAGTGCCTGGCGCAGGCGTCGTGACGCGGGCGGTTGTCGTCGGTCGGGGCGGAAGCGCGACGGGCACAGCGGCTCTCCCGAAGACCGGGACGAGCAGCTCATCATTCACGCAACTGACAGCACGTGCTTTCTCCCGATCACCGCGTTCTTGGCGCGAACGCTTTGTCGCGAAGGTAACCAGTTATATTTGTGGTTGCCAGCGCAATGCGCCGGCATCCTTAAACATTTGGATACGTGGCGTCGCCTGCGTCGGATGGTCGCGTCTCCGGCATCAGCAGCACGAACATCAGGAAGCCGCCGGCGGAGATCGCGGCGAGCGCGAGGAAGGCGGTGCTGTAGCCGGCGAGGGTCACCAGCAATCCTGCAAAGGCGGTGCTGAGCGCGCCGCCGATTCCCGCCGCGGTGGCAATGGCGCCCTGGCTGACATTGAAGTGGCCGGTGCCGCGGGTGAGGTCGGCGACGATGAGCGGAAACAGCGCGCCGAAGATGCCGGCGCCGATGCCGTCGAGGGTCTGCACGCCGACGAGCCAGGCCGGATTGTCCGACAGCGGATACAGCACGCCGCGCAGCGCCAGCACGGCGAGGGCCACGGCGAAGATCGGCTTGCGTCCCCAGGCATCGGCATGGCGGCCGACGACGACGGCCACGGGGATCATCACCAATTGGGCCGCGACGATGCAGACCGACATCAGGGTGGTGCCGAGGTCACGGTTCACCAGCGCCAGCTTCTGGCCGACCAGCGGCAGCATCGCCGCATTGGCGAAATGAAACAGCACGGTGGCAGCGGCGAAGATCAGCAGCGGCTTGTTGGTAAGCAGCACGCGAAAGCCGGACGGCTGGTCCTTGCCGGGTTCGGCTTCGGGCGCGTCGATGTCGTCCAGCCCGCGCGCGACCTCATGATCGATGGCGTCGGCCGGCACCGCGAGCGTGGCGACGATACTGGCCGCGGCCATCGCCGCCATCAGCCAGAACACGACAATCGGCCCGAAGGCGTAGGCGAGGATGCCAGCCAGCGTAGCCGCCACGGCGTTGCCGGCGTGGTTGAAGGCCTCGTTGCGTCCGATGCGGCGGGCGAAGGCGCGCGGACCTACGATGCCGAGGGTGATCGCCGCCAGCGCCGGCGCAAACACCGCCGCTGCGACGCCGGTCACGGCCTGGGTCGTCGCCACGAACAGGAAGCCCGGATAGAGCGGCAGGACCACCGAACCGAGCGTGACCATGATGGCCGCGACGATGATGATCGCACGCTTGGCGGTGGTCTTGTCGATCAGCGCACCGGCCGGCGTCTGCGCCGCGATGCCGGCCAGCGCCGCCACCGACATCACCGCGCCGATCGCGGCCTCGTCCCATTTCTGCACGGTGAGCAGATAGATCGCCAGATACGGTCCAAGCCCGTCGCGGACATCGGCCAGAAAGAAATTCAGCGCATCGAGCGGATATTTGACCGTGTTGTTGGCGTCGCGCACCGTTGCCCCTCGCGGCACGACAGTGCCCGGCAAGCAACGGTGGCTGTGCCATCCGGTTCCAAGGTAAAAGGTAGTGGGACCGCAGCCCGGATGGAGCGCAGCGCAATCCGGGGCGCCCCATGTGCGGAGCTGCTTCCCCGGATTACGCTTCGCTCCATCCGGGCTACGGAAATAATGCTACTTCCCGACGCCCTGTTCCTTAAAATACTTCAGCGCGCCGGGATGGAACGGCACCGGTGAGCGCTCCTGGATCTGGTTCGCCAGCGAGAAGCTCTCGGCTTCCTTGTGAACCGCGACAATGTCGGCCTTCTTCTCCACCAGCGTCTTGACGATGCTGTAGGCGTCGTCGTCGCTCATCTTGTTGCCGGTGACGATGATGTTCCAGACCTCCGTATTGGCGTTGTCCTTGTCCATGCCGGGATAGATGCTCTTGGCGATGGTCGAGGCCGAATACAGCTTGCCGTATTTCGCGTTCATCTTCTCGACCAGGTCGGCGTGGTCGACGAACTTGATCTTCATGCCCGGTGTTGCGGCGAGATCGGTCACCGCCGCGGTGGGCACGCCGCCGACCCAGAAGAAGGCGTCGATCTTGCGGTCCTTGATGGCGTTGACGCTCTCGGCGACGCCGAGGCGCTCGCGCTTCATGTCCTTGTCCTTGTCGAGGCCGGCGGCCTCGATGACGCGGAAGGCCATCACCTCGGTGGCGCCGCCCGGCGATCCCGTGGAAACGCGCTTGCCCTTGAGGTCCGACATCTTCTCGATGCCGGCGCCGTCCACGGTCACCACATGCATGCGGTTCGGATAGACCACCAGCAGGGTCTGCAGCGGCACCTTGGCGCTCTTGAACTTGTCCTGGCCGTTGAAGGCATCGAGCGCGGCATCGGCCATGCTGAAACCGAATTCGCTCTGGCCCGACGCGATCAGCTTGAGGTTATCGACCGAGCCGCCGGTGACTTCCGCCGTGGCCTGGGTGTTGGGCAGCGCCTTCGACAGCACATTGGCGATGGCGCCGCCGAGCGGGTAGTAGACGCCGCCGGTGCCGCCGGTGCCGATTGCCATGGTCTTCTGCTGCGCATGGACGCTGCCGGCCAGCGCCAGCGCCGCGATCAGCGCCGTGGCCAGCGCCGCCGTTTTCGTCTTCAAGCCCGTCTTCGAACCGTTCGTCATGGTTTGCTCCCTTGGATTTTTGTTTGTTGGTTTAAGTCGTCAATACCGGGCGCGCCGGCGCCCGCGTGCGCATCTGCCACAGCAGCACGCCGAGGCCGATGATCAGGCCCGGCACGAATGTGTAGCTGATGTCGCGGCCGATCATGGATTCGATGACCGCCTCGATCAGGCTCGGGAATACCAGCAGCAGTCCCGCCAGCAGCAGCAGGCCGCGCTCGACCGGGGTGTTTAGCCGCAGCGCCCAGTTCTGCGCGACGGCGGCGAGCGCCAGCAAGCCGCAGGTGGTCTTGAAGGTGATCTCCACGATGTCCACCCACGTGCCGCCCTTGGGAATGTTGAGCAGCAGGCCGACGCCCTGCGGATCGCAGACGAACACGAACGG
>JBEVEC010000286.1:0-6193 GCA_040512975.1 Tardiphaga sp. | reverse complement strand
CAGATCGGCACTGCGATCATGAAGAACAACGCCGACTTGGAGAAATCCACGGTGCTGACGCTGCTCGGTGCCGCGCAGCAATCGTCGCAGGCCAATCTGGCCGCCGGCGTCGGCGGCAATCTCGATATCGCGGCTTAAAGCGCCGTTGCACCCGGCCGTTCGCCGTTGGCGGCCGCCGTCGGTGTCGCGCGAAAATGGCTCGGCGGCGCGCCGATGATGCGCTTGAAGGCACGGCTGAACGCGGCTTCCGATTCATAGCCCAGCCGGCGTGCGACAACCGCGATCTTCAGGCGGTCGCGAACCAGCCACTGCTTGGCTTCCTGCATCCGCAACTGTGCGACATACCTAGCCGGTGTCTGGCCGACCACATGGGCGAAGCGCAGCGCAAATGCCGAGCGCGACGCGTGCATGACGTCTGCCAGTGCCTCGACGGTCCAGTCCCTTGTCGGATCGCGATGGACCGCCGCGAGAACGCGCCCGATACCGGGGTCGCGCGCTGCCGCGATCCAACCCTCGGAGCCGCAGCCTTTCTCCACCCAGTTGCGGATCAGTGCCGCGGCGACGACATCGGCCAGCCGCGTCAGCATCCCGCCGGCCCCGACGCGGTCCAGCGCCAGTTCGGCAGTCATGGCTTCCAGCAGATGCGGGATGGCGGGCTCGTCGGTGGCGAGTTCGTGCATCTGCATCAGCTCGGGCATCATCAGCAAAAGGGGATGCTGGCTGTCGAGGTTGAAACGCATGCCGGCGCCGAACAGCACGGTCTCGTCGCCTTTGCCGCCGCTGCAGGTGTCGAGGATGCCGCAGCACACCGGCTCAAACCGGCAGTTCTCGACCGGCGCCGGGAAGGCGTCGGGTGAACTCGCCAGCGCGTGCTCGGCGCCGCGCGGCAGCAGGACGGCGTCGCCCTCCTCGAGCCGGATCCAAGGGGTGTCCGTCGTGCGCAGCCAGCAGCCGCGACCGGCGACAAAGTGGAATTGCGCCTTGGGCTGCGCCGGAAAGGAAAGTCCCCACGGCGCCGTCATCCAGCAGCGCGTGTAATCCACACCCTCGAGCTTGAGGCCCCGGAGCATCTCGGTCAGCGGGTGCGTTACGGCATCTCTGGACGAATGATCAAGCATTACGGGTTTTCTAGCATGGATACTCCAGCAGGCAACGTCCATCTTCGCGCTCCCGTTGGAGACTGCCATGACCGATTCCGCGAGCGCTGCGCTCGATGCCGATATTTCTCCCGTCGACCACGAACAGGCGGCTCCCGCCTGGGCAGCCGTCGTCTCCCTGATGCTGGGCGCGTTCAGCCAGGTGACAGCCGAATTCCTGCCGGCCAGCCTGCTGACGCCGATTGCCACCGATCTCGGCGTCTCGGTCGGGGCAGCCGGGCAGGTGGTCACGGCGACCTCTCTTGTCGGGATCGTCGCCGGGCTGGCGATGGCCATCGTGACACGCGCGATGGACCGCCGCGTCGTGCTGTGGCTGCTCACGGTGCTGCTGATCGTCTCCAACCTGCTGTCGGCCACCGCCGGCAACCTGACCATCTTGCTGTTCGCCCGCGTGCTGCTCGGCATCAGCCTCAGCGGTTTCTGGGCCATGGCCACTGCCACCGCCATGCGGCTGGTGCCTGCGGACGCGCTGCCGCGGGCGATCTCGCTGATCTTCAGCGGGGTGTCGATCGCCACCGTCAGCTCGGCGCCGATCGGGGCCTATCTTGGTGATCTCTGGGGCTGGCGGAACGTGTTCCTGCTCGCGGCTGCGGTTGCCGCCGTTGTGCTCGTGTTCCAGATGCTGACACTGCCGCGCCTGCCGCCGCTCACCTCGCCGGATGTGCGCACGCTGTTCGTGCTGATGCGCCGGCCGAGCGTCCGCCTGGTGATGCTGGCGATCGCCGTCAGCATCTCCGGCCATTTCGCCGGCTTCACTTATGTGCGGCACTTCCTCGAACAGGTGCCGAAGCTACCGGTGACGGCGATCTCGTTGGTCCTACTAGCCTATGGCGTCGGCGGTTTCTTCGGCAATTTCGCAGGCGGGGCCCTGGTGGCGCGCAGCGCGAAGCTTGCGATCGTCTCGGGCTCGGCGGCCATCGCCGTGCTGGCGCTGGTGCTGCTGATGTTCGGCGGCTCGGGTCTAATTGCCGGCATTGCCGTCGGCATCTGGGGTTTTGCCTTCGGGGTGCTGCCGGTCGGTTTCCAGACATGGATGGTCCGTGTGGCTTCGGACGAAGCCGAATCGGCGGGCGGCCTGCTGGTCTCGGCGTTCCAGGTCGCGATCACCGTCGGCGCGGTGGTCGGCGGCATTCTGGTGGACGGTTTTGGCCCCTATGGCGCCATCGGCTATCTCGCCGCAGCGACGCTGGCAGGCGCGCTATTGGTGTCGCTGTCGCGCAGCGGTGCGGCATCGACCGAGGGGAGCGGCGCGATTTAAAACGCTGCTGCCTTCGGCACCGCCGCGGCTTTGATCAGCTTGACCGCGTCGTCGCTGTTCCATTCGGCGGGGCCGGCGATGGTGGCGATTTCGCAGCCTTTGCCGTCGACCAGCACCGAGGTCGGCATGCCCAGCGCGCGGCCGATGGCCTTGAGGTCCTGGAACACCTTGGCCGACGAATCCGTGAAGTAGTCCAGCCGGGTCAGGTTGCCGTCCTTCAGGAACGCCTTCGGCTTATCGGCGTCGCGGGTGTCGATGTTGATCGCCACCACCTGGAAATCCTGGCCGCCGAGCTTGGTCTCGAGGCCGTCGAGCGCCGGCATCTCCTTGCGGCACGGCACGCACCAGGTCGCCCACAGGTTCACCAGCACGGTGCGCCCGCGCCAGTCGGACAGCTTCTTGTCCTGGCCGTCGGCGTCCTTGAAGGTCAGGTCGGGCAGCTTGAGAGGGGCCTTGGCCATGGTCAGCGCGGCGACCTCGCCGCGCGCCAGCGGCTCCAATTTCTTCGACAGCGCCACCGCCGGCGCGCAGGTCGGGTCGCCTGCGGCGGCGCGCGGCCACAGCCGGTCCAGATTGGCCACCGCACCATAGCCGATCACGGCGCCCACCAGCACCGCGCCAAGCACGAGCAGGCGACGATTGGCGGAGCGGGGGGCGGGCTGGTCGGGCATAGGGTTTGTCATCCGGTATCAGATACGGCTATGCAGTGGCGCAATTGGGATCAGCAGCGGGGCCGATGGCCGGCTGCAGGCGGGACGAGTGACCATTCATGGCTTCAGGCAAAGACTTGAACAAGGGCGGCGTCAACAGGGGCGGCGATAACAAAGGCGGCACCACCAGCAACAAGATGTGGGGCGGGCTGTTCGACGAAAGCCCCGACGCCATCATGGAGGAGATCAATGTCTCCATCGACGTCGACCGCCACCTCTATGCCCAGGACATCACCGCGTCCAAAGCCCATGCTGCGATGCTGGCGGCGCAGGGCATCATCACTGCAAAAGATGCGAAAAATATCGCGGGTGGTCTAGACACGATCCTGTCAGAAATCTCCAAGGGCGACTTCACCTTCAAGCGCGCCCTCGAAGACATCCATATGAATGTCGAGAGCCGGCTCGGCGAATTGATCGGCCCGGCCTCCGGGCGGCTGCACACCGCGCGCTCGCGCAACGACCAGGTGGCGACGGATTTCCGCCTGTTCGTGCGCGACACCATCGACGAGCTCGACAGCGCTTTCGCCTCGCTGCAGCGCGCGCTGGTCGACCGGGCGCTCGAGCATGCCGATACGGTGATGCCGGGCTTCACCCATCTGCAGACCGCGCAGCCGGTGACCTTCGGCCATCATCTGATGGCCTCTGTGGAAATGGTGTCGCGCGACCGTGGCCGCTTCGCCGATGCCCGCAAGCGGCTTAACGAGAGCCCGCTCGGTGCGGCCGCGCTGGCCGGCACCTCGTTCCCGATCGACCGCCACGCCACCGCCAAGGCGCTCGGCTTCGACCGCCCGATGGCCAATTCGCTCGACGCCGTGTCGGACCGCGATTTCGTGCTGGAGACGCTGTCGGCGGCCTCGATCGCCGCCGTGCATCTGTCGCGCTTCGCCGAGGAGATCGTGATCTGGACGTCGCCGCTGGTCGGTCTGGTGCGGCTTTCGGACAAGTTCACCACCGGCTCCTCGATCATGCCGCAGAAGCGCAATCCCGATGCCGCCGAACTGGTGCGCGCCAAGACCGGCCGCGTCATCGGGTCGCTCACCGGGCTGCTGATCGTCATGAAGGGCCTGCCGCTGGCCTATCAAAAGGACATGCAGGAGGACAAGGCCGGCGCGATGGAGGCCTATTCGGCACTGTCGCTGGCGATCCGCGCCATTGCCGGCATGGTCCGCGACCTCGTGCCCAACGAGGAGCGCATGAAGGCCGCCGCGGGCGAGGGCTATGCCACCGCGACCGATCTGGCCGACTGGCTGGTTCGCGCCCTGAAGATGCCGTTTCGCGACGCCCATCACGTCACCGGCCGCATCGTCGGCCTTGCCACCAAGGCGGGCGTGGCGCTGCACGAACTCCCGCTCAAGGAGATGCAGGCGGTCGAGCCGAAGATCACCGCGGAGGTGATGGCGGTGCTGTCGGTGGAATCCTCGGTCAAAAGCCGCGTCAGTTTTGGCGGCACCGCGCCGAAGAACGTCAAGGCGCAGGCAAAAGCCTGGCTCAAGCGGCTGGAAAAAGAGCGAAAATTGGGCTGAGCGCCGCGGCCACAGTAAAATTCAATCTGCCGGGGCCTCTCGCCACGGCCCGCCAATCTTTGTATGCTGCGCCCGCATTTGGGGATTCCGCCGTGACTAGTTCGACCCGCCCTGCGTCCGCGCGATGGGCCCTTCTCGTTCTGACCGCTTCCGCGCTGGCGCTGGCCGGCTGCGGCCGCAAGGGCGGCCTCGACCTGCCGCCGCAGGCGTCCAACACGCAGCCGCTGGGCACCGCGACGCCGTCGGCCGATCCGGACGCCAACACGGCGGCCAACAAAGGCAACGCACTTTTTTCGCCCGTCAATCCGACCGACGAGGCCCAGGCCACCCGCGGCCGCAAGAAGTCGTTCCTGCTCGACCCCATCCTGGACTAAGCGCCATGCGCCATTTCGACTACCGCGACGGCGTGCTGCACGCCGAGGGCGTGGATATTGCCGAAATGGCCGAGGCCGTCGGCACGCCGTTCTACTGCTATTCCACCGCGACGCTGGAGCGCCATTTCCGGGTGTTCTCCGACGCCTTCGCCGATACCAAGGTGCTGGTGTGCTACGCCATGAAGGCCAATTCCAACCAGTCGGTGCTGCGCACTTTGGCGAAGCTCGGCGCCGGCGCCGACGTGGTATCCGGCGGCGAATTGAAGCGCGCGCTGGCGGCCGGCATTCCCGCCGGCAAGATCGTGTTCTCCGGCGTCGGCAAGACTGCCGATGAGCTGCGCGCCGCCCTTGCCGAAGACATCCTCTGCCTGAACGTCGAGTCGGAGCCCGAGCTCGAACTGCTGTCGCAGATCGCCGGCGAGATGGGCCGCGTGGCGCGCATCTCGATCCGCGTCAATCCGGACGTCGATTCCGGCACCCACGCCAAGATCTCCACCGGCAAGTCGGAAAACAAGTTCGGCATTCCGATCAGCAAGGCGCGCGAGGTCTACGCCCGCGCAGCGAAGCTGCCGGGCATCCGGGTCACCGGCGTCGACATGCATATCGGCAGCCAGATCACCGATCTCGGCCCGATGGAGCAGGCGTTCCGCATCCTGTCGGATTTCGTCACGGTGCTGCGTGGCGACGGCCATGTGATCGACCACGTCGATTTCGGCGGCGGCCTCGGCATTCCCTATTACGAAGACCGCGCGGTGCCGCCGGAGCCCGCGGCCTATGCGGCGATGGTCAAGCGCGTCACCCACAATCTCGGCGCCACGCTGATGTTCGAGCCCGGCCGCATGATCGTCGGCAATGCCGGCATCCTGGTCGCGCGCGTGATCTATGTGAAGCACGGCGACGGCAAGACGTTCGTGATCATCGACGCCGCCATGAACGACCTGATCCGGCCGACGCTGTACGAGGCCTATCACGAGATCCTGCCGGTAGCGGAGCCTGCGCCCGGCGATGCCACCATGATGGCCGACGTGGTCGGCCCGGTGTGCGAGACCGGCGACTATCTCGCGCTCGACCGGTCGCTGCCGCATCTCAAGTCGGGCGACCTCATCGCCATCATGACGGCCGGCGCCTATGGCGCCGTGCAGGCGGGGACGTACAACACCCGCGCGCTGGT
>JBEVEC010000213.1:0-4652 GCA_040512975.1 Tardiphaga sp. | reverse complement strand
GGCGTTTGCGCTGGTCACCGCGGCGGACGACATCGCCAAGCGCCTGCGCACCGCGAAGATCAGAAACTGGAAGGATGCCGTGACCCGAGGCGTCATCACCCAGGCCGAAGGCGAGCAACTCGCCGCGGCGCAGGCGGCCGCGGCGGCCGTGATCGCAGTCGACGATTTTGCGCCGGAAGACCTGTCGCCGCACCAGAAGAAGTCCGCTGACGTGCACCAGTTCTTCCAGGAGCTTGGCGCGCAGCGGGCGGCGAGCTGATGGCGCGACCCGTCTATATCATCGACGGCAGCCGCACGCCTTTCCTGAAGGCGCGCAGCGGCCCGGGGCCGTTCACCCCGGTCGACCTCGCCGTGCAATGCGGGCGGCCGCTGCTGGCCCGGCAGACCTTTGCGCCGGATGCCTTCGATCAGGTGATCCTCGGCTGCGTCAACGTCATCGCCGACGAGATGAACCCGGCGCGCGTCGCGGCGTTGCGGCTCGGCATGGGCGAGAAGATGGTCGCCTTTACCGTGCAGATCAATTGCGGCTCCGGCATGCAGTCGATCGACACGGGCTATCGGTATATTCGGGAGGGCAGCGCCGACCTCATTCTGGCTGGAGGCACCGAGGCGCTGAGCTACGCGCCGCTGGTCTGGCCGCAGCAGGGCATGCGCTGGTTCGCCGGGTTGGCCTCCGCCAAGGGCATCGTCGCCAAGCTTGCTGCCTTTGCCAAAACGCGGCCGTCGTTCTTCAAGCCGATCATCGGGCTCGAGCGCGGGCTGACCGATCCGATCACCGAACTCAACATGGGCCAGACCGCCGAAAATGTCGGGCACCTGTTCGGCATCACCCGCGAGCAGTCCGATGCCTATGCGGTCGAAAGTCATTGGCGCCTTGCGCATGCGCAGCAGCAGGGCTGGCTGATGGGCGAAGTCGAGCCGGCCTTCGATCGCAAGGGCCAGTTCTACGACCACGACGACGGCGTGCGCGCGGACTCGTCGGTGGAGAAGCTCGGCAAGCTCAAGCCGGTATTCGAGCGCCCGTGGGGCCGTGTCACCGCCGGCAATTCCTCGCAGATCACCGATGGCGCGTCATGGACGATCCTTGCTTCCGAGGAAGCCGTGGCAAAGCATGGCCTGACGCCGCAGGCCGTCATCGTCGACAGCCACTGGTCGGCGCTCGATCCCGCGATCATGGGGCTCGGCCCCGTGCTGAGCGCGACCGCGCTTTTGAAGAAGCATCAATTGTCGCTTGATGACATCGAGACCTGGGAATTGAACGAGGCTTTCGCCACCCAGGTGCTCGGCTGCCTGGCCGCCTGGAACGACGACCAATTCTGCCGCGAAGTGCTCGGCCTCGACGGCGCGGCGGGCGAACTCGACCGCAGCAAGCTCAACGTGGACGGCGGCGCCATCAGCCTCGGCCATCCCGTCGGCACCTCGGGCAACCGCATCGTGCTGCATCTGGTCAATGCCATGAAGCGCCTTGGCACCCGACGCGGCATCGCCACCGAATGCATCGGCGGCGGGCTCGGCGGCGCCATGCTGATCGAGACGGTGTGAGGGCGATCATGGACAGCCAGATCATGACCGTTCTCAAGGATCGCGTGCTGGAGCTCGGGCCGACGCCCGACGCATCGGGCACCTACCGCAATTTCAAGCTTACCCGCGACGCCGACGGCATCGCCTGGCTGCTGTTCGACCGCGCCAATGCCAGCGCCAATACGTTGTCGGCCGATGTGCTGGAAGAGTTTGACGCCATGCTGACGGTGCTGGAAGCGGAGCGCCCGGCGGGTATTGTCATCCGTTCGGCCAAACCGTCCGGCTTCATCGCCGGCGCCGACGTCAATGAATTCCGCGGCGCCAGCGACGCGCTGGCGGTGGAGACGCAGATCGGCCACGCCCATGCGGTGATCGACCGCTTTGAAGCCCTGAAGATCCCGACCGTCGCCGTGATCCACAGCTTCTGCCTCGGCGGCGGCCTCGAAGTGGCGCTGGCCTGCCAGATGCGCATCGCTATCGAGGATGCGCGGTTCGGATTTCCCGAAGTGATGCTCGGCCTGCATCCGGGCCTCGGCGGCACCGCGCGCTTCACCCATCTGGTCAGCCCGCTGCAGGCCATGACCCTGATGCTGACCGGCAAGACAATCGACGCGCGCAAGGCGAAGGCGCTGGGCCTGGTGGATGCGGTGACACAGGAGCGTCACGTTCGCAGCGCGGTGAAGGATGCGCTGTTCGGCCGGCTCAAGCGCGCCAGGCGAAGTCCGCTGATCCCGCTTATGAACTTCTCGCCGGTGCGCGGCATCCTGGCCTCGCGCATGGTCGCGGAAGCAGCCAAGACCGCGCCGCGCGAGCACTATCCCGCGCCCTATGCCCTGATCGCGCTGTGGGAAAAGCACGGCGGCGATCGCGCGGCGATGCTGAATGCCGAGAAGCGCTCGTTCGCCGAGCTGATGGTGACGCCGGCGGCGCAAAACCTGATCCGCGTGTTCTTCCTGCGCGAGCAGATCAAGAAGCTCGCCGGCCACGGCAGCACCATCAGGCATGTCCATGTCATCGGCGCCGGCGCCATGGGCGGCGACATCGCAGCCTGGTGTGCGCATCAGGGCCTGCGCGTCACGCTGGCGGACATGAAGCCGGAGCCGATCGCCGGCGCGATCCAGCGCGCGGCGGATCTGTTCGGCAAGATCATCCGCAAGCGCACCGGCGTGCGCGATGCGCTCGACTGGCTGATCCCCGACATGGACGGCAAGGGCGTGCGCTCCGCCGACCTGATCATCGAGGCGGTGTCGGAGAAGCTCGAGCTCAAGCAGCAGGTCTATGCCGCCCTTGAGCCGCGCATGAAGCCCGATGCGATCCTGGCCACCAACACGTCAAGCATCCCGCTGCAGGATCTGCGAACCACGCTGGCCCGGCCCGAGCGGCTGCTCGGCCTGCATTTCTTCAATCCGGTGTCGCGGCTGCAACTGGTCGAGGTGGTCAGCCATGACGGCGTCGATCCGGCGCTGCTGGCCAGGGCCATGGCCTTTGTCGGCGCCATCGACCGGCTGCCGCTGCCGGTGAAGAGTTCGCCGGGCTTCCTCGTCAACCGCGCGCTGACACCCTACATGCTCGAAGCCATGGTGATGCTCGACGAAAAGATCGATCCCACCACCATCGATGCCGCGGCCGAGCAGTTCGGCATGCCGATGGGGCCGATCGAACTCGCCGATCAGGTCGGGCTCGATATCTGCCTCGCCGTTGGCGATATGCTTCGCTCGAAATTCGGCGACCTGCTGCCGCCGACGCCGGCCTGGCTGCGCGAGAAGGTCGCCAAGGGCGAGTTGGGGCGCAAGACCGGCCGCGGCTTCTACACCTGGCGTGACGGCAAGGCCGACAAGGGCGCCGGCGCCATGGCCACCGCGCGCCCGACCCAGGAGATGATCGACCGGCTGATCCTGCCGATGTCCAATGTCTGCGTCGCCTGCCTGCGTGAGGGCACCGTCGACAATGCCGATGCCGTGGACGGCGCGATGATCTTCGGCACGGGCTATGCGCCGTTCCGCGGCGGTCCGCTGAACTACGCCCGCACCCGCGGCGCCGATAACATCGTCGCGACGCTGCGCACGCTGGCGGCCAAACATGGGGATCGCTTCGCACCCGACGAAGGCTGGGATAGCTTCCGCTGATTCGCACTCCCGAAGAACTGACTCAATTAACGGCAGACCCTTGCTCATGACGAACGCAACGACCCAGCCCGCCACCGGGCTGACCGACGAACCGGTCGGCGATCTCACCATCCGTACGCTGGCGATGCCGGCCGATACCAACCAGAACGGCGACATTTTTGGCGGCTGGCTGCTCAGCCAGATGGACCTCGGCGGCGGCATCTTCGCCTCCAAGCTTGCACAGACGCGCACCGTGACCGTGGCCATCGACGCCATGAATTTCCGCAAGGCTGTCTATATTGGTGACGTTGTTTCCGTACATGCGACACTCGTTCGGCTCGGAAAAACCTCGATCACCGTTCATATCGAAGCCTGGGTCCTGAGACGCAAGGAAAGCCATTCGATCCTCGTGACCGACGGCAACTTCACTTACGTCTCGATCGACGACGAGGGCCGGCCACAGGTCATTACGCGCAGGGACGCGCCGATTTCGACCTGACGCCGGAACCATCTCCCGCCGCCGGAATTAGTGGCCCGGAATATGCAGAGCGTTGCGTAAGGGGGCCTCCATGTCAGATACTTACATTATTGAAGTCAGCTCGCAGGCGGCGGGGATCGTGGTTCGCGATCCCGAGGGTTTCCGGTTTTTCGCGGCATCGCATAAGTTCAACCCGATGGAAGGCCAGCTGTTTCGTAACGCCCGCGAAGCAGAGCGCGCCGCTTTCCAGTTCGCCACCCAGGGCACGCTGACTGCCGCCGCGTAAGGCATAGGCGACGATTTCGGTCATGGCCGGGAGGCAGTCGCCTCCCGCGTTGACCGGGCCTGCCAACACCAGCACCATGGCGCATTGTTTTGAGGTGCTGCCGTGTCCGTCAATCTTCCTCACCGCCAATCCGAAATCCTGAATCACGCCCGCGCTTTCGGGCGTGTGATGGTCGATGACCTGGTGCGCCGCTTCGAGGTGTCCGCCCAGACCATCCGCAAGGACCTTAACGACCTCGTCGACCACCGCTCGCTGACCCGCA
>JBEVEC010000192.1:0-4550 GCA_040512975.1 Tardiphaga sp. | reverse complement strand
CGACGGCATCGCAGCCGCCAAGCGCATCCGCGCCCTTGAAGCCGGCCAGCGTGTCCGCCGCACGCCGATTCTGGCGCTGACGGCGAATACGCTGGTGGAAGATCGTTACGCCTGTTTCGAAGCCGGCATGGATGGCTTCCTGCTCAAGCCGCTGGACCGCGACAAACTCGAACAAGCGCTGAGCCATCTAGCCGCCGGGCGGCATATCGCGGCGTAATTCCTTTCCCAACCCCCTCTGTCACACCCCCGCAACACACCCGTCACACCCCTGTCGGTCAGCCGTGATGTCTGATGCGGACGGGCCGCGTCGATTCGCGTGGGGCTGACCGCGGCCGGGGGTGAAGTCGGGGATTGGCTATGCAGGGCAACGAACTCGGTCGACCGACGCCGGACATGATCAAGCCAGGTTTGGTCAAGCCGGGCATGATGCAGATGCTGCGGCCGCACAACATGGCGCTTGCCGCGCAGAGTGCGATTACCTGGTTCAAGCCGCCATTTCATTTCGAGCCAGCCAATGTCAATCCAAATGGCGCACCGTCGCTCGGCCGCATGGGTCCGCTGGAAGTCCGCCTCGCCCAGGACAAGCGCGACGTGAAGCGTGCGCAGCGCCTGCGTTACAAGGTGTTTTACAAAAACGGCACCGCCATCGCCGATGCCACCACCATGCTGGCGCGCCGTGATAAAGATGCGTTCGACAAGATCTGCGATCATCTGCTGGTCATCGATCATGCCGCCAAGCCGACGCTGTCGGGCCGACAGCCCGTGGTCGGCACCTATCGGCTGCTCCGCCATGACATGGCCACGCGGCATGGCGGCTTCTACACACAGAATGAATTCGATCTCGACGCCATGTTGAACGCGCATCGCGGGCTGCGCTTTCTCGAACTCGGCCGCTCCTGCGTGCTCGAGCGCTACCGTACCAAGCGCACTGTTGAACTGCTGTGGCAGGGCATCTGGAGCTATGTGAAACAGAACCGCTTCGACGTGATGATCGGCTGTGCCAGCTTTGACGGCACCGACCCGGATCGGCTGGCGTTGCCGCTGTCGTTCCTGCATCACCATGCCCGAGCGCCGGAGCCATGGCGGGCCCGTGCGCATGACTCGCGTTATGTCGAGATGAACCGGATGCCGATGGAGACCATCGATCGGAAAGCAGCGCTGCGCGCGCTCCCACCGCTGATCAAAGGCTATCTGCGCCTCGGCGCCATGATCGGCGACGGCGCGGTGATCGATCATCAGTTCGGCACCACCGACGTGCTGATCGTGATGCCGGTGTCGGCGATCGGCGCGCGATATATCGAACATTTCGGCGGCGAGGCGAAGGCGGCTTGAGTAAACGCTGATTGCTCAGTCCCTCATGGTGAGGAGCGCGCATCTCGCGCGCGTCTCGAACCATGAGTTGGTGAAGCACCGCGCTTGCCGCCATCCTTCGAGACGCCGCTTCGCGGCTCCTCAGGATGAGGGCTTACAGCCTCCGCAACGCCACGTTCTCGATCACGTGGTCGGCGCCTTTCTTCAGGATCAACGTCGCCCGCGGCCGCGTCGGCAAAATATTATCTTCGAGATTGGCGAGGTTGGTCCGTTCCCAGATCGCCAGCGCCGTTGCGGTCGCTTCTTCGTCGGACAGCAGCGCGTAGCGATTGAAATAGGATCGCTTGTCGTGGAACGCGGTGTCGCGCAGCGCCAGGAAGCGCTTCACATACCATTCGCGGAGCGCCGGCTCATCGGCGTCAATATAAACCGAGAAGTCGAAGAAGTCGGACACCACCGGCACCGCCTTGCCGTCGCGCGGTAGCCGGCCTGCCTGCAGCACGTTCACGCCTTCGACGATCAGGATGTCGGGCTGGTCGATCTCGACGAACTTGCCCGGCACGATGTCGTAGGTCAGATGCGAATAGACGGGGGCGCGGACATTGGTGCGGCCGGCTTTGATGTCGCTGAGAAACTGTAGCAGCAATGGCAGGTCATAGCTCTCCGGGAAGCCCTTTTTCTGCATGATGCCGTTGCGCTCGAGCACCGCATTCGGAAACAGGAAGCCGTCGGTCGTGATCAGATCGACCTTCGGCTTCGGTGACCAGCGCGCCAGCAGCGCCTGCAACACGCGGGCCGTGGTGGATTTGCCGACCGCCACCGAGCCGGCAACGCCGATGATATAGGGCATCTTGCGATCCTCGATGCCGAGGAACTTGCGCTGCGCCACATAGAGACGCTGATGCGCGCCGACATACATCGACAGCAGACGCGACAGCGGCAGATAGATTTCCTCGACCTCGCGCAGGTCGAGGCGATCATGCATCGAGCGCAGCGCCGCGATTTCATCGGCGTTCAGTGCCATCGGCATGTCGTCGCGCAACTTCGCCCACTTGGCGCGGGGATAGTTGCGATATGGATCGTATTTCTGCTCGGGTGCCCGCGTGTCCATCAGAGTGTCCCGTCTATGAAGCCAGCGACCTGGTCGGTCTGCTTCGTCAGTCGCTTTTGCGCGACGCTTTTTCTTGTAGTCCCGATTGTTGCGTGCGTGCGCCGAGCGCCGCCTCGACGTCCTGAAGCGTGATACCGCGCGACTTCAGCAACACCAGCAGATGAAACAGCACGTCGGCGCTTTCATTGATGAGATCGGTGCGGTCGTCATCGACAGCAGCGATAACGGCCTCGACGGCCTCCTCACCAAATTTCTTCGCGCAATGCACGGCGCCTTTGTCGAGCAGCTTCTTCGTATAGGAGGTTTCACCATCGGCCGCGGCGGCGCGGGCATCGATGGTGGCGGCGAGATCGTGAAGCGTGAAGGGCATCTGTTGACCTCGTTACGGATCGAGCCGCATCGGCAGCCCGGCGCGCGTCATGTGATCCTTGGCCTGGCGGATGGTAAATTCACCGAAGTGAAAAATCGAGGCGGCCAGCACCGCGGTGGCGTGACCGGACCTGATACCGTCGACCAGGTGATCGAGGTTACCGACGCCACCCGAGGCGATCACCGGCACCGCGACGCTGTCGGCAATGGCGCGGGTCAGCTCGATGTCGAATCCGGTGCGGGTGCCGTCGCGGTCCATCGAGGTCAACAGGATTTCACCGGCGCCGAGCGAGACCACCTCCTGGGCGAATTCGATGGCATCGATCCCGGTCGATTTGCGGCCGCCATGGGTGAAGATTTCCCAACGCGAGCCGGCGCGCTTGGCGTCGATGGCGACAACGATGCACTGGTCGCCGAATTTTTCCGCGGCTTCCTTTACGAACAGCTTGTTGGCCACCGCCGCCGAGTTGATCGACACCTTGTCGGCGCCCGCGCGCAGCAGCGCCTTGATATCATCGACGGTGCGAACACCACCGCCGACCGTCAGCGGCATGAAGCAGGCTTCCGCCGTGCGGCGGACCACATCCATCATGGTGCCGCGGTTTTCATGGGTCGCGTTGATGTCGAGAAACGTCAGCTCGTCCGCACCGGCAGCGTCATAGGCAATGGCGGCTTCGACGGGATCGCCGGCGTCGCGCAGATCGACGAAATTGACGCCCTTGACGACGCGGCCGTCCTTGACGTCGAGGCAGGGAATGACGCGGACCTTGAACATGGTTTTGTCCTATGCGGCCTTGATCAGAGCGAGCGCTTCCGCGGGATCGATGCGGCCATCATATAATGCACGGCCGGAAATGGCGCCTTCGAGCTTCGATGCGCGCGGTTCGAGTATCGCCTTGATGTCGTCGATCGAGGCGAGACCGCCGGACGCGATCACCGGGATCGAAATCGCATCGGCGAGCGCGATGGTCGCATCCCAGTTGATGCCCTTGAGCAGACCATCCCGCGCACTGTCGGTGAAGATGATCGCGGCGACGCCGGCATCCTCGAACCGCTGCGCGATCTCCAGTGCGGTGACGGTAGAGGTCTCCGCCCAGCCTTCCACCGCGACATTGCCGTCGCGCGCATCGAGGCCGACGGCGACGCGACCCGGAAATTTCCGCGCAGCTTCTTTCACCAGCGCGGGATCGCGCACCGCTGCCGTGCCGATGATGACGCGGGTGATGCCTTTCGACAGCCAGGCTTCGATGGTCGCGAGATCGCGGATGCCGCCGCCGAGCTGCACCGGAAATTTCACCCGCGTCAGCATCGCTTCGACCGCCTGCGCGTTCACCGGCTTGCCGGCAAACGCACCGTCGAGATCGACGACATGGAGATATTCGAAGCCCTGATCCTCGAACGATTTCGCCTGTGCGGCGGGATCGAGGTTGAACACGGTGGCGCGCGCCATGTCGCCTTGTTCGAGGCGAACGCACTGGCCGTTTTTGAGGTCGATGGCGGGAAAGAGGATCATGATCGGGTCTTTTGGGTACCAGAAATGCTATAGCTCCCTCTCCCGCACTTGCGGGGGAGGGCCGGGGTGGGGGAGCCCCACGTGACGTCGGCGGTTGGGGAGGCGCCCCCACCCTGACCCTCCCCCGCGAAAGGGCGTTCACGCCCGTCTTCGACGGGCTATGCGGGGGAGGGAAAAGATTTTGAGGCGGGGGAGGAAGCAAAGCTTGCAGATCGACGTCCTGATCCAGTCGCCGAAGTGGAAGGC
>JBEVEC010000086.1:0-14445 GCA_040512975.1 Tardiphaga sp. | reverse complement strand
AAACATCCCCTCCCCACGCCCACACCCCCCCCCCCCCGGGGGGGGGTGGGGGGCCCGGCGGCGCGGTTTGTGGGCCCGCCACAGAGGGATCGCCGCTGTGGCTCCCCCTCTCCCCAACCCTCCCCCCGAGGGGGCAGGGAGCGCGCAGGTGCGGGCGGCAGGGTTGGTGTGCAACATCACCGCCCTACCCCAGCGCCTTCAACTCGTTCGGCAGCGCGTAGGCCCATTGCGTGATGTTGCCGGCACCGAGGCACACCACCGTGTCCCCGGACTTCGCGACGCCCGCCACCAGTCCCGCGAGCGCCGCCGACTCCGGCAGCGCAATCACTTCGCGATGACCATGCGCGCGAAGACCAAGCACGAAGTGGTCGCGGTCGATGCCCTCGATGGGTGCTTCGCCGGCGGGATAGACGTCGGCGACGATCACGGTGTCGGCGTCGTTGAAGCAGGTGCAGAATTCCTCGAACAGCGACTGCAGCCGCGTGTAGCGATGCGGCTGCACCACGGCGATCACCTTGCCGGCGGTCGACTCGCGCGCGGCGCGGAGCACCGCGGTGATCTCGACGGGATGGTGGCCGTAGTCGTCGATGATGGTGACGCCGTTCCACTCGCCGGTCTTGGTGAAGCGGCGCTTGACGCCGCCGAAGCCGGCGATGGCCTTGCGGATCGCTTCGTCGGACATGCCGAGTTCATGCGCCACGGCAATCGCCGCAGTCGCGTTCAACGCGTTGTGGCGGCCCGGCATCGGCAGCATCAGGTTGTCGATCTCGTGCACGGTGTCGGCCTTGCGGTCGCGGAACGTGACCTTGAAGGCCGAGCCGCCATTGGCCGGCTTGAGATCGACGAGGCGCGCATCAGCCTGCGGATTCTGCCCGTAGGTGATGATGCGGCGGTCCTCGATCTTGCCGACGATGGTCTGCACCACGGGATGATCGATGCACATCACGGCAAAGCCGTAGAACGGCACGTTCTCGACAAAGTGGCGAAACGCGTCCTGCACGGCGTCGAAGGTCTTGAAGTGATCGAGGTGCTCGGGATCGACATTGGTGACGATGGCGACGTCGGCCGGCAGCTTGAGGAAGGTGCCGTCGCTCTCGTCGGCCTCGACCACCATCCACTCGCCAGCGCCGAGCCGCGCATTGGTGCCGTAGGCATTGATGATGCCGCCGTTGATCACGGTGGGATCGAGATCACCGGCGTCGAGCAGTGCTGCGACCATCGAGGTCGTCGTGGTCTTGCCGTGGGTGCCGGCGATGGCGACGCAGCTTTTCAGCCGCATCAACTCGGCCAACATCTCGGCACGGCGCACCACGGGAATGCGCTGTGCCCGCGCGGCCATCAGTTCCGGATTGTCGCGCTTGATGGCGGTGGAGACCACCAGCACGTCGGCGCCGGCCACGTTCTCGGCCTTGTGGCCGACATGGATGGTGATGCCCTTTTCACGCAGCCGGTTGACGTTGGCGCTCTCGGAGGCGTCGGAGCCCTGCACGGTGTAGCCGAGATTGCACAGCACCTCGGCGATGCCGCTCATGCCGATGCCGCCGATGCCGACAAAATGGATGGGGCCGATCTCGCGCGGCAATCTCATGGGGCGTCTCTATCTCGCTAGGTCCGGGGCATTCCCGGCTCTTCAAACAGACGGGGGTGGCCGGGACAAGCCCAGTTCGAGGAAAAACGCTCGAAATCAGACAGCCGGCCTAGCCGATTTTGGCCACTTTCGCGACCAGATCGGCCAGTCGCTCGGCCGCGTCCAGCCGGCCGACCTTGCGGGACGCGGCCGCCATGGCCGTCAGGCGCGACGGCTCGCCGGCCAGCGCGGAGATTTCAGCGGCCAGACGGTCGGGCGTAAAATCGGCCTGGGCGATGCGGATGGCGCCGCCCGCGTCGGCGAGCACGCCGGCATTGGCGAACTGGTCCTGGTCGATGGCGCCGGGCAGCGGCACCAGAATGGACGGCCGGCCGATGGCGGCGAGTTCGGCCACGGTGCCGGCGCCGGAGCGCGACACCACGAGTTGGCTCGAGGCCAGCCGCGCCGGCAGATCGAGGAAAAACGGCGCCAGTTCGACCTTGATCTTGAGCTTGTCGTAGACGGCGCGAACCCGCGCCATGTCCTCCTCACGCACCTGCTGGGTAAGGATCAGACGATTCCACAGGGCCGGTTCGAGCCGTTCGATCGCCGACGGCACGATATCCGCCATGATGCGCGCGCCCTGGCTGCCGCCGACCACCAGCAGCCGCAGCGGCCCGGTCAGGTCGGGCGCGGCATAGGGCACGGCGGCGGCGGCGAGGATCGCCGGGCGCATCGGCGTGCCCGTCGTCGTGGTCTTCCTCGACAGATCGGGATCGCGATCGAGCACGCCGGGCAGCGAGGTCGCGATGGCGCTGACCTTGCCGGACAGCATGCGGTTGGCACGGCCCATCACGGCGTTGGAATCATGGATCAGGGTCGGCACGCCGAACAGCCGTGCGGCGAACAGCGGCGGCACCGTGGGATAGCCGCCGAAGCCGATCACCGCGGCAGGCTTCAGGCTGCGCATCAGGTTGAGCGCCTTGGCGGTGCCGGCGGCCAGCATCATGCCGGTGCGCGCCAGCGAGATGGGATTGCGGCCGCGCAGCGTCTCGCTCGGCACCACGTCGATCATTTCGCGTGAAAACAGCCCGCTATATTTCAGCGCGCGCGCATCGGTGATCAGCCGCACGCGAACACCGCGCTTCATCAGCGCAACGCCGAGCGCTTCAGCCGGAAACAGGTGTCCGCCGGTGCCGCCGGCGGCGAGCATGATGAGGGGCGCCGCCGTCATGCGTAGCTGCGCGGCATGTGGGCGTCGATCGCCTCGACCTCGGTGCGCGGCCGCATCCGCGTAAGCGCCAGCAGCATGCCGACGCTATAGGCCAGCGACACCATCGACGAGCCGCCATAGGAGATGAACGGCAGCGTCATGCCCTTGGCGGGGATCAGATGCAGGTTGACCGCCATGTTGATGGCCGCCTGCACGCCGAACAGGATGGCGAGGCCCGACGCGGCAAAGCGCGAGAACAGGTCTTCGGTGGCATAGGCCCGCGACAGCGCGCGCAGCACGATGAAGGCGAACAGGCCAAGCAGCGCCAGGCACAGCAGGATGCCGAACTCCTCGGCGCCGACGGCGAAGACGAAGTCGGTGTGGCTATCCGGCAGGCTGCACTTGGCGATGCCCTCGCCCGGCCCGAGGCCGAACCAGCCGCCGTTGGAAAAGGCCTCCATCGCGGTGTCGACCTGGAAGGTGTCGCCAGACGTGGGATCCATGAAGCGCTTGATGCGGCCGGCGACGTGCGGCACCAGCAGATAGGCGACGAACAGCCCGCCTGCGGCGGTGCCGGCGAGGCCGAACACCCAGACCATGCGCATGCCGGCGATGAAGAACAGCGAGCCCCAGGCCATCAGGATGAGCATGGTCTGGCCGAAGTCGGGCTCGACCACCAAAAGCGACACCAGCATCAGCAGCAGCGCGATGGCCATCGAGGTGGCGGGCATTTCCGGTTTGCGCGCCGATTCCGAGAACAGCCAGGCGGCGAGCACGACAAAGGCGGGTTTTGCGGATTCCGAGGCCTGGATATTGACGCCGATGATGGTGATCCAGCGCTTGGCGCCCTTCACCTCGGGGCCGATCAGCAATGTCAGCACGATCAGCACGATCGAGACGGCGAACACGATCAGCGCCGAGCGCCGGATCTGGCGCGGCGACATGAAGGAGACGGCGATCAGGACCACGAAGGACGGCAGCAGGAACAGGATGTGGCGGTTGAAGAAGTGAAACGGATCGAGCCCGATGCGCGTCGCCACCGGCGGCGAGGCCGCCAGCGACAGGATCACGCCCGCCAGCATCAGCGCGATGATCGCCGCCAGCAGCAGGCGGTCCACGGTCCACCACCATTCCGAGAGCGGCGTGCGTTGTTCGCGAGAAATCATATGCGCGTCCTGCGATCGATAGGCCCCTATCGATGCGCCCTCATGGTTGCCAGACGGTTAATGGATCGTGAAAAATGGGAGGGAATGGGGCCGATGCGAGGCGCTAGCGCCCTCACACCCAAAGCTGTCATCGCCCGGCTCGACCGGGCGACCCAGTACGCCGGGAGGGTGCGTTTTTGGCACAGACGCCCTGGAATACTGGGCCACCCGATCAAGCCGGGTGATGACAATCCTACGATGTGGCTAGACGGGCTTCATGCCTTCCAGCGCTAATGCCAGCTCCCGAAACCGATCACCGCGGATTTCGAAATTTCTGAACTGGTCGAACGACGCACAGGCGGGCGACAGCAGCACCACCGCTTCGGCCAGCCCCGCCTCCGCCGCATCGCGCGCAGCGTTGACCACCGAGACATCAAGGCTGACGCTGATCTCATAGGGCACCCGGCCCTCCAGCGAGCGCGCGAAGTCTTGCGCGGCCTCGCCGATCAGATAGGCTTTTCGGATGCGCGGGAAGTATTCGGCAAGCGGGACGATGCCGCCCTCCTTGGCCTTGCCGCCGGCGATCCAGAAGATGTCGTGGAACGACGACAGCGCCTTGCCGGTGGCGTCGGCATTGGTGGCCTTGCTGTCGTTGACGAACAGCGTCGCGCCCTGGCGGCCGACCTGCTCCATGCGGTGGGCGAGTCCAGGGAAGCTGCGCAGGCCCTGCTGCAAAACATCCACATCGACGCCGAGCGCCAAAGCTGCCGCGGCGGCGCAGGCCGCGTTCTGCGCGTTGTGCGCGCCGCGCAGCGAGCCGATGCCGGCGAGATCTATCAAGGGCTGCGAGATGCCGGCGATGTTGCGCATAATCACCGCGCCGTCGATCGTCAGCCCGTCCGCGAGCGGGCTCTCGACCGAAACGCGCACGACCGGCTGGCCGCCCTCCTCGACGCGGTCGGCCACCGCGCGGCACCATTCGTCGTCGACCCCGACGATCGCGGTGCCATGCCCCTGCACGCCGGCGATCAGGCGCTCCTTCACTGCGGCATAATGCGCGAGCGTGCCGTGGCGGTCGATGTGATCAGGCGTGACGTTGAGCAGGATGCCGACGCTGGGATCAAGCGAGGGCGTGAGGTCGATCTGGTAGGACGACATCTCGATCACATGAACGCGGCCCGCCGCCGGCGGCGCGAGCGACAGGATCGCGGTGCCGATATTGCCGCCCATCTGGGTGTCGAACCCGGCCTCGCGCATCAGATGCGCGACCAGCGCGGTGGTAGTGGACTTGCCGTTGGTGCCGGTGATGGCGATGAACGGCGCGTCGGGCGCGAGCTTCTTGCGCTCGCGGCAGAACAGCTCGACGTCGCCGATCACCTCGACCCCCGCGGCCTGCGCGGCCAGCACGGTCCAGTGCGGCTCGGGATGCGTCAGCGGTACGCCGGGGGTGAGGATCAGCGCGGCGAAATTGGCCCATGACACCGTGCGCAGATCGGCGGTGATGAAGTTGGCCTGGGTGGCCTGCACCATGCGGCCGATGCTGTCGTCGCAGGCGATGACCTCGGTCCCGCCCGCCTGCAGCGCGTGACAGACCGCAAGCCCGGAGCCGCCGAGGCCGAACACGGCGACGGTCTTGCCGGCGAAGGTGGTGACGGGGATCATGGGAAAACCTCGCGACAAGCACAGACTGCCCTCTCCCCCCTTGCGGGGGAGAGCTGGAGAGGGGGGCAGCCGCGAAGGCAGCGCCTGCGGCCACCCCCCTCCCTAACCCTCCCCCGCAAGGGGGGAGGGAATACGGCCCTGCTCATGGCGAGTGCCCTCACCTCAGCTTCAACGTCGACAACCCGACCAGCGCCAGCATCACCGAGATGATCCAGAAGCGGATCACGATCTGCGGTTCGGTCCAGCCCTTCTGCTCGAAATGGTGATGGATCGGGGCCATCCGGAACACGCGCTTGCCGGTGAGCTTGAACGACGCCACCTGGACGATCACCGAGACGGCCTCCAGCACGAACAACCCGCCGATCACCGCCAGCACGATCTCGTGCTTTACGGCCACCGCGATGGAGCCGAGCATGCCGCCCAGCGCCAGCGAGCCGGTGTCGCCCATGAAGATCGACGCCGGCGGCGCGTTGAACCAGAGGAAGCCGAGGCCGGCGCCGAGCACGGCGCCGCACAGCACGGCAAGTTCACCGGTGCCGGCGATGTAGTTGATCTGCAGGTAGTCAGAGAACACAGCGTTGCCGGCGAGATAGGCGATGAAGCCGAAACTCGCCGAGGCGATCATCACCGGCACGATGGCGAGGCCGTCGAGGCCGTCGGTCAGGTTCACGGCATTGCCGGCGCCGACCACGATGAAGGCGCCGACCATCACGAAGAACCAGCCGAAATTCAGCGCCACGTCCTTGAAGAACGGGATCACCAGCGAGCTCGACAACGGATCGCGGCCGAGCCGCACGAAGGCGTAGCAGGCGGCACCGGCGATCACCGCCTCGATGATCAGCCGCGTGCGGCCGGCAAAACCGTTGTGGCTCTGCTTGGTCACTTTCAGGTAGTCGTCATAGAAGCCGACGAAGCCGAAGCCGAGGGTGACGGCGAGCACGATCCAGACATAGGGGTTGCGCGGATTGGCCCAGAGCAAAGTGGACACCACGAGGCCCGACAGGATCATCAACCCACCCATGGTGGGCGTGCCGGTCTTGACCAGATGGGTCTGCGGGCCGTCGAGCCGGATCGGCTGGCCCTTGCCCTGGCGCAGGCGCAGGTTGTCGATGATCCAGGGTCCGAACAGGAACACGAACAGCGCGCCGGTGACCACCGCGCCGCCGGTGCGGAAGGTGATGTAGCGAAACACGTTGAAGGCCGGGACGGTGCCCGCGAAATCGATCAGCCAGTAAAACATTCAGCGTGCCTATACCGCAGCATCGGCGCGCGCGGCGTCGCCGGAAAAGCGCTTTTGCAGCGCGGAGACAATCGGTTTCATGCGCGAACCGAGCGAGCCCTTGACCATCACCGCATCGCCGGAGCGGATCGCCGCCGCGACCTGTGATTCGAGCCCGGCCGCATCCCCGGCATAGCCGCCCCGCTTGCCGGTGGAAAGGGCGTTCCAGAGGTTGCGCATCAGCGGACCACAGCAAAACACCAGGTCGATCAGGTTGGCATTGACGGCCTCGACTAGCCCGGCATGCAGCCGGCCGCCATCAGGGCCGAGCTCCAGCATGTCGCCGAGCACGGCGATGCGGCGGCCCTTCGGCCCGATCGCCGCCGCGCCCAGCACGTTGATCGCCGCCGCCATCGAGGCCGGGTTGGCATTGTAGCTCTCGTCGATCAAGGTGGCCTCGCCACCGGGCATCTCCAGCACATGGCGCACGCCGCGGCCGCTGGCCGGCACCACCTCCGACAGCGTTAGCGCGGCAATCGCCAGATCAGCGCCCATCAGCGTCGCCGCCGCCAGCACGGCCAGCGAGTTCATCGCCATGTGCCGCCCGGGCATGCCGAATTTGTAGGTGACCTGCTGGCCGAGCACGTCGGCATGCACGGCCGAACAGGTCGGCTGCAGCGCCACGTCGAGCAGCCGCGCGTCGGCCTTGGCGTCGACACCGAACGACACCACGCGCTTGATGCCGGCGGCTTTGGCCGCCTTCTGCAGCCGCGCGAATTGCGCGTTGTCGCGGTTGAGGATGGCGACGCCGTCCGGCTCGAGGCCGAGGAAGATCTCGGCCTTGGCGTCGGCGATCGCCTCGACGCCGGCGAAGAATTCCAGGTGCACCGGCTCGACGGTGGTGATGACGGCGAAATGCGGCCGCACCATCTTCACCAATGGCTCGATTTCGCCGGCATGGTTCATGCCGATTTCGAAGACTGCAAAGCGCACGTCCTGCGGACAACGCGCCAGGGTCAGCGGCACGCCCCAGTGATTGTTGAACGACGCCACCGAGGCATGGGTCGGCCCCTGTGCCGACAGCACGCGCAGCAGCGCTTCCTTAGTGGAAGTCTTGCCGACCGAACCGGTAATGGCGATCACCCGGGCATCCAGCCGCGCGCGCGCGGCGATGCCGAGATCGACCAGGCCGGCGAGCACGTCGTCGACCACCAGCAGGCGCGCATCGGCGGGAAACTTGGCGCGCTGCGCGGCCTCGACCACGGCGAGCCCGGCGCCGGCCTTCAGCGCGGCATCGACAAAAGCATGACCGTCATGCACGTCGCCCTTGATGGCGAAATAGGCCTCGCCCGGCTTGATGGTGCGGGTGTCGATGGAAATGCCGGTGATGCCGCCGGGCAATGCGCCCTGCATGGCGGCGCGCATCGCCGTCGCCATGGCGGCCGACGTCCAGAGAAAATCGGTCATGCATCCCTCTTCCCAAGCGCGGCCAAGGCTGCCTCGTGATCGCTGAACGGCAGCGTACGATCGCCGACGATCTGCCCGGTCTCGTGGCCCTTGCCGGCGATCAGCAGCGCGTCGCCCGGCTCCAGGTTTTCGATGGCCGCGCGGATCGCATCGGCGCGGTCGCCGATCTCGATGGCGCCCGGTGCTGCGTCGAGAATGGCGGCGCGGATCGCTACCGGATTTTCGCTGCGCGGATTGTCGTCGGTGACGATGACGCTGTCGGCATTGGCCACCGCGATCTCGCCCATCAGCGGCCGCTTGCCGATGTCGCGGTCGCCGCCGGCGCCGAACACCACCACCAGCTTGCGTTTCGCGTAGGGCCGCAGCGCCTGCAGCGCCTTGGCCAGCGCATCGGGCTTGTGGGCGTAATCGACAAACACCGGCGCGCCGTCGCGCGCGCCGACCAGTTCGAGGCGGCCCTTGGCGCCTTCAAGATGTTCGAGCGCTGCAAATGTCTTCTCGACGTCGCCGCCGGTGCCGATCACCAAGCCGGCCGCGACCAGCGCGTTCTCGATCTGGAATTCGCCGACCAGCGGCAGCTTGATCGCGCGCGTCTTGCCGCGATGTTCGAGGGTCAGCTTCTGCGCAAAGCCGTCGATCACGGCCTCGACCAGGCGGATGCCCTCGCCGCTGCCGTCGCCGCGACGTCCGACCTTGATCACGCGCAAATGCCGCGACTGCGCGGCGTGGATCACCTGCGGCGAATGTTCGTGGTCGGCGGCGATCACGGCGACCGCGTCATCGACCGCGAGATCGAGGAACAGCCGCAGCTTGGCGCTGAAATAATGCGCGACGTCGGGATGATAATCCATGTGGTCGCGCGACAGGTTGGTAAAGCCCGCCGCGCCGACGCGCACGCCGTCGAGCCGGTACTGGTCGAGGCCGTGCGACGACGCCTCCAGCGCCAGATGGGTAACGCCCTCCCCCGTGATCTCGTCGATCTGCCGGTGCAGCGCGATCGGATCCGGCGTCGTCAGCGAGCCGTAGACGGTGCGCTTCGGCGACACCAGGCCGATGGTGCCGATGCTGGCCGCGGCATAGCCGAGCCGCGCCCAGATTTCCCGCGTGAACGCCGCGACCGAGGTCTTGCCGGAGGTGCCGGTGACGGCGGCAATGGTGGCGGGCTGGCGCGGATAGACTTTTGCCGCCGCCAGCGCCAGCGCGCGGCGCGGATTGGCGACCGTCACGTAAGGCACCGGCAGGCCGATATGCTTGTGGTCGCCGACCACGGCCACGGCGCCCGCGGCAATGGCCTGGGTGACGAAACGCGCGCCGTCGGTCTTGGCGCCGGCGAGCGCGAAAAACAGGTCGCCCGGCTTCACGGCGCGGCTGTCGAAGGCGAGCTCGCGCACGTCGAGGTCCGCTGCGGACGCGTCCAAGGCGGCATCATCGCTGAAAAGATCGCGCAGTCTCATGCGGCTCAGGACCTGTGGGGCAAAACGGCCGGCGTGGACGCCACGCAAACCGCATTTTGCACCCGCTGTAAAGCGCGGATGCGGCGTTACTGAGTCGCTTTCGATGCCGCAAGAATAAGGCGGTCGGACGGCGGCAGGTCGAAGCGCGGCTCGACGCCCAAAAGCGGCGCGATGCGCGCGATCACGTTGCCGCCGGTCGGCACCGTGTTCCAGCCCGAGGTGATGAAGCCGAAGGTTTCCTTCAAGGGCTGCGGCTCGTCCAGCATGATCAGCAATTGATACTTCGGATTGTCCATCGGGAACACCGCGGTGAAGGCGTTGCGCACGCGCTTCTTGGCGTAGCGACCGTTGACGACCTTTTCCGCGGTGCCGGTTTTGCCGCCGATATAATAGCCCTTGGTCAGCGCATCGGCCTTGCGCGCCGTGCCGATCTCGGCATTCAAGCGCATCAGATAGCGCATTTTGTCACTGGTCGATGTCTTGATCACCTTCTTGCTGATCGCCATCGCCTCTTCCTCGGTGCGCTTCAGGAAGGTCGGCGGGATCAGGTAGCCGCCATTCACCAGCGCGTCGATGCCCATCACCGCCTGCAGCGGCGCCACGGCGATGCCGTGCCCGAACGAGATGGTGATGGTGTTGAGTTCGCCCCAGCGTTTCGGCAGGATCGGCGATGCGCTTTCCGGCAATTCGGTGCGCAGCCGATCCATCTGCCCGAACTTCTTCAGGAAGGCCTTGTGCGCGTCGACGCCTTGCGACAGCGCGATCCGCGCCGCGCCGATGTTCGACGAGTAGGTAAAGACCTCCTTCATATTGATGAAGCGGTGCTGCAATTCGTCGTCGTGAATCGTGAACTTGCCGTATTTCAGCGACGCGCGGTCATCCCACATCGAATTGAGATCGTATTTGCCGGTGTCGAGCGCCATCGCAAGCGTAAAGGCCTTGAAGGTCGATCCCATTTCATACACGCCGGTGGTCAGGCGGTTGATGCGATCGGGATCGTGCGCTTCCTTCGGATTGTTCGGATCGAAATCCGGCACCGAAACCATGGCGACGATCTCGCCGGTCCTGACGTTGGACACGAGTCCGGACGCCGCCTTGGCCTTGAACTTTTCCTTGGCCTTGAGCAATTCGTCACGCAGCGCGTGCTCGACGCGCAGGTCGACCGACAGTTCGACGGGTTTCTGCAGGCGATCGGTGGCAAAGCCGGCGCGGTGCAGATCGGCGAGACCGTTGGTGTCCAGCCACTTCTCCATGCCGGCGATGCCCTGGTTGTCGATATTGACCAGGCCGATCAGATGCGCGACTTCGGCGCCCGTAGGATAGACGCGCTTGTTCTCGCGCAGGAAGCCGATGCCGGGGATGCCGAGACGATGGATGTCGCGCATCTGGTCCGGCGTGATCTCGCGCTTGAGCCAGGCAAAACCTTTTTTCGAGGCCAGCCGTTCGCGCACCTCGGGCGTGTCGAGATCGGGCAACGTGCCGGTGAGCAGTTCGATCGCCTCGTCCTTGTCGATGATGCGGCGCGGCTCGGAGAACAGCGACGGCGACTTGACGTCGGTGGCGAGGATGGCGCCGTTGCGGTCGACGATGTCGGGGCGCGCGGTGGCGATCGCGTCGCGCGTGGCGCGGCGTTCGCCATGCGTGTCGCCGTTGATGGCATAGATCACCAGGCGGCCGGCAATGATGCCGTAGACGCCGATGAAGGCGATCATCACCAGGCCGACGCGCGCGCGCGCCTTGGCCGCGCGATCGACGTTGCGTCCATACAGCAGGCTGCGGATCAGCCGCTGGCGCCAGGGCTCGGCGGGCTGCTGCGGCGCGTTGTTCGAAGCCTGCGTCTGACCCGTCACTGGGAATCCTCCGGCGCCGGCAGCGAGCCGGTGACAATGTCAGGGTCGATGGTGTTGATCATCGCGCCGATCGGATCGGGCACGCCGGGCTTGGCGTAATTGGGCGGCCGCTCCGGCAGATCCTTCAGCGCGTCGAACTGTTGGGCGTTGATCGGCTGCATCTTGAGATAACGCTCGGCCAGCCCCTGCAGCCGGCCCGGCGAATCCAGCTTGGCCCATTCCGAGCGCAGCGCCGCGATCGCATCGCGCTGCTCGCGGATGTCGGCATGCAGCCGCAGCACCTTTTCGGTGCGCACCGTGGATTCCATCTTGATGCGGTAGACGTAGGCCGCGGCGAACACGAGGACGGCGATGACCAGCAGATGGATGATGCGCATGCTCAGCCTCCCCGCATCACGGAGGCGAGCGATGGCCAGCCCGGCAGGTCGCCCATGGCTTGCGCCGCCGCTTCGGTCCGCTCGGCGCCGCGCAGTTTTGCGGAGCGGGCGCGCGGATTGCTCGCGACTTCGTCGGCGCCGGCGGTGACCGGGCGCTTGTTGACGAGTTTGAACCTTGGCGCGGACTGCGCGACCTCCGGCAGATGCCGCGAGCCGCCGCCAGTCTTGCTGCGCTCGACCATGAAATTCTTGACGATGCGGTCTTCCAGCGAATGAAACGAGACCACCGCGAGCCGCCCGCCCGGCTTCAGCACGCGCTCGGCCGCGGCAAGCGCGGTGTGCAATTCGTCGAGCTCTTCATTGACGAAGATGCGCAGCGCCTGGAACGTGCGCGTCGCCGGATGGATCTCGCCAGGCTTGGCCCACACCACTTTCGAGACGATGTCGACGAGCTGTTTCGTCGTCGCGATCGCGGCCTCCTTGCGCGCGGCAACGATCGCGCGCGCGACGGAACGGGAATGCCGCTCTTCGCCGAAGATGTAGATGATGTTGGCGAGATCGGCTTCGGAGGCCTTCGCCACCACGTCGGCCGCGGTCGGGCCATCCTGGCTCATGCGCATGTCGAGCGGTCCGTCGAAGCGGAACGAAAAGCCGCGCTCGGCCTGGTCGAGCTGCATCGAGGAGACGCCCACATCCATCACCACGCCGTCGACCAGCGTTTCACCCTGCGCGGCGCAGACATCGGCGAGATTGGAAAAACGGTCCTCGACCAGCGTCAGGCGACCGGCAGACGCCTCCACCATGTCGAAGCCGTCGGCGATCGCGGTGCGGTCACGGTCGACGCCGATGACGCGGGTGCCGTCGGTCGCCAAAATCATGCGCGAATAGCCGCCGGCACCGAAGGTGGCATCGACATAGATACCGCCGGCCTTTGGCGCCAGCATCTCGACCGCTTCGTGGCCGAGCACGGAGATATGTCGGGTGTCGGGCGCCGTCATGCGCAGGTGTCCGCGCAGCGCGCGCGCCGTCCCGCCGCTGCGAGGCGCAGTCCTGAACTGGAGACCGGTCGGCCCATGACGCCCCAAATATGGGCGCGGCGTTCGACTTTGCTGTCGCGAAAGCCGCACCGTCGCGCGATTGCTGATTCCATTCCACACGCCGCCCGCGATCGCCGCAGGCCGAGCCGGATGTCCGCATGGATTTGTCGTGCTGGCCATGGGATCTGAGCGTCAAATGGAACCCGCGCCACCCTTGTCAGACTGACGCTTCATGACTCAGTAACGTCACTTAACGTTAAGAAAGCGTTGCCGACTCACATAAGGATCACGCGGCAGATCGGCGCTCCGCTCATTCTCCCGCCTGCAATCCCAGATCGAAACATGGGCAGAATTCGCAGCTTTGCGTTGCATCCCCGCGTTCCGATCGGGATACTGCAGACCCCGCCCTGCCGCGATCGTTCGACACGTCCGAGACCTCCGATGGCCAATCCCACCACTCCCGCCGACATCCGCCGCCCGCGCGGGCTGCCGCTTCCCAAGGGCGCTGCCAATGTGCCGAGTTTCACGCCGGATTCATCCGTCGTCTCGGACTTGCTGCCGTCGCCCAATTTCGGCGAACGCAATAATGGCCTCAAGCCCGATATGATCGTGCTGCACTACACCGGCATGCCCGACGCCGAGGGCGCCATTACCAGGCTGTGCAGCGCCGGCACCGACGTTTCGGCGCACTACATCGTGCTGGAGGACGGCCGCGTCGTGCAGACCGTGCCGGAGGCCAAACGCGCCTGGCACGCCGGGGTCGGGTTCTGGGCCGGACAGGCCGACATCAATTCCTGCTCGATCGGCATCGAGATCATCAACCGCGGCCACGACTGGGGCTATCCGGATTTTCCGTCGCGGCAGATCGCCGCTGTGACCACGTTGTGCCGCGGCATCGTGCTGCGCCACGACGTGCCGGCGCATCGCGTGCTCGGCCATTCCGACGTGGCGCCGGCGCGTAAGAAGGACCCGGGCGAAAAATTCCCCTGGCACTCGCTGGCGAATTCCGGCGTCGGCCACTGGGTCATCCCGGCGCCGATCACCCGCGGCGACGCCATGCGGCCGGGCATTGAAGGCGACGACGTGACGGCGCTCCAGCACGCCTTTGCGCGTTACGGCTACGGCATCGCGGCAACCGGCAAATACGACACCGCCACCGTCGAAGTGGTGACGGCCTTCCAGCGCCACTTTCGTCCCGCCCGGGTTGACGGGCTGACCGACCATTCTACCCTGGCGACCCTGCAGGCCCTGCTCGCCGGCCTGCCCCACGCCGCCTAATCCGCGCTTGACGGCAGGCGGCAGAGACCGCATGGCTTCCGCATCAGTCGGCCGGACGGCCGCTCCCGCTACGGTCGAAAGGCTGCGGGAGAGGAAAGTCCGGGCTCCATCGACATACGGTGCCGGATAACGTCCGGCGGGGGCGACCCCAGGGAAAGTGCCACAGAGAACGAACC
>JBEVEC010000357.1:0-4387 GCA_040512975.1 Tardiphaga sp. | reverse complement strand
CACCTCATAGCTGAAGCTGAGACCGCGCTGCGCAATGCGGTGCAGCATGGACGAACGGCTTGCATCGTAAACATTAGCTCTCACGCCGGAGTTCGGCCAAAGGGGGCTTCAATTCCGTATGCAGCCACCAAGGCGGCGCTCAACCACGTGACACGGCTGCTTGCATTGTCTCTGGCGCCAGCCATCAGAGTGAATGCCGTTGCGCCCGGCCTTGTCGAGACACCGCTGACAGCCGACTGGACAGCGGCCCAGGAGTTATGGAGAACGCGCGCGCCGATGCGACGGCCGGCCAGCCCGGAAGACATTGCGCAAGCTGTCATGATGCTCGTGCAATCGGATTATTTGACGGGCGAGATTTTGCTCTCCGATGGAGGGCTCAACCTCACTTGACCGAAACCCGCTTCAGGGCATCTACGCGGTAAGCCGACAGGCGACGTCCCACCCATCTCGGTCATCCGCCGATGTGCGCCATATCGCACGTTGCGGCGCGGAAGCATGGTTGCCCGGGTCAAGCCCAGGCATGACGTTGCGTGTGGCCGGGGCAGAGCCCCTAGACCAAACGCATCATCGCCTGCGTTGGCGTGTTGCCACCCATCTTGCGCCTCAGCACGGCGCGAGCGACAGTTGCACTCCACACCCGCACTTCGTGCGCGCTGGTCTGCTCACCACCAGCGCCGCCTACTGACCCAACACCATCAGGTCCCGCCATGATCGACAGTCGTTTTGCCTTTGGCGTGGTCGGCGGGCTCGGCGCGCTTGCCGGCGCCGATCTGCTGCAGCAGCTGATCCGCGCCACCGCGGCCGATCACGAGCGCTACGCCATCGTGTTCGAGCAGCAGAGTTTTCCGGGCGACCGGCTGCGCACCGATGTCGGCTATGATCCGATCGGCCGCAAGCTGCACGTGTTCAGCCTGATCCGCCGGCTGGAGAGCCGCGGCACCGATGCGATCCTGCTGCCGTGCTTCGTCAGCCAGACCTTTTTGCACGAGCTGCAGCCGAACATCGGCACGCCCATCGTCAGCCTGATGGCGGCGCTGCTGGCCGAGACGGTGGCGGCGTTTCCGCGGGCCAAGCGCGTCGGCGTGCTCACGTCGAGCTATGTCCGCGACAACGGGCTGTTCGACCGGACGTTCGGCGCCGACCACGAGGTGGTCTATCCCGACGCCGGCGCGCAGGCGGAGCTGATGGACGTGATCTATGCCGAGGGCGGCATCCGCGCCGGCGCCGACGCGCCGGCGCATGTGGCGCGGCTGCAGGCGATCGGCGAGGGGCTGGCGGCGCAGGGCTGCGACGTGCTGGTGCCGGGTTTTACCGAGTTGTCGCTGGTGCACCGGGCGCTGTCGGCGGCGCTGCCGGTGCCGATCCTCAACGTCAACAAATGCTATGCGGACTACGCGCTGGCGCAGCCTGCGGCGCGGCCACGCCGCGCCTTCAAGATCGGCGTGGTCGGCGGCGTCGGGCCGCTCGCCACCGTGGATTTCATGGAGAAGGTGGTGACGCTCACCGAGGCCAAGCGCGACCAGGATCATATCAAGATGATCGTCGAGCAGAACCCGCAGATCCCCGATCGCACCGAGCATCTGCTGCACCAGGGCACCGACCCGACCATCGCTTTGTTCGCCACCTGCAAGAAGCTCGAGGCCGCGGACGCCGACCTGATCGCGATCCCCTGCAACACGGCGCATGCCTTCATCGACCGCATCCAGGCGCATCTGCGCATTCCAGTGCTCAACATGCTAGACGAGGCGATGGCGCAGATCGCCAGCCGTCATGGCGGACGGCGCGTCGGGCTGCTGGCGACCTCCGGCACCATCGCAAGCGGCGTCTATGCCGAGGCGGCGGCGCGCGCCGGCGTGCCGCTGCTGCTGCCGGACGCGGCGCATCAGGCGCTGGTGATGGAGGCGATCTACGGCGCCGAAGGCGTCAAGGCCGGCTTCACCGAGGGCCGCTGCCGTGCCGATCTGCGCGCGGCGATCGACCATCTGGCGCAGCGCGGCGCCGGGGTGGTTCTGCTCGGCTGTACCGAGCTGCCGCTGCTGTTTCCGCAGACGGAGCAGTTCGCGGCGGGCGGGCAGGTGGTGGCGCTGCTCGATCCGACGCTGCTGCTGGCCTCGGCCTGTGTGCGCCATGCGCGGGCGGCGCAGGGGTGAGGGGGCCTGGCGTTCGGACGACAGCGGAGCGACGAGGACGAACCTCTCCCCGCGCGCGGGGAGAGGTCGGATTGCGAGCGTGGCGCGCAATCCGGGTGAGGGGGCGGTGCGTTCGAGCAAGATTTCGCTTGCGGCAAGAGCCCCTCATCCCACCCTTCTCCCCGTCAGAACGGGGAGTAGGAGCCTGCTGCCGCCGACGGCCGGCCGAGGGCAACCGCAAAGACCGATGTGTGCATGGCCTGGGACGACCAACCATCGCGCTTTGCGCGGTGAATGAATCCCCGGTCAAGCTTGGGCCTGACACTGCCCACACGACAACAGGCCAATCATTCACTTCGTCACACATTCGGAAACGGTGCGTTTCCATCGTTTCCCTTTTATCTTCGGCGATCCGGTCTAGATAAGACCCAACAGATCCACCCTGAGACCATTCCCATGAAGAATATCGGCTTTCTCTCCTTCGGCCACTGGACGCCGTCCGCCTCGTCGCAGACGCGCTCGGCCGGCGACGCGCTGCTGCAGTCCATCGATCTCGCGGTTGCGGCCGAGCAGCTCGGCGCCGACGGCGCCTATTTTCGCGTGCATCATTTCGCCCGCCAGCTCGCCGCGCCGTTTCCGCTGCTGGCGGCGGTCGGCGCGCGCACCAAGACGATCGAGATCGGCACTGGCGTGATCGACATGCGTTACGAGAACCCGCTCTACATGGCGGAGGACGCAGGCAGCGCCGACCTGATCGCCGGCGGGCGGCTGCAACTCGGCATTTCCCGCGGCTCGCCGGAGCAGGTGATCGAGGGCTATCGCTATTTCGGCTACGGACCGGCCGAGGGTCAGACCGAGGCCGACATGGCGCGCAAGCACACGGAAGTGTTTCTCGACGTCATCCAGGGCAAGGGTTTTGCGCAGCCGAACCCGTCGCCGATGTTTCCCAACCCGCCCGGACTGCTGCGGCTTGAGCCGTATAGCGAGGGCCTGCGCGAGCGCATCTGGTGGGGCGCCTCCACCAATGCGACGGCGGAATGGGCGGCCAAGCTCGGCATGAACCTGCAGTCGTCGACGCTGAAGATCGACGAGAGCGGCAAACCGTTCCACGTGCAGCAAGCCGAGCAGATCCGGCTCTACCGCGACGCTTGGAAAGCGGCGGGACACGCGCGGGCGCCGCGCGTGTCAGTGTCGCGCAGCATCATCGCGCTGATGAATGATACCGACCGGATGTATTTCGGCCGCGAGGCCAAGAGCAGCGACCAGATCGGTTTCCTCGGCGGCGCCGAGCGCGCCATCTTCGGCCGCAGCTATGCCGGCGAGCCCGACGTGCTGATCGACCAGCTCAAGGGCGACGAGGCGATTGCGGAGGCAGATACGCTGCTGCTGACGGTGCCGAACCAGCTCGGCGTCGACTACAATGCGCATGTGATCGAGGCGATCCTCAAGCACGTGGCGCCGGGGCTGGGCTGGCGGTAGGCGCTGCGCGCCGGCCGCATTACGTCATTCCGGGGCGCGGGCGCACCCTTGCGCACGCGAACCCGGAATCCCGGTGTGGTGGGGTAAGAACAGCGCAGAACATGCTGGGATTCCGGGTTCGCGAGCGCCTTGCGGCGTTCGCGAACCCGGAATGACGAGTGTGGTGGCCGCGTGCTAACGTGGCGCTGCACCCGTCTCAGAACTTCACCGTGGCCGCCAGCGAGAAGCGTCGTGCGTCGCCCAGCGCAACGTTGGGCAAGCTCACCGCCGAGGGATAGTACACCTTGTCGAACAGGTTCTTGACGTTGAACTGGTAGATCACCGGCAGGGTCTGGTATTTGGTCTCGTAGGTCGCGAAGGCATCCGCCACCGTGTAGGCCGGCAGCACGAATGAATTCGCGGCGTCGCCGGGCCGGTCGCCGACATAATGCGCACCGGCACCGACGCGCAGGCGGCCCGGCAGCAGGGTGCCGAAATCATAGACCAGATACAGCGAGCCGGTGTTGAGCGCGACATTCTGCAGGTGGTTGCCGGTGTACTGGCTGTCCTGGGTCAGGATGGCGTCGGTATAGGCATAGCTACCGATCATGCTCAGATCGTCGGTCAGCCGGCCGGTGACGTCGACCTCGACGCCGCGCGAGCGGGCCGCGGCGGCCGTGCGGGCATCGTTGGTGAATGTCGCGGTGTTGTATTGCGACAGCAGGACGTTCTTCTTGTCGATGTTGTACAGAGCAACAGTGCCCGACAGGCGCTTGTTAATATCGAACTTGATGCCGGTC
>JBEVEC010000321.1:0-7175 GCA_040512975.1 Tardiphaga sp. | reverse complement strand
GCGCGTCGCGGATGGCCTGGTTGGACGCCACGCCGCCGGCGGCGACCAGCGCGTGCGGCAGCCCGAAGCGCTCCTCAAAAATCCGCAGCCCCATTTTGAGCCGGTCTGCCGTGGATTCCAGCGCCGCGGCCTGGAAGCCTGCGCAGAGGTCAGCAATGTCCTGGTCTTCGAGCGGGATCAGCCGGATGGCCTCGTTGCGTACGGCCGTCTTGAGGCCCGATAGCGAAAAATTGGCATCCGCGCGTCCCAGCATCGGCCGCGGAAATGTGAACCGCTTCGCGTCGCCCGTGGCCGCGGCGCGCTCCACCTGCGGGCCGCCGGGATAGGGCAGGCCAAGCATTTTTGCGACCTTGTCGAAGGCCTCGCCCATGGCGTCGTCGACGGTGGTGCCGAGCCGCACATAGTTGCCGACGCCGAGCACGGCGACGATCTGGGTATGGCCACCGGACACCAGGAACAGGCAATAGGGAAAGGCCAGCGGCGCCGTCAGCCGCGGCGTCAGCGCATGGGCCTCGAGATGGTTCACCGCCACCAGCGGCGTGTTGTGCACCATGGCGATCGCCTTGGCGGTGGTCAGCCCGACAATGACGCCGCCGATCAGGCCGGGGCCTGCCGCCGCGGCGACGCCGGCAAGGTCGGCATAGCCGACACCGGCTTCGGTCATGGCGCGGGCGACGATGCCGTCCAGCAGGTCGACATGGGCGCGCGCCGCGATCTCCGGCACCACGCCGCCATAGGGCGCGTGATCGCTGATCTGCGAATGCACGATATTGGACAATATGCGGCCGCCGCCGTCGGGCGCGCGTTCGATCACGGCGGCTGCGGTCTCGTCGCAGGTCGTCTCGATTCCCAGCACCAGCATCGGTCGGTCGGCGTTCACGATCGGTCCTTGCACAATTGTCGAAATCCGGGCTTTTCCTGAGCATCGGCGTAGCATTGCGGTGGCGCAGGGTGCAATCCGGCCCTGATCGCCGCGCCGGCGGAAGACCTGCAAAGAAGATTCCAGAATGGCCATTCTCGTCACCCGCCCGCAGCCGGACAACGATGCCACCGCGGCGGCGCTGCGCGCGCTCGGCCACGACGTGCTGGCGGCGCCGATGCTGCGGTTCGAGCGCGTGATGCTGAACCTCGATGCCAGCGCGCAAGTCGACGCCGTGATCGTAACATCCGCCAGCGCTTTGCGCGCGCTCGCCGAGCAGCCGGCGCTGCCGGATCTGCTGCGCCTGCCGCTGTTCGCCGTCGGCGATCGCACCGCCCAGGCGGCGCGCGATGCCGGCTTTACGCAGGTGGTGTCGGCAAAGGGCGATGCCGGCGCACTCCGCGACGCTCTGGTCAAGCGCGCCAAAAAACACGGCCTGAAGGACGGCGCCACCTTGCTGTATCTCGCCGGCGCCGATCTCGCGCGCGATCTGGCCGGCGAACTCGGCGCGCACGGCTATCATGTGGTGACGCAGACCACGTACCGCATGGCGCCGGTGGTCGGCCTGCCGGACGATGTGGTTGCCGCCTTCGCCGCGGGCACCATTGATGCCGTGCTGCATTACTCCCGGCGCAGCGCCCGCGCCTTCTTCCAGGCGGCGGGCCATGACGGCGTCGAGATCTCGGCGCTGGCGCTGCCGCATTGCTGTCTGTCGGAGGCGGTGGGTGCGGTCGCGCGCGACGCCGGGGCGACCCAGGTGATCGCGGCGGCAACGCCGGACGAGGCGTCGCTGTTTGCGACCCTGGCGCGGGTGAAGCCGGTGTCGCGCTGAGCCGGTTATCGCGTTAAGGATTATCGAGCTAAGAGGACGCGCCGGGCCGACCGGTTCGGACCGTGACGAGGGAACTGGGCAATGGTCGACGATCACGACAGCAAATCGTCTGCGGATATCGGCCGCCCGAAACGTCCGCCGCCGACCATCGACCTAAAAGCCTCCGGCGTGACCGAGCGCACGGCCGTGACCGAGGCTGCGCCTACCAACACGCCCGTCGAGCCCGCCGTGGCCGACGCTGCACCCGCCGAGCCGTCCGCCGATCCGTTCGACAGCGCGCCGTCCGACATGCCGCCGCCAGCCGCCGACCCGGTCGATCCGGAACCCGTCGCTGCGCTGAGCCGGCGCACGCCGGTGGTGGTGCCGGCTCTGGCCGGCGCCGTGGCCGCCGCGATTGTCAGCGCCGCCGCCTGGTACGCCTGGATGGCCAACAATCCACCACGCCCGGAGACCGATCCCGCGGTCGAGCAGCTCGCCGCGCGTGTGGCCCGTGTGGAGGCCCGGCCGGTTGCGGCAGCGCCGGCAGCGGCGCCCGATGCCGCCGCCGCCGCGCGGATCGACGCCCTGGAAAAATCCGTCGCAGCGCTGCGCAGCGAACTCGCCGCCGCCAAGGCGCAGGCCGAGCGCGCCGCCAGTACCGTGAACGACCTCAAGGCCCAGCCGGCCGGCAGCCCCGTCGATCTCGCGCCGGTCAATGCGCGGATCGGCCAGGTCGAGCGCGCCGCCGGCGATCTCAAGACCGCGGTGGCGCAGCAGAGCGCCAAGCCGGTCGACGACATAGCCTTGCGCCGCGTGGTGGCGGCGTCGCTGCTCGATACCTCGGTGCGGCAGAGCGAGCCTTATGCCGCCGCGCTCGCCGCCGTGAAGCCGCTCGCCGGCGCTCCCGAGCCATTGAAGACGCTCGACGGCTTTGCCGCCACCGGCGTGCCGACGGCCGCCGCGTTGAGCCGCGACCTGCTGGCCTTGCTGCCGAGACTCGCGCCGGCGCCGGCCGAGGCGTCGACCACCGGCACCGGATTCATCGACCGGCTGCAGGCCGGCGCCACCCGGATGCTGCATATCGAGCGCACCGACGCTGCGGGGGCCGGCACCCGCGCCGTCGCGGCACGCGCCGCCGCTGCGGCGCGCAGCAACGATGTCGCCGCCGCCCGGCGCGAATTGCTGACGCTGTCGCCCGCCGACCGCGCCCCGGTGCAGCCGTGGCTCGACAAGGTCGATGCGCGCGATGCGGCGCTCGCGGCGTCGCGCCAGCTCGCCGCCGATGCCATGACGGCCCTGTCCCAGCCCAAACCGGCGCCATAGGATTCCCATGCTCCGCATTGTCCTGTTCCTCGTCCTGATCGCCCTCGCGGCCGCCGGCGCGACCTGGATTGCCGACCAGCCCGGCGACGTGGTGTTGACCTGGGGCGCGTGGCGCGCGGCGCCCTCGCTGCCGGTGTTCGTGCTACTGCTCGGCCTCGTCGTGGTGACCGCGGTGATCGTCTGGTCGCTGCTGCGCGGGCTGCTGCGCATGCCGCACCGCCTGCGCCGCCGCCATCACGACAAGCGCCAGGCGCGCGGCCGCCACGCCATCACCCACGGCCTGCTGGCCATCGGCCAGGGCGACAACGACGCTGCCCGCCGCCATGCCGAGACCGCCAAACGCCTCACCGCCAATGATCCGCTGACCCTTCTGCTACACGCCCAGTCGGCGCAGATGGACGGCGACCGCGCCGGCGCGCTGCGCGCGTTCCGCGCCATGGCCGAGCGTGACGACACCCGCCTGCTCGGCCTGCGCGGTTTGTTCATCGAGGCGCAGCGCAGCGACGATCCGGTGGCTGCCGTCACGGTGGCCGAAGAGGCGCTGAAACTGGCGCCGGGCTCGACCTGGGCGTCGCAGGCCGTGCTCGGCTTTCGTTGCGCGCAGGGCGACTGGAGCGGTGCGCTGAAGATCCTCGACACCAACCTCGCCTCCGGCCTGATCGACCGCGCCGCTTATCGCCGCCAGCGCGGCGTGCTGCTGACGGCGCGGGCGATGGAGCTGGAAACCCAGGACCGCGACCAGGCCCGCGACACCGTGATGGAAGCCGTCAAGCTGGCGCCGACCTTGGTGCCGGCGGCGGTGCTGGCGGCCAAATTCCAGTCCGAGGCGCACCAGATCCGGCGCTCCATGAAGCTGATCGAGGCGGCCTGGCTGGCGCAGCCGCATCCCGACCTCGCCGACGCCTATGCCCATGTGAAGCTCGGCGATTCCGCGCGGCAGCGGCTGGTGCGGGTCGAGACCCTGGCCGGCAAGGCGCCGGGCCATATCGAGGGCGCGCTGGCGATCGCCCGCGCCGCCATCGACGCCTCGGAATTTGCCAAGGCGCGCGAGGCGCTGGCGCCGTTCATCAATGACGCCACCCAGCGCGTCGCCATGCTGATGGCCGAGATCGAGCGCACCGAGCACGGCGACACCGGCCGCGCCCGCGCCTGGACCATCCGCGCCGTGCGCGCGCGCCACGACCCCGTCTGGACCGCCGACGGCTATGTCTCGGAGCGCTGGCGCCCGGTCTCGCCGGTCACCGGCCGGATCGACGCCTTCCAGTGGCAGACCCCGCTCGCTGCGCTGCCCTCGGACAAGGCCGCCTCGACCATCGACAGCGAAATCCTGCGCGAGACCGTGCTGGCCCCTCCGCGGCCCGCAGTGGAGGCCCCCCTCCCGGTGACCGAACCCCCGGCAAGCGTGCCGCCGGAACCGGCGCCGGCCGCCGCGGAGCCCGCAACCGCGGACGCTGCCGGTGGCCCTCCCGTGGTCGAGGAGCCTGCAGCGGCAGCCAATACGACGGTTGTCCTCACGCCGCCCGAAGCGGCCCCCATCGTCCCGCTGCAGGACAATGCGCCTTCCGCGGTCGAGGACGTCGCCGAGACCCCAACTCCCGTCGTCCCGCCCCAGCCCGTCCCGCCGGCGCCGCTGTTCCGCGACCGCCCGACTCTGGCCCATCCCGCCACCGGCATTGCACCCGTGATCCCCATCGTCCGTCCGCCCGATGACCCCGGCATCGACGACGACCTCGACATCCGCGACGAATTCGCCGAACTCAACGGCGGCCGCCAGGCCGGCGGCTGGCGCGGCTTTTTGCGCCGGCTGGGCGGCTGAGATCGCAGGATCGCAGTTCCGGCGGCCCGGCACGCATCCGCTTTTCACGCCCCCGGCGGCGCCCAACTTCTTGCAAAGCGGCCCTCCGGACGATATCAGGGGCCCAGCGCATCCGGCCGCGTAAGCCGAATCGCCCGCTTGGTCCGCCGCAATAGCTCAGTTGGTAGAGCACGTCATTCGTAATGACGGGGTCACAGGTTCGAGTCCTGTTTGCGGCACCAATCTCCCAGCAATCCGACCAAATTCTTGACCTGGTCCGATTTCTGCGGACGCCCGCCCTGCGACGAGCAAGCCGACACCGTATGGCTGTGTTGTCGAACCGCCGCGGCTCTTTGCCTTTCACATTGCGTTAGCAGACGTTGCAGGCATCGCCGTGCAACAAAGAGGGCCCATACCCATGCGGATCAGCCATTGACGACCGAGATTCAAACCACCGACCGCACCGCATTGATCTTCATCAATCGCGCGACCCTCGCCGTGACCATTGGCAATATGCTCGAGTTCTATGATTTCATCACCTACAGTTTTTTCGCGATCCAGATCGGCAACACCTTCTTTCCGTCGCATGGCCCGTTCGGAAGCCTGATGCTGTCGCTCGCCACCTTCGGCGCGGGTTTCCTGACCCGGCCGATCGGCGCGATGGTGATCGGCTCCTATTCCGACCGTGCCGGACGGCGCCCGGCGATGGTGCTCAGCTTCACGATGATGGGCTGTGCCATCGTCGTCCTGGCGCTGACGCCGTCCTATGCCAGCATCGGCATCGCCGCCCCGGTGATCGTGATCGCGGCCCGGCTGGTGCAGGGCTTTTCGCTCGGCGGCGAAGTCGGTCCCACCACGGCCTACCTGATCGAGGCCGCGCCGCTGCACAAGCGTGCCCTCGCGGTCGCCTGGCAACCCGCCAGCCAGCAGATCGCAGCCACGGCCGGGGCTGGCGTCGGCATGCTGCTGTCGCTCGTCATGAGCACCGAGGCGCTGGATGCCTACGGCTGGCGAATCGCATTTCTGCTTGGCGCCGTCTGTATTCCGTTCGGACTGTCGATGCGGATGCGCCTGCCCGAAACCCTGCATCTCGATGAACCCGCGCCAGCGGCGGGAGCGCCGGCGCCGCGGGTGGACGGCCTGCGTGGCAATGCGCGACTCATGATGCTTGGGCTCGCCATTCTCGCCAGCGGCACCATCATCACCTACGTCACGCAATACATGACGACCTACGCCAAGAACACGCTGCACGTCGCCTCGTCGCTCGCCTTCGCGACGACCGTGGTCAGCAACGCGCTCGGCTTCGTCGGAGTGCTGCTGGGCGGCTGGCTGGCTGATCGCTACGGGCGCCGGCCCATCATGATCTGGCCGCAGCTGATCGCATTGCTGCTGACCTATCCGGTGTTCGTGTGGATCGTCCAAACCGGGAGCGTCGCGTCGCTGCTGGTCGGCTTCGGCGTGCTGTCCTTCATCGGCAGCATTCCCTACACGGCGTTCTACGCCGCCTTCGCCGAGGGCCTCTCCAAGAAAATCCGCGGCGGCGCTTTCGCCATCGTCTACGCCGTCGCCATCGCGGCATTCGGCGGCACGGCGCAACTGGTCGTGACCTGGCTGCTCCATGTCACCGGCAATTCCCTCGCTCCCGCCTGGTATTTGCTGCTCGCAACCGCCGTCGGCCTGCTGGCGATGCTGAAGATGCCGGAGACAGCGCCGGGCAAGACCGCCGGCACGCTGCCTTGACCGATTGCGTGGTCTGGTAAGCGAGCGGATATGGTGCCGGTCGACGACGTAACTCGCCATCGTCACCGAGCATCATCGCAAGGCTAGAGACTTATAGATACCTGATGCCCGGCATACCAAGTGGACTTAGCTCCCCACCGGGCCTTGGCTGATATCGATAACGTGTCGGTCGGAACCCACTGTTATGATGATGGTGTAGGACTTTTGCCCGGCCTGCTGCTCTACCGGTGGTGCGAGATGTAGCTGGCCGCCATACCATTCGCCGGGCATCAGCGTATTGTCTTTAATGACCGCTCGTTCGAGCTGAGCCATGTTCTGCTGCCCACGTTCTACAGTCGCGGCGAACATCGCTTCATTCTGCGCAGCAGCGTTGTTCTGAGCAATAGCGGCCGCCGTCGGACTGTAGAATGTGCCAGTGCGCCCGTTCGGCGTCGTATAACTGCCGTAGCCCGCTTTGGAAGCGCCATATGCGTTAGCAGCTCCCGCGACGCCTGTGAGGATAGCGGCTGCGACTTGTCGATTCTTCTCTTCCTGCTGCAACATCTCGAACGTGACAACTTGAATCGGATAGTCCGATCCGCTCACAT
>JBEVEC010000160.1:0-6029 GCA_040512975.1 Tardiphaga sp. | reverse complement strand
ATCGACTACGAGGAGTTCATGACCATCGTCGCCTCCTCGGCGCCGTCGGTCGGCCACTGCAACACCATGGGCACGGCCTCGACCATGAATTCGCTTGCCGAAGCGCTCGGCATGTCGCTGCCTGGCTGCGCGGCGATCCCGGCGCCCTACCGCGAGCGCGGCCAGATCGCCTACGAGACCGGCATGCGCATCGTCGACATGGTGTGGGAGGACCTCAAGCCGTCGGACATTCTCACCCGCGAGGCGTTCGAGAACTGCATCGTGGTCAATTCCGCCATCGGCGGCTCGACCAATGCGCCGATCCATATCAACGCCCTCGCGCGCCATATCGGCGTCGAACTCAGCATCGACGACTGGCAGAGCGTCGGCCATGACGTGCCGCTGTTGGTCAACATGCAGCCGGCGGGCTTTTACCTCGGCGAGGAATATCACCGTGCCGGCGGCGTGCCCGCGGTGACCCGCGAACTGATGAAGCACAAGCGCATCCACGAGGGCGTGCTGACGGTGAACGGCCGCAGCATGGGCGAGAACTGCGCGAAGGCGCCCGTTCCTGACAACGACGTGATCTGGTCCTACGAAAAGCCGCTGGTCACCGACGCCGGCTTCCTGGTGCTGCGCGGCAACCTGTTCGACTCGGCGATCATGAAGACCTCGGTGATCTCGAAGGAGTTTCGCGAGCGCTATCTGTTGAACCCCAAGGACCTGAACGCCTTCGAGGGCCGCGCCATCGTGTTCGAGGGACCGGAGGACTATCACCATCGCATCGATGACGATGACCTCAACATCGACGAGCATTGCATCCTGTTCGTGCGCGGCACCGGGCCGATCGGATATCCCGGCGGGGCGGAAGTGGTGAACATGCAGCCGCCGGCCAAGCTGATCAAGCGCGGCATCCACTCGCTGGCCTGCATCGGCGACGGCCGCCAGTCCGGCACCTCGGGCTCACCGTCGATCCTCAACGCCACGCCGGAGGCCGCCGCCAACGGCGGGCTGGCGCTGCTGCAGACCGGCGACATGGTGCGCATCGACCTCAACAAGGGCAGCGCCAACATCCTGATCTCCGACGAGGAGCTGAAGCGGCGCCGCGTCGAGCTGATGGCGGCGGGCGGGTTCAAGTATCCCGCCAACCAGACGCCGTGGCAGGAGCTGTACCGCAACACGGTCGGCCAGCAGGCCACCGGCGCCTGCCTCGAGCTGGCCACGCGCTACCGCGACATTGCCGGGACGGTGGGCACGGCAAGGCACAATCACTAGTCACGTCGCACGGTGTCATTGCCGGGTTTGACCCGGCAATCCATCCACTTCGCAAGAAGATGGATACGCGGGTCAAGCCCGCGTATGACACCTCGAATAAGACGCTCGCAAAAGCAAAAAACTCTCAGGGAGACTCATCATGACCGACCGCCTCAAGGGCAAGCGCGCCTTCGTCACCGCCGGCGCCGTGGGCATCGGCCGCGCCTGTGCGCTGGCCTTCGCGCGCGAAGGCGCTACCGTATTCGCCACAGACATCGACGATAACGCCGTCGCGCTGCTGACCAAGGACGGCATCGCCGAGACCGCGCGGCTCGACGTGCGCGACACCGCGGCTGTCGATGCGATGGCCAAGCGCGTCGGCCCTGTCGACATCCTGCTCAACGCCGCCGGCTTCGTGCATCACGGCTCCGTGCTGGAATGCTCCGACAGCGACTGGGATTTTTCGTTCGATCTCAACGTTAAGTCGATGCACCGCACCATCAAGGCGTTCCTGCCCGGCATGCTGGAGAACGGCAGCGGCGCCATCGTCAACATCTCGTCGGCCGCCGGCGTCTTCAAGGCCGCGCCGAACCGCTATGTCTACGGCGCCACCAAGGCCGCCGTGGCCGCGCTGACGCGCGCCGTCGCGGTCGACTTCATCACCAAGGGCGTCCGCTGCAACGCGATCTGCCCCGGCACCATCGAAACCCCGTCAATGCTTGATCGCGCCGCGGCCGCCGGTCCGAACGGCCGCGAATTGTTCATCTCGCGCCAGCCGATGGGCCGCCTCGGCACCGCCGAGGAAATCGCCAACCTCGCCCTTTATCTCGCCAGCGACGAAAGCGCCTTCACCACCGGCGTCGCCCACATCATCGACGGCGGCTGGACGCTGTGACCTCACCTCTCCCCGCGCGGAGAGAGGTCAAAGTCGGCGCGCAGCGGCGATTCGGGTGAAGGGGCGCTTCGGCTAACACCGCCCCTCACCCCACCCCTCTCCCCGCAAGTGCGGGGCGAGGGAGCCGTATGCCGCGGCCGTGACGTTTCGGCTTACATAACAAGAGGAAGGAATCCCCATGAATACCATCGACCTCAACAACCGCATCGCCGTCGTCACCGGCGGCGCGCAGGGTTTTGGCCGCGCCATTACCGAACGCTTCGTGGCGTCAGGCGCCAAGGTGGCGATCTGGGATCACGACATCGCCTTTGCCGAGCGCACCGCCAAGGAGATCGGCGCCGGCGTGCAGGCTTTCAAGGTCGACGTCACCGACCTCGCCGCGGTCGAGGCCACGCGTGACGCGACGCTGCAGGCCTTCGGCAAGATCGACATCCTGGTCAACAATGCCGGCATCGCCGGGGTCAACAAGACCGTGTGGGAAACCGACTATGCCGAATGGCAGAAGGTGCTGCGCATCAACCTCGACGGCCCCTTCATCTGCTGCAAGGCCATCGTGCCGGTGATGCTGAAGCAGAACTACGGTCGCATCGTCAACATCGCGTCGATTGCAGGCAAGGAGGGCAACCCCAACGCCTCGCATTACTCGGCGTCCAAGGCCGGCCTGATCGCGCTGACGAAATCGCTCGGCAAGGAGCTGGCGAGCCACGAGATCAACGTCAATGCCATTACGCCCGCGGCGGCGAAGACCGCGATCTTCGACCAGATGACGCAGCAGCATATCGATTTCATGCTGTCGAAGATCCCGAAAGGGCGTTTCGTGCTGGTGGAGGAGCTGGCGGCGATGGCAGCATGGCTGGCTTCGGAGGACTGCGCGTTCTCGACGGGTGCAGTGTTCGACATCTCCGGCGGCCGCGCGACGTATTGAGAGTGCACGTGCAACCCGAAGCGGGCCCACATCCTGAGCTGTCATCCTCCGCGAAAGCGGAGGACCCAGTATTCCAGGGCGTTCGTGATCAATCGCATCGCCCTGGGATACTGGGTCATCCGGTCAAGCCGGGTGATGACAGTCTGTGGGTGGGCTACGGCCCTGCCCCACTCCGCTACTTCTTCGTGTTCACGTTGAACACGGCCGGGATCGTATAGACCAGGCTCTCATCCGCCTGCAGCGGCGGTGGTGGCGGCAGCGGGTCGGAGCGGCGGACCATGGCGATCGCGGCCGCGTCGAACACGGGATCGCCGGAGCTCTTCTCCACGCGCACGGCGAGCACCTTGCCGACGCGGTTGATCTCGAAGGTCACCAGCACCTCCGCTTTCTTGCGATCGCGCTCCGCCGGATAGCGCAGGTTCTTGTTGAGATAGGCGACGAGCTGCTTCGACCACTTGGCGGCCAGCTTCTTCTTGTCGTTGCCGATGCCCGCTTCCTGGGCCTGCGCCTTCTCGCCAACCTTGGAGTCCTCGAGCTTCTGCTGCGCGGCCGCTTCCGATGCAACGGATTCCTGCGAAGCCTGCTGCTGCTTCTGCTCTTTCTCCGGTGTTTCCTCGACCGGCTTGGTCGAGCTGTTCTCGGTCACGACCTGATCGGGCTCTTCGCTTTCATGCGGCGTGTCCTTGGGCAGATCGACCGGCTTCTCCACCGCCTTCTGCTCCTGGACGGCGGGCGACGCCACTGACTGGTCGGAATCCGGTCCCTGCGGCAGGTCGGTCTGCTGGACGTCGGGCGACACCATTTCCATGCCGACCTCGATGGCATTGGCGCCGAGGCCGTCGTCCTCCTCTTCCTGCTGCATCTGGTAGACGGCCGCGCCAATGCCGCCGACATGCAGCAGCACGGCAAAGATGCCGGCAATCACCCACATCCGCCAGGACGTCGTATGGTCGAGCTCGGACATTCGCTTCCGCCGCGTTACGGCTGCGGCGCGGCCGGCGCTGCGGCCGGCTTCGCATTGGCATCGGGCACGCCTTCAAGCGCGACCAGCCTGGTCTTCTGATAGCCGCCGGCGCGCAGCCGCTCCATCACGTCGAAAAACTCGCCATAGGGCACTCCGCGATCGACACGCAAAAAGATCGGCCGGTCCTTGCTGCCGTTGCCCATGGCGTTGAGCCGGCTGACCAGGTCGACGCGCTTGACCATGTCCTCGCCGATGGCCACCGCGAGATCCGACTTGATGCTGACATAAGTCGGCTTGTCCGGCTTCTTCTGCGCGGTCGTGGTCGAACTCGGCAGGTTGATCGGCACGTCCACGGTGGACAGGGGTGCTGCCACCATGAAGATGATCAGCAGCACCAGGATGACGTCGATGAACGGCGTGACGTTGATGTCGTGGTTTTCCTCGAAATCGTCGTCGTCACCCGAGCCTTCTGAAAGCGACATACCCATGGTTATTCAGCCGCTGAACGCACGTGGGCGCCGGAATGGCTGCGATCGAGATCGCGCGACAGCAGGCGTCCCGAGGCGCCCTGGGCGCGGCCGACGATCTCCATGTAGTTCTTCGTCACCCGCGAAAAATGGTTGTAGATGATGACGGCGGGGATCGCGGCGACGAGGCCGATCGCAGTGGCAAGAAGCGCCTCGGCGATGCCCGGCGCCACCACCGCAAGGTTGGTGGTCTGCGACTTCGAAATGCCGATGAAGGCATTCATGATGCCCCAGACGGTGCCGAACAGGCCGACAAAGGGCGAAATCGCGCCGATGGTCGCCAGGATCCCCATGCCGGTGCGCACCTTGCGGCCTTCGGCGCGGACGATTTCGCTGAAGCTCGACGCGGCACGCTCCTTGATGCCCTCGTCGCTCGACATGCCCGCCGACATCCGCCCTTCCCGCATCGCCGCGGCGATCAGGCGCGACAACACGGCCCCCTTATTGCCAAGCGCAAGCTGAGCCTCCGCCAATGAACGCGACTCGCCGATGGTGCGCAGCGCGCCCTTCAGGCGCTGCGTCGACCAGGTCAGTTCCATCAATTTGAAAATACCAATGGTCCAGGTGATCACCGAGGCCAGCGCCAGACCCACCATCACCGTCTGCACGATGATGTCGGCGTTCTTGAACATCTTCCACGGCGACAAGTCGTGCTCGCCCGTCGCGACCTGCGGGCGCGCGGCGGCATCGGCCGCGGGACTATCAAGCACCGGCGAGATCGGCGGCGCAGCAGAAACCGGCGCTGCGGTTGTGGAGGAGGAAGCGGTCGCCGGTGCGGCCGCCGGCGATGTTGCCTGTTGCGCAATCAGTGGCGATGCGAGCGACACCGTCGCCAGCACTGCCAGCAACTTAAGAACAATTCTAAACAAGCTAATACCTCGGCCCGCTGGCAGACTGGATGCGATACATGCCGGTCAATTTGACCGTTTCAGGGTCGTGTATCGAAGTCGCGACGACTTCGACCGCGCACGGCCGGTTGGATCCTGCGCGTGGCGCATCACGTAACATGTCCCGCGGCCGGAAAGAAGAACCTACCTGCATGGCAGAGTTACAGTCGTTATAAACTGCGAACTGGAAGCAGACTAAACCAGCGCCGTAAGAGGTCCACGTCGGCGCATCTGCACGCCGATGATCAGACGTGCTCGGCGCCGACACGACTTCGATGCAAGGTGAACTCACCTGTCCAGCCGATAGAGCTCTCGTCGTCACGCGCAGGGATCGTCGAAGTGCATTGCCTGGATCGCAACTGACACTGCGCGAACGCATCCCGCGATCCCTTCCTGTCGATGACACGGCGCGGATTGCAAACACACATCGCGTATCACCGACTGCTCATCCGAAATGTAGTTCGCCGCGGCAGCCGGCGGGTGGTGTTGCGCTCGCTCCGCACGCCAATCGCGGGGCGCACACACGCCGTCCAAGGCCTTGTCAGGAAAGCTTTGCAACGAATCTATCGCAGCGGTGCGTGTCCCATCAATCATGAAG
>JBEVEC010000245.1:0-13787 GCA_040512975.1 Tardiphaga sp. | reverse complement strand
GGACGGCGAAGTGCTGGCCAAGGAATTGAAGCGGCGGACGGCGAAGACGATCGAATTGCAGTCGCTGAATCCGAACCACGTGGACCGCTCGTTCGCGGCCACGGATCTGGAGTGGATCGCCAGGATCGTCTGGGCAAGCCTGTAAGGACCCGACCCGCCCCGGTGGGCGGGGGTGGGTCGACCGCGCCGACCGGCGCGGGCGGGGTGGGGTGCAGCGCGCATGTTGAACTGCAGCGGCCAACACGACCGCTGCACCCCACCCCGTCGAACGCGCGCCGCGCGCGCTTTCGCCGACCCTCCCCCTCAACAGGGGAGGGTAAGGAAGTGCGCTACGCGCTCCGCGCCAGGGCGCCGTCGATCATGCCGATCGCATTCGCCACGCCGTACACTGCCACGAACGATCCGAACCGCGGCCCCTTCTCCTGCCCCAGCAGCACCTGGTACAGCATGTTGAACCAGTCCAGCGAGACGCCGGGGCGGCCGTCCTTGGCGAGCTTCTTGTGGTCCAGGAACGGCTCGCGGCGGCCGATTTCGTAGACGGCGTTCTGGATATCCTCGGCGCTCGCGTCCGCCGGCAGCTGCGCCAGGGCATCGCGCAGGTCCTGCAGCGCCACGCGCTCCACGTCGGTCGGCTCGCGGAACGTCTTGGTCGGCGCCACGAAGTCGCGGTAGTAGTTGATGGCATAGCCGACCATCGCATCGAGCCGCGGATGCGTCTGCGCGGTGACCCCCGGACGATAACGGCCGATAAAGCCCCACAGCGTGTCGGCATTCTCCGCATTCGACGACGACACCAGCGTCAGCAACAGCTGGAACGTGACCGGCATGTCGGACGGCGTCGGGTTGCCCTCATGGATGTGCCAGACAGGGTTCGACAGTCGCTGTTTGCCGTCCTGCCGACCATAGCCGTCGAGAAACTGCTGATATTCATCGACCGTGCGCGGGATCACGTCGAAGAACAGGCGCTTGGCGGCCTTCGGTTCGCGGTACATGAACAGCGACAGCGATTCCGGCGACGCATAGCGCAGCCACTCGTCGATGGTCAGGCCGTTGCCCTTCGACTTGGAAATCTTGCCGCCGTTCTCGTCGAGAAACAGCTCGTAATTGAAACCTTCGGGCGGCGTGCCGCCGAGCGCCGCACAGATCTTGCCCGACAGTTTGACGGAATCGATCAGGTCCTTGCCGGCCATTTCGTAGTCGATGCCGAGCGCGGCCCAGCGCATCGCCCAGTCGGCTTTCCACTGGCACTTGACGTTGCCGCCGGTGACCGGCGTCGTGACTTCCTCATGGGTGTCGGGATCGACATAGGTAATGGTGCCGGCGGCGACGTCGCGGCGGATCATCGGCACCTGCAGCACCACGCCGGTGGTCTTCGAAATCGGCAGGAACGGCGAATAGGTGGCGCGGCGATCCGGGCCCAGCGTCGGCAGGATGATGTCCATCACCTTGTCGTAGACCGCGAGCATCTTCAGCAGCGTTTCGTCGAAGCGGCCGGATGTGTAGTAGTCCGTCGACGACGCGAATTCATAGTCGAAGCCGAAATGGTCGAGGAAAGCGCGCAGCCTTGCATTGTTGGCGGCGCCGAACGACGTGCCGTCGGTCGAAAACGGATCCGGAATGCGGCTCAGCGGTTGGCCGAGATACCCGGTCAGCATCTCCTTGTTCGGCACGTTGTCCGGCACTTTGCGCAGGCCGTCCATGTCGTCGGAGAACGCGATCAGCCGGGTCTTGATCTTGTCGTCGGTCAGCACGCGAAAGGCATGGCGCACCATGGTGGTGCGCGCGACCTCGCCGAAGGTGCCGATATGCGGCAGGCCCGACGGGCCGTAGCCGGTTTCGAACAGCACTTCGTCCTTCGGCGCCTTCTTCAGCCTGTTCACCAGCGCCTTCGCCTGCTCGAACGGCCAGGCATTGGAATTCTCCGCAAGCGCGCGCAGGTCGCTCGGGCTGACGGCGTGATCGATCGTGGACATAGTCAGATGGCCTCCGGGCCGCGGAACCTAGCGGCTCCGCACCGAAATGCCAAACCGCGCATGTGAAAATCAGAACGGGCTGACCGAGAAGTACCGCAGCCACAGATCGGTGTAGCGGCCTTTTTCCCAGACCCGGAACAGCGCCCAATTCAGCGCCTGGCGCAGCGTGTCGTTGCCCTTGCGCACGGCGATGCCGATGCCCTCGCCGAAGAACTTGCTCTCGATGAAGGGGCCGCCGGAAAAGGCGCAGCAATCGGCGGAGTCGGTGCCGTTGATCCAGAACGCCAGCGAGATGGCGTCGCCGAAAATGAAATCGACGTCGCCCTTCTTCAACGCCTGACGCAGCGCGTCGTCGTTGGGATAGGAGGTCAGCACCGCGTCGGTGAACATCGCCTTGAGATAGGCTTCGTGCGACGAGCCGCTGATGGCGCCGACCTTCTTGCCCTCGAGATATTCCGGACGGACCTCGGCCATGACCGCGTTCCTGCGCGACGCGAAGCGCGCCGGCGCGCGGTACTAGGGATCGGTGAAATCGACACGGGCGCGGATCGCCGGTGTCACCGCCAGCGATGCGACGATGGCGTCGCCGCGGTTGGACGAGATGGCGTCGAGCAGGGTCTCGAAGCGGCGCATCTGCACGGTGCAGGTGACCTTGATTTCCTCGCACAACAGGCGCGCCAGATCGACATTGAAGCCGGCCGGATTGCCGTCGGGGCCGGTGTAGTTGAATGGCGGGTAGTCGGTTTCGGTGAGGAAGCGGATCACGGTGATGCGTGACAGGTCGGGCCGGTCCGGCCGGCGCCGCGGATCCCAGAATCCCGGCACCGCCTGCGGACCCGGCTGATTCACCACCGGCGGCGTCGGCGGAGGTGGCGGCGTCGGCGCCTGCGCACAGGCCGGCCCGATGGCCGAAGCCAACCACGCGGCCGTCAGCAAGATGGCTGCGGCCGCAAAACTCGCGCGAGGTTGCCGGGCCGGTACCTCGTTGCTGAAATGATCGATCTGTGGTTGCATCAGGCGCTTTCGGGATGCCGGTCTTATAGACGATCCATCGGAAGACGCGAGCAGCGTTTGTGGCGTGGGGGGCGTGCATGGCCCTGTTGGACCGTGGGGACGATCCGGAGCCGGTTGACGAAGGCCTGCGCAGCATGGCGCTGGTGCGTCGGCGCCCCCATGGGGCGCGATTGCACGTCCCGCCGGATCAACCCGGCAACGACAACCGTCCGCAGGATGTTAACCATGCAGCGCCTGAACTGGCCTGCCTGCGCGGCGTGCTTCCGCCCGACGTGCTGGCGGCCGCCGCACGCCGCGCCCGCGAACTCGACATTGGCGCCGAGCAGGTCCTGATCCATGCCGGGGCGATTGACGAGGAGGCCTATCTGCGACGGCTGGCGGCGCAGCTCGGCATCCGCTTCACCCGGCTCGCCGCCCGCCATGATGGCGGCGGGGTCCTCGGCGCCGCAGGGATCGCGCAAGCCGCCGCCACCGGCATCGTGCCGCTGCGTGCCAATGGCGCGCTGAATTTTGCCATCGCCCCGCGACGCTTCGGCGCCCGCGGTCTGGCAGAACTGGCCGCGCGGTCAGCGCCGCTGGATCGCCGGCTGCAGCTCACGACCACGCGCTGCTTCAACGCCTTCCTGACGCGGCACGGGGGTGCGGCGCTGGCGGAGCGTGCCGCGCATGGCTTGCGTGAGACGTCGCCTCTGCTCTCGGCGGCGCCGCCGCCCGCCGGTCGCTTCTGGCACAAGACACGCCGCGCACTCGGCATCGCCGCCATCGCGGGCTTGGTCGTGCTGCCGCCGCTCCTTGCGGACGGCGTCGGCACCAGCCTGATGGCCATGGCGTTTCTCGGTTTTATCGGCCTGCGCCTGCTCGGCACCATGGTCGCGCCGCCGCCACTGCCGAAGCGTCCGCGCCTGCTTGAGGCAGAGCTGCCGGTCTACACGCTGATCATCGCGCTGTACCGCGAGGCCTCGTCGGTCGCGCCGCTGATGCAGGCGATCGACGGGCTGGATTATCCGCGCGAAAAGCTCGACGTCATCCTGGTCACCGAGGCCGACGACCCTGCCACCCGCGCCGCCATCGCCCGGCTCGGCCCGCTGCCGCATCTGCAGATGCTGGTAGCGCCGCGCACCGGGCCGCAGACCAAGCCGAAAGCGCTGAACTACGCCCTCACCTTCGCCCGCGGCAGCTTTGTCGCGGTGTTCGACGCCGAGGACCGCCCCGAGGCCGGCCAGCTCCGCGCGGCGCTCGCCGCCTTTGCCGCGCATACGCCTGACGTCGCCTGCGTACAGGCGAGCCTGTGCATCGACAACGCCGCGGAAACCCTGCTGTCGCGGATGTTCGCCGCCGAATATGCCGGTCAGTTCGACGTCTTCCTGCCCGGACTGGCTGCGCTGCGGCTGCCGCTGCCGCTCGGCGGCTCGTCCAACCACTTTCGTCGTGACGCGCTCAGCGAGGTCGGTGGCTGGGATGCCTACAACGTGACCGAGGACGCCGATCTCGGCGTCCGCCTCGCCCGCTTCGGCTATCGCTCGACCACCTTCGCCGCCACCACCTTCGAGGAAGCGCCGATCCATCTCGATGCATGGCTGCGGCAGCGCACCCGCTGGATGAAGGGCTGGATGCAGACCTGGGCCGTGCATATGCGCAACCCGCGGCAGCTATGGCGTGACGCCGGGCCGCGCGGCTTCGTCGCCATCAACCTAATCGTCGGCGGCAATGTGCTGACGGCGTTGGCTTATCCGACCCTGCTGTTTGGCCTGCTGGCCGCGTTCGCGTCCGGCGCGTGGCCGGGCTTCGGGAGTGATATCCGCCTGCCGCTGCACGTCACCACCATCGTGGCCGGCTACGCGTCGGCCATCGCCATCGGCACCCTCGGATTAGCCCGGCGGCGACAGTTGCGGCACGCCTGGATCCTGCTGCTGGTGCCGGTCTATTGGGGCGCGCTGTCGCTCGCCGCGTGGCGGGCGCTGTGGCAGTTGCTGCGCGATCCCTACCGCTGGGAGAAGACCGCGCACGGCGTCTCGCGGCGGTCAAAGCTGTTTCGTCTGGCTCAGAGATAGCGCTTCAGCTCGGCCGCAGCCTCTTCCGGCTTGCGCTTGAGGTTGAACGGCGAGACGAATTTGCCGTCGCGGTCCATCAGATAGATCAGCGCGGTGTGATCCATCGTGTAGTCGCCGTCCTTCAAAGGCACTTTCTTGGCGTAGACCCGGTAGTCCGCGATCACCTTGGCGACGGCCTCGGGGTTGCCGGTCAGGCCCTTGAGGTGCGGATCGAAGCTCGACAGATAGTCCTTCATCACCGGCGCGGTGTCGCGCTCGGGATCGACCGAGACGAAATAGGCGTTGACGCGATCGGCGTCGGTGCCCATGGCGCGCAGCACTTCGGACATCTCGAACAGCGAGGTCGGGCAGATGTCCGGGCAATGGGTGAAGCCAAAGAAGATCAGCGTCGGCTTGCCCTGCAGCGACTTGTCGGTGACGCTGGCGCCGGCCTGGTCGGTGAGCTGGAACGGACCGCCGATCGACGCCGTCGCCGCCACGCCGCGAAAACCGCCGGCCAGCCACAAGGCGAGCAGCAGGCCTATGGCGAGGCTGCCGGCAAAGGCCGCGATCACGACCAGGGGCCGGGTGGTTCGATCGGTCATGGGCTAAGTTTCCTGGACGAAGTTCAGATGCAGGCTGCGATGCCGGACTTGATCATCTCGAAAAACACCGTGGTGCCGTAATGCGCCCACAGTGCGACGGCGCCGGCCATCAGCACCACCGCCAGCACGGCGCCGGCTGCGACGATCGCCGAGGCGGCACCGGACGGCGACGCGGCGGTGGCATGTCCCGGAGTGATGATCGGTCGCGGCATCGGTTCGATCCCGAACGGCAGGCCGACGATTGTCGGCCAGAGGGCTTGCTCCAGATAGGCCGAGATGACGGCGTGGGCAAGCAGGACGGTGTTCAAACAACCGTTGCCACACATTCTGCTGTCTCCACCCGCCAAAGCGGGTGGCCCAGTATTCCAGGGCGCTCATGTTGAATCACGAGCGCACTGGAATAGTGGGTCGCCCGGTCCACGCGCGCAAGAGCGCGCTCGGCCGGGCGATGACAGCTTTTTGTGAAGCTTACATCAATCCTTTTATGGAGCGTGCACCTCAGCGCACCGCAGACGCCTGGGCGTTCATGTAGCAGGGCTTGTACATGCCGGCGAGTTGGCGGCCGTGCAGGAAGATCATGTGCGGCTTCAAACCGCCGCGCGCCGAGATCCAGCGCCGCACCTGGGTCGGGTACATCGAATACAGCATCTGGGTGGCTTCGGGATTGGTCACCGTGCGGCCGTTGGCGCCGTAGTCCCAGGCGGCGTGGAAGCCGAGATTGGCGTTCGAGGTGACGCAAATGCGGTCGCGCGGCACTGCGCCGAGAACGATGGTGCAGGCCGAGGCACACAGACCGTCGATGACGACCATTTCACCGGAGCTGCGCAGGTCCTGATACTTGTCGACGTAGGTTCCGATCCGCCCGCCACGATCGTCGGCGATGCGGACGATCGCGTGACTTGTCCCCATGCCCAGCAACATCAGAACCGCTGCGAGCAACCCCGTCGCCAACTTCATGTGCGCCCCATTCTGCCGATGCCGAATCTGCATGTCCTGGTGATGCAGGACATGATCAGCGTGTTGCCAGATCGCGTTTTTGTCCAGCACGGGGTGACGGCGCGGGCGCGATTCCAAATCAGTGTTGCACGCGGGATGCAGTGTTGCGCGCGGTGGTATCAATTTGAAGCAGCCGCCGCGCGCCGCCGCATTTCACATTGACCTTGGTTCCCGCCCGGCGCTTCACTGACAGAAACAAAAGGGGGAACTCACAATGAGCGGTGATGCCGATGTCATCGTGGTCGGCGGCGGACTTGCGGGCCTGGTCGCCGCCACCGAAATCGCCGACGCCGGCCGGCGCGTCATCGTGCTCGACCAGGAGGGCGAACAGAATCTTGGCGGCCAGGCGTTCTGGTCGTTCGGCGGCCTGTTCCTGGTCGACTCGCCGGAGCAGCGGCGACTCGGCATCAAAGATTCCTACGAACTGGCGATGCAGGACTGGCACGGGGCCGCCGCCTTCGACGGCGACGACGATCACTGGCCGCGGCGCTGGGCCGAGGCCTATGTCGGCTTCGCCGCCGGCGAAAAGCGCGACTGGCTGCGCGCCATGGGCCATCGCATCTTCCCAGTGGTCGGCTGGGCCGAGCGCGGCGGCTATGATGCCATGGGCCACGGCAATTCGGTGCCGCGCTTCCATGTCAGCTGGGGCACCGGCCCGGGCGTGCTGGCGCCGTTCGAGCGCCGCGCGCGCGAGGCGCAGCAGAAGGGCCTGCTCACCTTCAAGTTCCGGCACCGCGTCGATGCGCTGAGCGTGACCAACGGAACCGCGGATGGCGTCAGCGGCGCGATCCTCGAGCCTGCGATGGCCGAGCGCGGCGAGACGAGTTCGCGCCGTGCGGTCGGCGCATTCGCGCTGCGCGCCCAGGCCGTGATCGTGGCCTCCGGCGGCATTGGCGGCAACCACGACATGGTGCGGCAGAACTGGCCGGCGCGTCTCGGCCCGCCGCCGCGGCGGATGATCTCCGGCGTGCCCGCTCATGTGGACGGCCGCATGATGGCCATCACCGAGGCCGCCGGCGCACGGCTGATCAACCGCGACCGCATGTGGCACTATGTCGAGGGCATCGAGAACTGGAATCCGATCTGGCCCATGCACGGCATCCGCATTCTGCCGGGGCCGTCATCGATGTGGTTCGACGCCACCGGCAAGCGCCTGCCCGCCCCGCTGTTTCCCGGCTCCGACACTCTCGGCCAGCTGCAATACATCCAGTCCACCGGCCACGACTATTCCTGGTTCGTGCTGACCCAGAGCATCATCAAGAAGGAATTCGCGCTGTCGGGCTCCGAGCAGAACCCCGACCTCACCGGCAAGAGCTGGCTGATGACGGCGCGCCGCGCCACCAACAAGGGCGCGCCCGCGCCGGTGGAGGCGTTCAAAGACCAGGGCGTCGACTTCGTGGTGCGCGACAATCTCGAAGACCTCGTGAGCGCGATGAACCGGCTCAGCGGCGACCACCTGCTGCGGCTCGACGACATCCGCAGCCAGATCGAGGCCCGCGACCGCGCCATCGCCAATCCTTACGTCAAGGACGCGCAGGTGATGAACATCCACAACGCGCGCAAATATATCGGCGACCGCCTGATCCGCACCGCCAGGCCGCACCGCATCCTCGACCCCGCCCACGGCCCGCTGATTGCGGTGCGCCTCAACATCCTGACCCGCAAGACCCTTGGCGGCTTCGAGACCGACCTCGACGCTCGGGTGTTTGGCCAGGACGGCGCGATCATCCCCGGCCTCTACGCCGCCGGCGAAGCCGCGGGCTTCGGCGGCGGCGGAATGCATGGGTATCGGTCGCTGGAGGGGACGTTTCTGGGAGGCTGCTTGTTGAGCGGGAGAGCGGCGGGACGGGCGGCGGCGGCCGCGGTGGGGTGATCACTGCACCAAAAGCGATGGCATCGGCTCCCGAGCCGGATCAAAGAACTCCGCTCAAACGAATCTCGGTTCCCGCGAATCACCACGAAATCACCGGACACAAACGCCAATCACTCGATGCCCCTGAGGGAGGGGGCGATGATGTTCGGCCATCATCGTACCACCAACGGTGCTTGATGACGGCGATGCAGCATACCGATCAGGAAACGAGCGCAGCCAGCCGCGCGTTTCAATCGCATGTGTGATCTTTGGGCGACGGTAAGTGGCGAGCAAACCGCCTATTCTCCGATTCATCGATAATCTGGAGGCTCCACATGAAAAAGATTCTTCTCGCTTCTGCAGCGCTCGCAATCCTCGCTGCTTCGGGCTCGGCCAACGCCGCCGATCTCGCCGCCCGTCCCTACACCAAAGCCCCGGCGATGGCCCCGGCCATCATCTATAACTGGACCGGCTTCTACATCGGTGGTCACGTCGGCGGTGCTTTCCGCGGCAACGACAGCAACATCCTCGGCGGCGGCGATGATGGTCGCTTCGCTGGCGGCGTGCAGATCGGTTACGACACGCAGTTCGCTCCGAACTGGGTCGCTGGTCTCGAAGCCAACTACACCTTCCTCGACACCGGCAGCAACTTTGCCAACCGCGGCCTCGGCTCGGTGACCGGCCGTCTCGGCTACACCTGGGGCCCGTCCCTCCTTTACGTGAAGGGCGGTTACGCCTGGGCTGACTCGCGCTTCACCAACGGCTTCGGTGGCGACGGCGGCCGCGATGGCTACACCGTCGGTGGCGGTCTCGAATACCTGTTCACCCAGAACTGGTCGGGCAAGATCGAATACCAGTACTACGACTTCGGCACCGTCAACTTCATCACCCCGACCTTCGTCGTCGGCGGTTTCCGCAACGACGAGCATACCATCAAGGCCGGCCTGAACTACCGCTTCAACCTGGGCAGCCTCGGAACGGGCACCTTCTAATTTCCGCGACATCGATGACGAAAAGGCCGGCCTCAGTGCCGGCCTTTTTTCTATCTTCTGCGGGCGAGATCATATCCTAGCTTGACCGTGTCGGCAGCGTGGTGATTCGCAGACTCTCGGAATCGCGCTACGCGTCATTTGTTGCTAGGCAAAAAGACAGCCGATGAACATTGCGATGAGAATACTTTGAATTCCGAGAATGTGGACCATGCGAACGCCGCTGCGCTTTTTGCAGGCCCCGGCGAGGTCCGGTCCCTCGCGCGCGATATGGATTGGTCGAAAAGCCCGCTAGGGCCGACCACAGGATGGTCTCCGGCGCTTCGAACAGTGGCCCGTTCCATGTTCGACTCTCCGTTTCCGATCTGCCTCTGGTCGGGCCCGGAATACGCTCTCGTCTACAACGACCCATACCGCCGGATTCTCGCGGCTAAACATCCTGCGTCGCTCGGGCAACCCGGCTCCGACGTTTGGGCCGAGATCTGGGAAGAACTCAAACCCCAGTTCGACGGCGTGCGGGCAGGAGGCGAGCCGGTCTATTTCGAAGACGCTCCCTTTGTCATGGCTCGGCTGGAAGGCGGCGGGACCGAAACAGCCTGGTTCAACTACTCGCTTTCCGCGCTTCGCGACGAAGACGGAAGCGTCGCGGCCGTGCTCAATATCACGCCAGAAACCACGGCCCGCGTTCTCGTCGAGCAGCGCCTCGCCGAGGAACAAGCCGCGCTTGCCAGCAGCGAGGCGACCGCACGTACGAATGCGGAGCGCGTAAAGCTTGCACTGGCGGCCGGGGCGATCATCGGCACGTGGCACTGGGATCTGCTGACAGACCGGTTCACTGTCGACGAGGCTTTCGCGCATGCTTTCGGTCTCGATCCGGCCCTTGGCCGCGACGGCATCCCGCTCGCCCAGATCATCGCCACCGTGCATTCCGACGACCGCGCGGCACTGACCGAAGCCATCGACGAAGCCATTGCGCGGGGTGGGCCTTACGCGCATCAATACCGCACCCTCCGCGCGGACGGGCGCTATTACTGGCTGGAGGCCAACGGACGCGTCGAGAAAGCCCCGGATGGTACGCCTTTGACGTTTCCCGGCGTGCTGATAGACGTCGAGAAGCGACGCGCCGACGAGGCGGAGCGCGCACGCGTCACGGAAGAATTACGCAAGCTCAACGAGACTTTGGAGCAGCGTGTCGCCGAGGGGACTGCCGAATTGATGCGCGCGGAGGAAGCGCTCCGTCAGTCTCAGAAGATGGAGGCCGTGGGCCAACTCACCGGTGGCCTTGCGCATGACTTCAACAACCTGCTCGCAGGCATTTCCGGCTCGCTGGAGCTGATGCAGGCTCGCATGCAGCAGGGGCGGTTCAACGACGTCGAGCGCTACATGGCGGCGGCGCAGGGCGCTGCCAAACGAGCCGCGGCGCTCACGCACCGCCTGCTCGCATTCTCCCGGCGGCAGACGCTCGACCCCAAACCCACCAACGTGAACCGACTTGTCAGCGACATGCACGACATGATCCAGCGGACGGTCGGTCCCGGCATCATCGTCGAGGCCGTCGGCGCGAGCGGTCTTTGGCCGGTGCTGGCCGACCCCTCCCAGCTTGAAAACGCACTGCTGAACCTGTGCATCAATTCCAGAGATGCGATGCCGGAGGGGGGCCGCATCACCATCGAAACCGCCAACAGGTGGCTTGATGAAAAGGCCGCCAAGAAGCAGGACCTTCCGGAAGGGCAGTATCTTTCGCTTTGCGTGACGGATACCGGCACCGGAATGCCGCCGGAGGTGATCGCACGCGTGTTCGAGCCATTCTACACCACCAAGCCGATCGGCGAGGGCACCGGCCTTGGTCTTTCGATGATTTACGGCTTTGCGAAGCAGTCGGGCGGACAGGTGCGCATCTATTCGGAGATCGGCAAAGGCACGACGGTCTGCGTCTACTTGCCGCGCCACTACGGAGAGATCGATGACGATGGTCCTTCCACAACGAGTCCAGCGCTGCCGCGCTCCGCGCAAGGCGAGACGGTGCTGGTCGTGGACGATGAGCCGACGGTGCGCATGCTCGTCGCCGACATTCTTGAAGAACTTGGCTTCACCGCGATCGAGGCGGCCGACAGCGCCGCCGGGTTGAAAGTGCTGCAATCGGACGTGCGCATCGATCTGCTTGTGACGGATGTGGGCCTGCCCGGCGGCATGAACGGTCGGCAGATGGCTGACGCGGCGCGGGTCGATCGGCCGGACCTCAAGGTGCTGTTCATCACCGGCTACGCGGAGAACGCCGCGGTAGGCAACGGCCAACTTGCCCCGGGCATGGCGGTTCTGACCAAGCCGTTTCCCGTGGAAACCATGGCCGCTCGCATCCGATCGATGATCGAGGCAGGCAAAAAACAGTAGCGCCCGCCAGCATGCGGATGGCCGACCGTCGGGGTACGGCGTTTATTGAGACCGATACCATCTCCGCAACAGCCTTCCGCTAATGCCGGATCGGCCGATGGTATCGTCGTCGCCAGTCTTCCGTCTTTATAGCCAGGACCCAGATAACGGAGGGATTGTCGACCTGCTGCCGGACTGCTGGAGCGGACGGAGGGAATCGAACCCTCGTATGCAGCTTGGGAAGCTGCCGTTCTACCATTGAACTACGCCCGCAGAGGTCACCTGCCCTTGATCTAGCCGAGAGCAGGCGATCCGCCAAGCGGGTTGATGGCCGAGGTTGTGTTTTCGCCGCGCCGTTGCCCGGCGCCCATTATGCAGCGCCACTTTGGCAGCGCAGCATCATCGCCTGCAGCCGGTCGGCGTTGTGATCATTTCACACGAATTTCATGCGTGCCGTCTGAACGTTCCTTCGGTTGCCGCCGTTGATGGGGGCAATCAGAGGAATTCCTATGAAGAAATATCTGCTGTCCGCGTGCCTTGTTGCCCTGGCGCTGCCGTTGGCCGCCTGCAACGACCAGGCGACCGTGGCCTCCGGCGAGGATTTCGGGCCGTCGCCGAAGCTGGTGGCGCCGCAGAAGTCGTTGATCCCGACCATCAATGTGGCCAAGGCCACCAGCTGGCCCGCGGGCGCCAAGCCCACCGCCGCTGACGGCATGGCGGTTAACGCCTTCGCCACGGGCCTCGACCATCCGCGCGCGCTGTATGTGCTGCCGAACGGCGACGTGCTGGTAGCCGAGACCAACGCGCCGCCGAAGCCCGATGACGGCAAGGGCATCCGCGGATGGGCGCAAAAACTGTTCCAGAAGCGTGCCGGCGCCGTGACGCCGAGCGCCAACCGCGTCACGCTGCTGCGCGATGCCGACGGTGATGGCGTGGCCGAGACCAAAACTGTTTTCCTTGAGGGGCTGCATTCGCCGTTTGGCATGGCGTTGATCGGCAATGACTTCTACGTCGCCAATACCGACGCCGTCGTGAAGTTTCCCTATAAGGACGGCGACACCAAAATCACCGCCGCCGCCACCAAGGTGGCCGATCTGCCCGGCGGCACCATCAATCATCACTGGACCAAGGATCTCGCCGCAAGCCCCGACGGCAGCAAGCTCTATGCGACCATAGGCTCCAACAGCAATGTCGGCGAGAACGGCATCGAGGCCGAGAAAGACCGCGCCGGAATCCTCGAGATCGATCCCAAAACCGGCGCCGAACGCGTGTTCGCCTCGGGCATCCGCAATCCCAACGGCCCCTCGTTCAATCCGCAGACCGGCGCGTTGTGGGTCACCGTCAACGAGCGCGACGAAATCGGTAGCGACCTTGTGCCGGACTACATGACCTCGGTGAAAGATGGCGGGTTCTACGGCTGGCCCTACAGCTATTACGGCCAGCATGTCGACGAGCGGATGCAGCCGCAGCGGCCCGACCTTGTCGCCAAGGCGATCGTGCCCGATTACGCGCTCGGCGCCCACACCGCCTCGCTCGGCCTCACCTTCAACACCGGCGACCTGTTTCCTTCGGCCATGAAGAACGGCGCCTTTGTCGGCCAGCACGGCTCCTGGAACCGACAGCCCTTCAGCGGCTACAAGGTGATCTTCGTGCCGTTCGCCGACGGCAAGCCCGCGGGCAAACCGCAGGACGTGCTGACCGGCTTCATCACCGGCAACGGCGAAGCGCAGGGCCGCCCGGTCGGCGTCAAGATCGACAAAAAAGGCGCTCTGCTGGTGGCCGACGACGTCGGCAACACCGTGTGGCGCGTTGCGCCGGCCGGGGCGAAGGCAGCGTCGCTGAATTAACCCGCGTCGGCGGTCGCGATTGGGGACCGGCGACGTGGTTCTTATATAATGGGCATTGCCCCATATCCCGCCAGCCAAGTTCAACAGTTCGAACCCCCGCCCCGCCTTACG
>JBEVEC010000154.1:0-36272 GCA_040512975.1 Tardiphaga sp. | reverse complement strand
AGCCCTGGACGCGGTCGCGGACGTGACGCGCGCCATCGCTGATGCTGCGATTGTAAAGTGCCTTGACGAGGGCGGACGGGTCGGACGTCGAGCCGTTCTCGGGTGCCAGGATGCCGAAGCGGAAGCGTCCCTTGAGGTCGGGCTCGAGCGTCTCGAGCTCATCCTGCTCGACGTCCTGCATAATGACGCCCAGCGATCGCCGCAGGTTCATGCCCCATGACCACTGCGCTGCGGTTTCGCGCGACGAAAAGACATAGAGGCAACCGCTGCGCCGCACGAGGTCCTGTGCGTCGGCGTGGGCGAGCAGCGGATCGTAGCAGTCGAAGATCGGCGTCAGCAGCGTCCGCAACGCGGTGGCGATCCGCGTCACCTCTTCGCGCGACGAATGCTGCAGCAGGCGCAGCAGCCACGGCGCCACCAGCGGCGCATAGGCCCAGCGCACCGTCAGCGGACCCAATGGATCCAGCAGCCAGCGCGGGACCTTCTTCCACATGCCCGGCATGCCCACCGGCAGGCAGGCGCTGGGCGACAGCGAGCCCGCATTGCCGAACGAGCAGGCTTCGCCCGCCTCCAGCGGATCGACGAACGTCACCGTATGTCCGTCGCGCTGCAGCCACGCGGCCGTGCAGGCGCCGACGATTCCAGTTCCTATGACCACAATGTGCATGGAACGAATTCTGGAAAATATATGCCCCATCACACAAGCGAATTCTTCTAATATTGTCATCAGACTTTTTGATACCCGAAATACGCCAGCGGGAGATCTGCATGCGGCCTGACGTTCTCTCTAATCTCAGCCTGCGCCAGATGCGCGCCTTCGCCGCCGTCGCGCGGGCCGGCAGCTTCACGATGGCCGCGCGTCAGATCAACCTGACACAATCGGCGGTTAGCATGCTGGTCCAACAGCTTGAGGAAACGCTGCATCTCAAGCTGTTCGACCGCGGCGCGGTCGTGCAGCTCACCGCCGCCGGCCAGCAATTGCTGCCGTTTGCGCGCCGCATCCTGGATGACGTTCAGCAGATCGCCGAGGGCGCGTCCGACCTCCGCTTGCTTCGTACCGGCCTGCTGCGCTTGGCCGCGCCGCAGATGCTGGCATGTACGTGGGTGGCGGCGGTGCTGGGCGAGTTTGAACAGGCTCATCCCGATGTCGGCCTGCGCGTGACCGACGCGATGGCCGATGATGTGGTGAGTATCGTGCGGCGGGGCGAGGCTGAACTGGGTGTCGGCCCCGAGCGTGCCACCGGCGATGATGTCACCAGCACGTTCCTGATGGATGTGCCGATCCGTCTGGTCTGCCCGGCGCGCCATCCGCTGGCGCGCCAAAAGGCCGTCTCCTGGAAGACATTGCGCGACGCGCGCTGGGTGATCTATTCCAGCGAATTCAACCGGCATCTGGAACGCTTGCTGCACGAGCACGATCGCTTGCTGTCGATGCAGACCGCCGTCGAGGTCCAATATCTCACCACCGCGCTGGCGCTGGTGGGAGTCGGCACCGGCCTTGCCGCTGTCCCGGACTACGGGCACATCTTCGCTGCGAATTTCGACGTGCGCTTCATCAAGCTTCGCGCCCCGGAAATCAACCGTCGCTACTACATCTACCAGCGACGTGGTCTCGTACTCTCGCCGCCTGCGGAAGCCTTCGTCAAGCTGCTGCGCCGACGCGCGGCACGCAACGGCGGATGAGGCTGGCGATTGCCCAAACAGCTGCCGTTCGAGGCAACAAAGCGGCAACACAAATTGCGAAAAATACTGGCGTCAACAACGCTCTGCTACATGTAGAGATTTTTTTCTCGCCTGGAACGGGTTTACAGCTTCATGTTTGCCTCAAGCAAATGCTGCGCGTAGCTTCGGCGCAACATGTTCAGTAAACAATCCCATGAAGCGTTCTTGGTCGAGTCCCGGCGCGTGAAACACGAGATGTCGAAAGCCGAGATCGACGTAAGGCCGGATCTTCTCCACCACCTCGTCGGCGTCCGATGACACGATCCAGCGGCTGGCTGCGCGCTCCAGCGGCAGCGCGTCGGCCAGGCGCTCCATGGCCAGCGGATCTTCGACGCTCATCTTTTCCTCCGCTGACAATGCCAGCGCCGCCCAGTGCCGCGTATCTTCTCTGGCCTTCTGGACGTCGCTGTCGAACGACAGCTTGATCTCGATCATGCGATCGATGGAATCGTTGGCGCGGCCCGCCGTGGCCAGACCTTCGGCCACCTTCGGCAGCAGCGTGTCGCGGTACAGCTCCGGTGCCTTGCCGCTTGTGCAGATAAAACCGGCGCCGACCTCGCCGGCCAGAGTCGCGGCCGTCGGACCGGCCGCGGCAATGTAGATCGGCACCGGGTTTTCGGGGCGGTCGTAGATGGTCGCGCTCTCGGTCTTGTAGTATTCGCCGTCGAAACTGACGCGTTCCTCGCGCCACAGCCGGTTCATGAGCACGATGGATTCCTTCAGGCGGCCGAACCGCTCCTTGAAGCCTGGCCACGTCATGCCCGTGGCCGGCACTTCGTTGAGCGACTCGCCGGTGCCGACGCCCAGAATGATGCGGTCGGGAAACATCGCGCCGAGCGTGCCCACCGCCTGCGCCACCACGGACGGATGGTAGCGGAAGGTCGGCGTCGCCACGCTGGTGCCGATCTGGATCGTGTTGGTCCGCGCGCCAGCAGCACCCATCCAGGCAAAAGAGAACGGCGCATGGCCGTTAGTGTGACGCCACGGCTGGAAATGGTCGCTGATGAAAACCGATTCGAACGCCATCTTCTCGGCGAGAACGGCGAAATCCAGCAGCTGGCTGGGCGTGAATTGCTCGGCCGAAGCCTTGTATCCAATCTTTAGCACATGACCTCCATGCGGCCCCACAGGCCTTCAAATTCAATTGCCGGCACCCGCGCGCAATGCCGCCCGACCGCCCCGCATCCATGCCTCCAGGTCTGCCGGCGTATCGATATCGAACGACAACGCCGCGTCTGTTCGAACGACCGGCCGCAGGCCGAGATGTCGGGCGCTGCGCGCATGGACCTTCGCGCTGGCCGGGCCGTAATGAAAGACGGCGGATTCGATCGGACGCCACAGCAGAACATTGGTGCCGCTGCCGGCCTGATCGCTAACGATCAGAACGTCGAGGTCGCTCTGAAAACCCATAACCAATTTGCGCAGGCCGTGTTCCGACACGTTTGGAAGATCGACCGGCAGCACCATGAGTTCCGTGGCGCCTGCGCACTGTGCGTCGGCGGCACCGATGGCAATCGCGCCGTTAAGGTCGCAGCTGTCCGGCTCGTTGCATGTCGCAAAGCCGCGCGCTACAGCCTCGGCACGCACATCGTGCGATTTGCTGACGACGAAGACATCAGCGAGGTCACGCAGTTCCGCTGCTACATCGAAGGTATGCTTCAGCAGCGCGCGGTTCAGCGCTAGCCGGTCATGCGGCAGCAGCGCGCCGGCAAGCCGCGACTTGCCCTGCTCCGGCGGCTTGACGGGGATGATGATCGCGAGCGGCTTCATGCGCTGCGCCCGGCCGGCGCGCCGGTGCGAAGCGCAGTTGCGAACGTCAGGACCTCGCGCGCCAACGCGATGCGCGAGTCGAGGTCGGTCATCAGGGTTGGCGCGACGTGAAGTGGCGTCGCGATCCCTGCGACGTCGCCGGCATCGGCGCTGTCGATCACGAGGCCATCGATCAGGTCGGCGTAATGTTTCGCGATCGAGGCCGAGCTGGTTTCGATGCCGAGTTCGGTCATGATCTTCGCGGTCGGCCCCTTGATGGCGCGGCCGCCGATGATCGGCGAGACCGCCACCACCGGCGCGGCACTCAGCGTCATGGCCTCGCGCAGGCCCGGCACGGCGAGCACCGGGTCGATGCTTAGATACGGATTCGACGGGCAGATCACGATCGCACCCAAGTCAGGCGCCGCCAGGGCTGCCCGCACAGCCGGGTTCAGTCGCGCCCGGCCGGCCCCCTCAAAGGATATGCGTTGCACCACCGGTGCGCAGCGGTGCTCGACAAAATAGCGCTGAAAATCGAGCACGCCGACATCAGTCTTGACCTTGGTGCGCAGGTCGTCATCGGTCACCGGCAACAGGCGCGGCGCGATCCTTAGCCGCTCCGTAATGCTGCCGATGATTTCGGTCAGCGTCTCGCCGGAGGCCAGGCGGCAGGTGCGCTGCACATGCAGCGCCAGATCGAGGTCGCCGAGCGCGAACCAGTCCTCGCCACCGAACTGACGCGTCGCGTCCATGAACTGCCAGGTCTCACCAGCCCGGCCCCAGCCGCGCACCTCGTCGCTGAGGCCGCCGAGGGTGTAGATCACCGTGTCGAGGTCGGGGCAGATGCGCAGCCCCATATGTTCGAAATCGTCGCCGACATTGACCACCACCGTGAGCCGCTCGCCAAGCAGATGCTGCAGGCCCAGCGCCAGCTTGGCGCCACCGACGCCGCCACAGATGGCGACCACCTTGCCGAAGGTTTCGAAAGGGTGCGCGTCTGTCATCGGAACATGTCCATGTGCTTCGGTCGGATCAACGCAGAGGCGTCGTTTTCGGCGCCACGGTTCTTGTAACCGCGGACATGCACCACCGGCAGGCCTTCGGCGCCCTGCCCCATAACCAAAGAGGCGGCGGCGGCGAGTTCGTCGCCGGTAGCCACCTCCGTCACCTTCATGGCACGGCCGAACAGGTCCGGCGAGCCGATCAGGCTTTCCAGCGAGCAAATTCCGGCTGCGCCCAGCGCGACGCCAACCACGCCATTGCGCCAGGCGCGACCGAACGAATCGTTGATGAGGACGCCGATGGATACGCCGAAGTGGCGATCGAATTCTGTCTTGAGATGGCGGCACGAGGCATCCGGATCGACCGGCAGCAACAGCACGCGGTCCTCGCCGTCGCGACGTTCGATATTGGATTCGTCGATGCCTGCATTGGCCATCACAAAACCCAGGCGGTGCGCGACAATCATCACGTTCGGCTTGACGCGGAGCACTTCCGACGACTCGCCCAGAACGGCCTCGATGTGCCGCGCGTCCTTACCGGTGACGGCGGCAAGTTCAACGGCCTGCGCCGAGGGCGCCACGCCAACCAGATCGACGTAGCGATTTTCGGACTTGGAGATGATTTTCTGCGCGATGACGAGGACGTCGCCATCTTCGAGCACGATGTTCGCGCGCGCGAGGGCGGCCTTGATCAGCGCACCGACGTCGTCACCGGGTTGCACGAGCGGAATGCCGGGCAGCGCGGTATAGGTGATCGACCGGGTCACAGCGCGGTCTCGACATGCTTTCGCGTCCTGGAATACGGCGTCATGATCATGTCGGTAAGCGGCGCCGCGTCGAACGAGGTCGCGACGCGCTCCTGCGTCACCTTCTGGTACAATGTGGTGCGCTGCTCGAAGCGGCGGCCGAGCGACCTGATCACGCCTTCCATCTGCGCCGGCGCAAATTCCTGGCCGTGCTGGGTCCCGGCGGCGCGCGAGATGCTTTCGTTCATCAGGGTGCCGCCGAGATCGTTGACGCCGCCCTGCAGCAGCTTGGTGATGCCTTCTTCGCCGAGCTTGACCCACGACGCCTGCACATTGGTGATCAGCGGATGCAGCACCAGCCGCGACACCGCATGCATCAACCGCACCTCGCGCCAGGTCGGTCCGAGCCGCGACTGGCCGCGCAGCGACATCGGCGCTTCCATGTGGACGAAGGCCAGCGGCACGAATTCGGTGATGCCGCCGGTGCGCTCCTGCAGGTCGCGCAGATGCAGGATGTGCCGTGCCCAGCTGCCGTAGTGTTCGACATGGCCGAACATGATGGTCGAGGTGGTGCGCAGGCCGACCTCATGCGCGGTGCCGACGATGTCGAGCCATTGCGCGGTGTCCAGCTTGTCCGGGCAGATGATTTTGCGGACCTCGTCATCGAGGATTTCAGCGGCGGTGCCGGGCAGCGATCCCAGGCCGGCGTCGCGCAGCATTTCCAGATAGCGGCGGACCGGAAGGCCGAGCGTCGCCGCCCCCTGCGAAACCTCCAGCGGCGAGAAGGCATGGACATGCATGTCCGGCACTTCTTTCTTCACCGTCCGTAGCAGTTCGAGATAGGTTTCGCCGGTGTAGCGCGGATTGATGCCGCCCTGCATGCAGACCTCGGTGGCGCCGCGGTTCCATGCCTCGCGGGCGCGGCGAGCGACTTCGTCGAGCGCCAGATCATAGGGCTTGCCGCGCAGCTGTTCGTGCATCTTGCCCTTTGAGAAGGCGCAGAAGCTGCATTGGTAGCTGCAGACATTGGTGTAGTTGATATTGCGGTTGACCACGTAACGCACCAGGTCGCCGCTGGTCTTGGCGCGCAATTCGTCGGCGGCGCTGCAGATCATGTCGACGTCGCCGGCGCGCGCATTAAACAGCGACACCACCTCGGTTTCCGTCAGCCGCGTGCCGGCCATCGCCTTGCTCGCCAGCGCGTCGAGGCTTTGGTCGATCCGGGTGCGGCGCGGCGCCACCGGCAGCGCTTCCAACGAACCAGGCATCCAGCCGTTCTCGCGCACAAAACCGCCGGCATCGACGCTGCGCAGAACTTCTGTGACGAGCGGCTTGTCGAGCCATGTCAGCGCCTTGGCCACGAAGGCCGGATACACAGCGAGGCGCTGCTGCAGCGAGAAGCCCGCGCGCTCGGTAGCGGCTTCGAGCTTTTCAAGCTCCGGCCACGGCGCCTCCGGATTGACGTGGTCAGCTGTCACCGGCGAGATGCCGCCCCAGTCATTGATGCCGGCCTCGAGCAGGCGCGGAAACGCGTCGTAGCTGAGATTGGGCGGGATCTGGATATTCATCGCCGCGCCGAAGATGTGACGGGTCACGGCTGCGGTCCACAACAGATCGTCGAGATCCGGCTCCGCGCAACCGGCGAAGCGCGTGCCGGGCTTGGCGCGGAAATTCTGCACGATGATTTCCTGCAGATGGCCATGGCGCTGGTGCGATTCCTTCAGTGCCAGCAACGAGTCGATGCGTTCCAGCCGGGTCTCGCCGATGCCAATCAGGATACCGGAGGTGAACGGCACGCGCTGCCGGCCGGCCGCCTCGACCATCGCCATGCGCAACGCGGGGTCCTTGTCAGGCGATCCGAAATGCGCGCCGCCGCGCTCGCCGAGCCGTGGCGAGATGCTCTCCAGCATGATGCCCTGCGACACGCTGACTTTGCGCAGCCGCGCGATCTCGTCTTCCGTCATCACGCCTGCATTGACGTGCGGCAGCAGGCTGGTTTCCTTCAGCACCAGCTGACACACCGATTCCAGATAGTCGACGGTGCTGGCGAAGCCGAGTTCGGCGAGCGCGTCGCGCGCGGCGGCGTAGCGTAGTTCCGGCTTGTCGCCGAGGGTGAACAGCGCCTCCTTGCAACCGACCTTTTCGCCGGCGCGGGCGATTTCCAGAACCTGTTGCGGCGACAGGTAAGGTTGTGCGACCTTGCTCGGCGCCTTGGCGAAAGTGCAGTAGCCGCAGACGTCGCGGCACAGATGGGTCAGCGGAATAAAGACTTTTCGCGAATAGCTGATCGACATGCCATGACCGGCACGGCGCAGGTCGGCGGCACGGGCAAACAACGTCGCCAGCGGCATCGCCTCGAACGCGGAGAGCAGCTGTTCCGCGGTCTCGGTGCCGGTCACATCCATGTCGTTCTCCGCACGCATCAGGCCGCAGCCACCTTGGCCATCACGTCGGTGGCGAACCATTCGATCTGCTCGTTCATCTCGCTTACCGTATCCGCCGGAAACATCAGCGCGCTGCAGTGGTCGACGCCGATCGCGCGAAGCTTGTCGATCTTTTCCAGGATCACGTCGGGCGAGCCCACCAGATTGGCGGTCACCTGATGGCTGAGGTCACGTCCGGTATAGGCCAGCGACACCCGGTGCGCCACCAGCCCGCTGGCCATGTAGCGCTTTTCCGCCTCTTCCAACGTCTTACCGATGGTCACGGAGAATTGCGGCGCGATCTCGATGGCGTCGGGATGGCGGCCGAGTTCGACGGCGCGCGACTTCAATCTGGCGACGCGCTCTTCCATCTCCGCCAGCGGACGCCAGGCAGGCAGCCAGCCCGCGCCGTAGCGCGCCGCGCGTTCCAGCGCCTCGATGTTGTGGCCGCCGACGTAAAGCGGGAACGGCTGCGCAACGCTTTTCGGAAACAGCTCGAGATCCTTGAAGCTGTAATATTTGCCCTCGTAGCTGCAGCGGTCTTCCCTGAACAACAGCTCCAGCGCCGCCAGGCCTTCGTCCATCATGTCGCCGCGCCGCGCCTTTTCCACGCGCGAGCCGCCCCAGGCTAGAAATTCCTCGCGATAGGCGCCGAGCCCGACGCCCATCATGAAACGGCCGCCGGTCATCCGGTCCAGCGTGATCGCCTGCTTGGCGAGATACACGGGGTCGCGCATCGGCAGCACCGTAAGGGCGGTGCCGAGTTTCAGCGTGGTGGTTACGGCGCCGATCGCCGCCAGCACCATCATCGGCTCGTAAAAGTTCGGCGGTTGGCCTGGATGCAGCTCGCGGACGTAATTCTGGGTGGTGATGTGGTCATTGCCCCAGACCGAGTCGTAGCCAAGCCGCTCGCACAGCCTGCCTTGCGCGATAAAATCCTCCGGCCGCACGAACGGCACCGGATACATCACGCCCTCGAAGCCGGTCGACAGGCAGACACTGAACTTCATGGTCTTCACTCGGCGTCTCGTGTTGTCGCGCTGTCGCGGCGCGCTTAGTCGGGAAATATTCTGGCAGCCTTCAGCGCCGTTATCGCGTCGTTGAGATCGGCCGGCAGCATGAGCATCTCGTCCTGCCACGCCGCGGTGGTCGCCGGGTCCTTCAAGCCGCCGGCGGTCAGCAGCGACACCACAGACTCGCCACACCTGATGCAGCCGGTCTGCACCAGTTGTTCAATCGCCGCGAGACCGGTCGCGGAGGACGGCTCCAGGAACAGACCTTCGTGACTTGCCATGATCTGCTGCCAGCGCATCATGTCGTCGTTGCCGATGGTGAGCGCGGCGCCGCCGGAGCGGCGCAGAATGTCGAGCGCCTGGTAGGTGCCGCGGGTGGCGCCGATCGAAAGCGCCAGGGTCGGTTCGTTCTTGCGCATGTCGGGAAGCACATCGCCGCCACTCACCAGCGCCGCGCCGAGCGAACCGTAGACCTCGGCGGCGACCATGCGGGGCATCCGGTCCGTCCAGCCGAACGCGATCATGTCCTCGAAGCCGCGCCACATGCCGACCAGGGCATCGCCGTAGCACACCGGCAGCACGCACCAGTCCGGAACCTGCCAATCCATCTGCTCGGCGATCTCGTAGGCGAGCGTCTTGTAACCCTCGATGCCATAGGGATTGCTGCCGACCACCGGGCCGAAAAACGGCGAGGTCGGAAACCAACCGTAATGGCGCACCGCGTGCTCCATGAATGTCCAGCGGTCCTGGCTGTTCTCGCAGCCGACCACGGTGGCCCCATAGGCGCGCATCTGCGTCAGCATCGGACCGGCGGTCCCCTTGACCGTGAACACCACGCAGCCGAGGCCCGCTTTCGCGGCATAGGCCGCTGCTGCTGCGCCGGCGTTGCCGGTGGAACTGGACACGATGACCTTGGCACCGATCTCTTTGGCCGACGACACCGCCATGCAGGCGAGCCGGTCTTTGAACGACCACGTCGGGTTTCGAGTCTCATCCTTGCCGAACAGGTTGTCGAGGCCGATGCGCGTGCCTGCGCGATCAAGCCGGTGCAGCGGCGAACCGCCCTCGCCCAAACTGACCCCGTGGGCTTCGCCGACTGGCATCACGTCGCCGTAGCGCCACAGCCCGCGGCCCGATCGATGCGACGGCTTTTCGCGCCGGACATGCAACTCGTCATCATAGGCGATGACCAGATTGCTGCGCACCACCGGCCGGCAGGCGGGGCAGTCCTCGGTGTAATGGTCGGGGGGATAGAGCGCGGCACAGCGCACGCATTGCAGACCGACGACGTTCGCCATCACAGCACCCTGGTGCTGGCCAACGGACGATCGGAACACATCGGCATCGCGGCGACATCTTTCATTAGCGACAACGTGTTCCGATAAACAGAACGGCGTTCTCCTCATGTAAGCGGCGCGTCGGAGCCAAGTCAAGCAACGCCCGGATATCCCTTGCTGCAACCATACGGCCATTGGAAGATCGCTTCGGAAAATACCTCGGCATATTCGAATGCGGGCAATGTGACCGGCAAATGCGCAGCCGTTGCCGACGCGTTGGGCATGTGTCAGATCGCCGAAATTGACGATGCGAAAATGTAAGTCTATCCTAATTCGGAACGGCGTTCTGATAACCGGAACGCATTCGTTTGCATCCGGGTCCTATGGAAATCAGCGCCACCTATCTGCTGCAGCTGCTGCTCAATGGGCTGATGCTCGGGCTGATCTATGCGCTGATCGCAGTCGGCCTGGCGCTGATCTTCGGCGTGCTGGAAGTCATCAATTTTGCCCACGGCGAATTCCTGATGCTCGGCGGATACGCTATGGCACTGTCGCTGCCATTGTTCGGCTTGTCATATTGGCCAGCGCTTGCCGTCGCCGTGGTCGTCACGTCGCTGATCGGTGTCGTGCTGTATGAATGCTTCCTGCGTCATATCGGGCAGAAGGAATTCGAGCGCAGCATTCTGACCACGCTCGGGATCTCCATGATCCTGCTCTACGGCATGCAATACCTGTTCACCGCCACGCCGATGATGGTCGATACCGCCTATGGCTTCGACGGGGTCGAGATCGGCTCGATCCGCATTTCGGTGACCCGGCTGATCGCCGGCGGGCTGTCGATCGCGGCCTTCAGCGGTCTGTACTGCCTGCTGAAATTCACCCAGTTCGGCCGCGCCATGCGCGCCATCGCGCAGAACCGCGAGGCCGCGATGATGGTCGGCATCAAGCCGCGCCATGTCGCGCGCAATGCGGTGGCGCTGGCTTCGGCGCTGTGCGGTCTCGCCGGCGCGGCGCTGGCGCCGATCCAGCTGCTGCATCCGGCGATGGGCCAGGCGATCATCTTCAAGGCCTTTGCCCTGGTGGTGATCGGCGGGCTCGGCAACATGACCGGCGCCGTGGTGGTGGCCATCGCACTCGGCATGATGGAGAGCTGGATCGGCGGCTTCTTCGGCATCGTCTGGCAGGAAGGCGCGATCTTCACCGTGATGATCGTCGCCGTGCTGCTGCGTCCCGACGGCATCTTCCAGCGCGGGAGCATGCGCGTCGGATGAGTGAGCCCCGCTGGACGCCTTATGCCGTGCTCGCGGCCATCATCCTGCTGTTCGCGCTGCCGTCGCTGACGGCCTCGAATTATTACATCGCCATCGCCATTTCCGGCCTGATCTTCCTCTCCGCCGCCGCGGCGCTGAACCTGGTCTACGGCTATGCCGGCCTGCTGTCCTTCGCGCAGCTCGGCTTCTGGGGCGTCGGCGGCTATTGCGCGGCTATCGCGGTGATGGACCTGCACTGGAGTTTCTGGGCTGGCGTGCTGTTCGCCGGCGTCGTGAACGTGATCCTCGGCACTGTGATCGGCGTCGTCATCACCCGCACCACGCGGCACGCCTTCGTGGTCGTCACTTTGACCTTCGCGCTGCTGGCCAGCCTGATCGCCCGGGACTGGATCGACGTGACCCGCGGACCGCTCGGTATTCCCGGCTTGCCGCCGCCGCAGTTCATGGGTTTCATCTTCAACACCAGCGCCCGGTTCTATTACATCGCGCTGGTCTTCGCGCTGCTGATGCTGGCTTTCCTGTACGCGCTGATGACCTCGCGGATCGGGCTTGTGCTGAAGGCCATCAAGCAGAACGACCCGCTGGTGGAATCCGAGGGCATCTCGCCGGGGCCGTACAAGCTTGCCGCCTTCGTGATCGCCGCGACCATCACCGGGATGGCGGGTGCGATTTTCGCGTTTCATCTCAAGGTGATCGATCCGAGCTTCCTCGATTTCTACTACATGCAGACCTTCCTGATCATCGTCATCATCGGCGGCGCCGGCTCGTTCTGGGCCGTGGTGCTGGCGGGCGCCGCCATGGTGATCCTGCCGGAGGCGCTGCGCTTCTCCAACGAGCTGCGCATGGTGATCTACGGCGTGGTGCTGGTGGCGGTAATGATGTTCATGCCGGCCGGCATTTCCGGCTGGCTCGAGACGCGCCGCATCCGGACATTGAGGAAGGCGCTGCGATGAGCGCGATTCTCTCCGTGTCCGGCCTGACAAAATCCTTCAGCGGCGTGCGCGCGGTGCAAAACGCGTCGTTCGACGTCGAGGACGGCAGCATCACCGGCCTGATCGGTCCTAACGGCTCCGGCAAGAGCACCACCATCGACTGCATCAGCGGCTTCCAGCGCCTCGATGCCGGTCGTGTCGAACTCGGCGGCCAGGACATTACCGGCCTGAACGCCGCGTCGGTGGCCCGCGCCGGGCTGATCCGCACCTTCCAGAACGTCCGGGTCTATGATTCCTACAATCTGCTCGACAACCTGCTGGTGGCCGACGCCTCGTTCCGCGACACGAACTGGATGGACGCCCTGCTGCGCACGCCGTCGTTCCGTCGCACCCGCACCAAGTCGCAGGACCGCGCCCGCGAGTTGATCGACCTGGTCGGCCTGACCCGGCTGATCGACGCCCCGGCCACCGTCTTGTCCTACGGCCAGAAGAAGCTGCTGGCCTTCGCGGCGGCGATGATGGCGCGGCCGCGGTTGATCGTGCTCGACGAGCCGGTTGCCGGCGTCAACCCGACGCGGGTCAACGAGGTCGCGGAAATCCTGCGCAAGGCCAATGCGACCGGCATCTCGTTCCTGATCGTCGAGCACAATGTCGAATTCATCAACAGCCTGTGCAGCAAGGTGGTGGTGTTCGAACAGGGCACCAAGCTGACGGAGGGCGCGCCCGAACAGGTGCGCAACGATCCGCGCGTGCTGGAGGCCTATCTCGGCATGGCGCCCGCCGCCGTGGCGGAGGCGTCATGAGCGAGTATCCCAAACTCGAGATCATCGATCTGTGCGCCGGCTATGGAGACGTACCGATCGTGCGAGATTTCTCCACGCGGCTCTCCGCGGGCAGCATCACCACGCTGATCGGCGGCAACGGCGCCGGCAAATCCACGCTGCTGCGCGCGATCTTCGGCACCAACCGCTGGTTCTCCGGCCAGATCGTGCTGAACGGCGAAGCCATCGAGCGGCTGTCGCCCTCGGAGCGGCTGCAGCGCGGCGTCGGCTTCGTGCCGCAGGGCCGCTGCAACTTCCCGCAGATGAGCGTCGCTGAAAACCTCAAGATGGGCTGCTACACCCTGCCGGGCCGCACCCATCGCGATGCGATCGCCCGCGTTACCGCGCAGTTTCCCATGCTGACGCGAAAATGGTCGGAGATGGCCGGCAACCTGTCCGGCGGCGAGCAGCAGGTGCTGGAAACCGCCATGGTGCTGCTCTCCAGCCCACAATTGCTGCTGCTCGACGAGCCGTCCCTCGGCCTGTCGCCGAAGATGCAAGCGGAGGTGTTCGCAGTGGCGCAGCAGATCGCCACAGCCGGCGTCACCGTGCTGGTGGTGGAGCAGAACGTGCATGGCGCGCTGCTGGTGTCCGACACCGCCATCGTCATGGAGCTCGGCAGAAAGTTTCTCGAAGGCCCCGCCGCGGCGGTTCGCGACGATCCGCGAATCCGCGAGGCCTATCTCGGCGGCAATATCAAGGAGACCATCTCGCAATGACGTCCGCTCGTCTGGCTGTCGATATCGGCGGCACCTTTACCGACTTCGCGCTGGAAGTCGGCGCCAGTCGGTTCAGCCGCAAGGTGCTGACCACGCCGCAGGCCCCCGAGCAGGGCGTCCTCGCCGGTATCGAAATGATTCTCGCCGACGCCGCGCTGAAACCCACCGACCTCGGCCTGATCATCCACGGCACCACGCTGGCCACCAACGCCATCATCGAGCGCAAGGGCGCGAAGACCGCGCTGCTGGCGACCGCGGGGCATCGCGACTCCATCGAGATGGCCTATGAGCACCGCTTCGAGCAGTACGACATCTTCATGGACAAGCCGGCGCCGCTGGTGCCGCGCCATCTGCGCTTGCAGGTGCCGGAACGCATCGACGCCACCGGCCGCATTTACCAGCCGCTCGACGAGAAGGCACTCGCGGACCTGGTCCCCATCCTGCGCGCCGAACACATCACCAGCGTCGCGCTGGGCTACCTGCATTCCTACGTCAATCCGGTGCATGAAATCCGCAGCCGGGATATCCTGAAGCAACTTGCGCCGGACATCGCGGTCACCATGTCCAGCGAAGTCTGCCCGGAGATGCGCGAATATGAGCGCTGGTCCACCGCCTGCGCCAATGCCTATGTGCAGCCGGTGATGGACCGCTATCTGAAGCTGCTCGAGGACACGCTGACCGAGCGCGGCTTCATTTGTCCGATCTACCTGATCACTTCCGCCGGCGGCCTCACCACCGTGGAGATTGCGCGGCGCTTTCCGATCCGGCTTGTGGAGTCCGGCCCGGCCGGCGGCGCCATCCTCGCCAACCACATCGCGCTGCAGCGCGCCCATGATCACATCGTGTCGTTCGACATGGGCGGCACCACCGCAAAGATCTGCCTGATCGATGACGGCCAGCCGCACTTCTCGCGGTCGTTCGAGGTGGCGCGGCAATATCGCTTTTTGAAGGGCAGCGGCATTCCGATCCGCATTCCCGTGATCGAGATGGTGGAGATCGGCGCCGGCGGCGGCTCGATCGCCTCGGTCGACACGCTGTCCCGCATCCAGGTCGGCCCGGGCAGCGCCGGCTCCGAACCCGGCCCCGCCTGCTACGGCCGCGGCGGCCTCAACGGCACCGTCACCGACGCCAATGTGATGCTCGGCCGCATCCAGGTCGACCGCTTCGCCGGCGGCAAGATGCAGCTCGATCCGAAGGCATCGGCCGCGGCGCTCGCCGGCACGGTTGGCGACCGGCTGAAGCTCGATGCCACCACGGCGGCCCTGGGCGTGACAGAAGTGGTGGAAGAGAACATGGCCAACGCCGCGCGCGTCCACGCCGTCGAGCGCGGCCGCGAATTGTCGAACCGCGTCATGATCGCGTTCGGTGGCGCCGCCCCGATCCACGCCACGCGGCTGGCTGAGAAGCTGAACATCGCCACCGTGATCGTGCCTGCCGGCGCCGGCGTCGGCTCGGCCTTCGGCTTCCTGCTGGCACCGATCGCCTATGAAGTGGTGCGGACGCGCTATGTCCACCTCAACGACAGCTTCGATGTCGCTGGCCTCAACGCATTGCGCAACGAGATGCGCGCCGAGGCCACCGCCGTGGTGCGGCTGGGCGCGCCGAGCCAGCCGCTCACCGAGAATTGGACCGCCAATATGCGCTATCGCGGCCAGGGCCACGAGCTGACGGTGGCGCTGCCCGCCGGCGAATTCGACGCGGGCTCGGTCGCCGCGTTGGAAAGCCTGTTCATCGCCGACTACGAGCAGCAGTTCGGCCGCCGCATTCCCAATCTCGATGTCGAGGTGCTCGGCTGGTCGCTGCGGCTGGCCACCGTGGGCGATCCGATCGCGCTGTGCCCGCCACCGCCGGCGGATCTCGCGGCAGCGCCCGCCGATCATGTCGACGTGATCGATCCGCCCACCGGAAAATTCGAACGCATCGCCTTGTACAACCGCAATGCCTTGACGCCGGGATCCACCATTGCCGGGCCTGCGTTGATCGTCGAGGATGAGACGACGACCTTGGTGACCAAGAGCTTTACCGCACGGATCGACGCCCTCGGCGCCATCGTGATGACCAGGACATGACCATGGACGGCAACCCAACTGTAATCGACGACCCCATGCACGTGATCCACCAGCAGATTATGTGGGACCGCCTCATTTCGGTGGTCGAGGAACAGGCGCAGACCCTGATCCGGATCGGCTTCTCCACCTCGACGCGCGAGGCCGGCGACGTCTCCGCCGGCGTGTTCAACGTGGCGGGCCACATGCTGGCGCAGGCGATCACCGGAACGCCCGGCCACGTCAATTCCATGGCGCGCGCCGTGGTGCATTTCCTCGACAAGTTTCCAGCCGCCACCATGAAGCCGGGCGACGTCTTCATCACCAACGACCCCTGGAAGGGCACCGGGCATTTGCACGACTTCACCGTCGTCACCCCGGTGTTCCGCGACCAGACCATGGTGGCGCTGTTCGCATCGACCTGCCACGTCATCGACGTCGGCGGACGTGGCATGGGCCCCGATGCCCGGCAGGTCTATGAAGAAGGCATCTACGTTCCGATCATGCGCTTCGCCAGCGCCGCCGGCACCAATGACACTTTGCTCGAGATCGTCCGCAACAACGTGCGCGAGCCGGTGCAGGTGATCGGCGACATCTATTCGCTGGTCGGCTGCAACGACGTCGGCAGCCGGCAATTGCTGGCGATGATGGCCGAGTTCGGCATCGACAGCCTCGACCTGCTCGGCGCGCACATTCTCGAGCGTTCGCGCGCGGCGACGCTGGAGGCGATCCGCAAGTTGCCGAAGGGCACGTTCCGCCACGCCATGCGCGTCGACGGCTACGACAAGCCGCTCGATCTGGTCGCCACCATGACCATCGGCGACGACGGCATCGACGTCGACTTCACCGGTACCTCGCCGCCGTCGACCTTCGGCATCAACGTGCCGTTCTGTTACACCGAGGCCTATGCCTCGTTCGGCGTGAAATGCATCGTTGCCCCGAAGATTCCCAACAACGAAGGCTCGCTGGCGGTGCTGCGCATGCATGCGCCGGACAACTGCATCCTCAACGCGCTGCATCCGCTGCCGGTCGCGACGCGCCACGTGACGGGCCAGATGCTGCCCGACCTGATGATCGGCTGCCTCAACCAGGCGCTGAACAATGCCGTGCCGGCGGAAGGTACCTCGTGCCTGTGGAATCTGTTCGCCTTCGGCGGCTCCAGCCAGGTCGATGCCGACTCCACCGAGATGATGAAGGCCCGCGCCTTCAACGTGATGTCGTTCCATTCCGGCGGCACCGGCGCGCGGCCTGGCAAGGATGGCCTGTCCGCCACCGCCTTCCCCAGTGGCGTGCGCAACGTGCCCGTGGAAGTGACCGAGGCGATGTCGTCGTTGCTGCTGCTGCGCAAGGAATACCGCACCGATTCCGGCGGCGCCGGCCAGTTCCGCGGCGGCCTCGGCCAGGTCATCGAGGTCATCAACCTCGACGACTCCGCCTATGCCATCTCCGCCAATTACGACCGCGTGCTGTATCCGCCGCGCGGCCGCAACGGCGGCAGCGACGGCATGGCCGGCAAGCTCTCGCTTGCCTCCGGCGCGCGGCTGAAGAGCAAGGGCCAGCAGACCATTCCCAGGGGCGAGACCGTGCTGATCGAGATGCCCGGCGGCGGAGGCCTCGGCAATCCGCTGAATCGCGATCCCGCGGCCGTGGCGGAGGATGTGCATCTCGGCATGGTTTCGCTCGCTGCCGCCTCACAGGACTATGGCGTGGTGCTGCGCGCCGACAACAGTGTCGACGTCGAGGCCACTAAGTCCGCGCGACAAAAACGCCGCCAGATTTCCTGACAATCCACAGGCGCCACGCAGTGCCCGACAGGAGTGAGACATGAGCCTAAAAGTAAGCGCGGGCCTGCCGACCGGCATGGAAGGCCTGACCTATCCGATCCCGTTCTCCAGCCCGGAGACTTTGATCCAGATTGCCCAACACGCCGAGAAGCTTGGCTATCACTCGGTGTGGGGCAACGACCACATGACCACGCAGCATTATGTGCGCGAGGAATTCCCGGTGCCGCCGCGGTTCTGGGAGCCGCTGATGACCTACGCTTTCATCGCCGCCGCCACCACGACCCTGCGCATGGGCACCGGCATCCTGGTGCTGCCGATGCGGCGCGACATCGTGGTGCTCGCCAAACAGATCGCCACGCTGGACCACTTCAGCGGCGGCCGCTTCGAACTCGGCGTCGGCGTCGGCGCCTACAAGGAGGAATTCGACGCGCTGCGCCCCGAGGGCGGCGCGCATCGCGGCGACATGGTGGAGGAAGGCGTCAAGGCGCTGCAGTTGCTGTTCAAGGAACGCAGCGCGACGTTCGAGGGCAAATATTACGCCTACAAGGACGTCGAGCTGTTCCCGAAGCCGAAGCAGGACAAGCTGCCGATGTATTTCGGCGGCAACAACGAGAATCACCTGCGCCGCGTTGCCGAAGGCGCAGACGGCTGGATTCCCGCGGCGATGCCGGCGGACAGGCTCAAGCCGATGATCGAGACGATGATGGAATTGACCGTGAAGGCCGGGCGCGATCCCGCCAAGATCGAGGTCGCGCCGCAATTTGTGGTGCATGCGGCCCGCGACCACGATGCCGCGGTGGCGCGCTACAAGCAGAGCCAGATGCACAAGCATCTGCTGTCGCTGTCGAAGTCGACCCTCAAGGGCGAGGCCGGGCTGAAGATGGAAGATATCAACCTGATCGGCAATCCTCAGTCCATCATCGAAAAGATCCACAAGCTCAAGGCCGTCGGCGTCACCCACCTGCTCGGGCTGTATTTTGCCGCCAATGACGTGCAGGAACTGCTCGACCAGATGCAGTTTTTCGCGGAAGAGATCACGCCGAAGGTGGTGTGACGCGACAAGACCGCGCTTTCATAAAGGGGCATCATGCCGAGCAATTTCGGAATTTCCTTTGACGGCAGCGAAACGCCGGGCGCGCTGCGCGCCATGGTCGCAGCCGCCGACCAGGGCGGCGCAGCGACGGCATGGCTGGCGTCGCATCTGTTCCAGCGCGAGCCGATCTCCACGGCCGCGCTGACTCTCGCCGGGACCAAGAATATCAGCATCGCGCTGATGGCCATGAGCCCCTATTCGGTCCATCCGCTCTACGCCACGATGGCCGCCGCGACGCTGGACGAATACTTTCCCGGGCGCGTCAAGCTGTGCTTCGGCGTCGGCGCGCCGCGCGACCTCGAGGCTGCCAGTCTCAAGGCCGAACACCCGATCGGCACCATGCGCGAGGCAATCGGCGTGGCGCGGGCGCTGCTGAGCGGCGAAACCGTCAACTTCCAGGGCGAACGCTTCCAGGTCTCCGGCCGCCGCCTTGCCAACGGAGCCCGCGAGATCCCGATTTTTCTTGCCGCCTCCGGTCCGCAGATGCTGGAGCTGGCTGGGGCCTGCGCCGATGGCGTGTTGATCAGCGCCGCCACCTCTCCGGCCTTCGTGCGTTGGACGCTGGAGCTTGTGCGTAAAGGCGAGCAAGCCGCCGGGCGGAGCATCCAGAAGACGGGCCTGGTCTATGTTTCCGCGGACGATGACGAGACCGTCGCGCGCAACCGGCTGCGCCGCACGCTCGGATTTATCCTGCGCGGCGGCCACCATGCGCGAAATCTCGAACTGGCCGGTACCCGGCTGGACCAGAAGGCGCTCGCCTCCGCCTATGCCGCCGAGGACTGGGACGCCGTCAATACGCTGGTCACGGACGACGTGGTCATGCACCACAGCGCCAGCGGCACGCCGGACCAGGTCCGTGCCGCCTTCGCGGCGTATGAAGACGTGGGCATCGACGAGATCGTTGCTTCGGGCATCAGCGATCCCGGGCATCTACACAAAGTGTTTCGAACGTTGAATCTCGGATAGACTATCTTCCGCATCAGCGCGGCGGCGGCGCGCCCATCTTGCGCGAGACACTATCCGCAGCGTCCTGAATCCGCGCGCACAACGTGTCGATCTCGCGCTTGGTCAGGCCTTGGCGCGGCACCGCCCCGCTCAGCGAAGCTACCACCGCCCCGGACGCGTCGCGCACCGCAGCCCCGACGGAATAGACATTGGTGATGTTTTCCTCGTCGGAAATCGCGATACCGGTCTCGCGGATCTGCCGCAACTCGGTGAGCAACGACCGCAACGTTGTCTTGGTCTTCTTGGTAAGTTTTTTATAGGGCTCTTTCCCCATCAGCTCGGCGACCTGCTTGTCGGATAGTGCCGCCAGCATCACCTTGCCGAACGCCGTCGAATGCGGCAGCGCCGTCGACCCCGCCGCGTTGTTGATGGCGATCGGCCCGTTGCTCTTGACCACCTTGAGATAGACCATGGCGTCGCCGCGCAGCACGCCGAGGAAGCTGTTGATCTGGTGCTGCTCGGCAAGCGCGACCAGTTCGGGCGTAGAGGCGCGGTCGAGATCGTTCTGTGACAGAAACGTGCAGCCGATCCGGAAAGCCCGGTAGCCGATCCGGTACTTTTGCGAGTCGTGCGCCTGTTCTGCCAAGCCGGTGGAGGCCAGCGTGCTGAGCAGCCGATGCACGATGGTCGGCGACAACTCGAGACGCCGGGCAATGTCGCGAACGCCCAGCGAGCCGTGCTCCGCCAGCAACTCGAGTATATCAACCGCCCGTGCCACGGACTGACTTTCCGCACCCATGCCGCATTCCGATTAAAGGAACAGTGTTCGTCTGAAGGTATGAAGCGCCCGGCGGGAAAGTCAATGTTCGGCAAAGCTTGAGCGGACTGCAAACCAAGCACTGTCGGCCGTAAATGTAAGCAGCCGCTTTGCTTGACAGCACCGGCGGATTTTCCTCTAATCTTATACGGAACAACGTTCTCATAATCAGAACACAAAGACCCGCGGACAAGTCAGTGATGGATTTTGCCAGCGACAACGCGGCCGGCGCCAGCCCGCGCGTGCTTGAGGCGTTGCTCGCGGCCAATCATGGCGCGGTCCCTGCCTACGGCGCCGATCCCTTCAGCGCGCGCGCCCGGCAACTGCTCAACGACGTGTTCGAGCGCGAGATCGCCTGCTTCTTCGTGACCACCGGCACGGCCTCCAATGCGCTCGCGCTCGGCGCGCTGTGTCCGCCATGGGGCGCGATCTTCTGTCATCGTCTCGCTCACATCGCCAATGACGAATGCGGCGCCCCGGAGATGTTTACGGCCGGCGCCAAGCTGGTTGAAATCGACGGGCCCGCAGCAAAGATAGCGCCGGACGCCTTTCGCCGCACGCTGGCCGACTTTCCGTCCGGCGTGGTGCGCCAGGTGCAGCCCGGCGCGCTGTCGCTGTCGCAGGCGACCGAATGCGGCACGCTGTATTCCTGCGACGAGATCGCGACGCTGAGCGACATCGCGCATAGCGCCGGTGTCAGCGTGCACATGGACGGTGCCCGCTTCGCCAATGCGCTGGTCGCGCTGAACTGCACGCCGGCGGAAATGAGCTGGAAGGCCGGCATCGACGTGCTGTCGTTCGGCGCCACCAAGAACGGCGCCTTTGCCTGCGAGGCCATCATCTTCTTTGATCCCAATAAGGCCGCCAATTTCGCCTATCAGTGCAAGCGCGCCGGCCACACGCTGTCGAAGGGCCGCCTGCTTGGCGCACAGATGGCGGCCTATCTTGAAAACGATCACTGGCTCGAACTGGCGCGCACCGCTAATGGCCACGCCGCCGCGCTCGCATCGCAATTGCAGGGGCTTCCGGGCGTACGCCTGGCGTGGGGCGCGCCGGCCAATCAGCTGTTCGCCGTTATCCCGCGCCGCGCCGACGAAGCGCTGCAGCGCCTCGGCGCACGCTATTATGACTGGGGTACGCGCGGTCTCGAACCCGCGCAGGTGCCGAGCGACGACGAAGTTTTCATCCGCCTCGTGACCTCGTTCGCCACCTTGCCGGGGTCGGTGCAGAATTTTGTCGCCGCGCTCCGCGATGCCGTTTCCTGACCAACGCGCCGCCATCCGGCGGCATGTATCTTGCGTTGAACATTGCATGAATGATTGCAGAAAGGTTTGATGATGTTGATGAGGTCCATGATCGCGGCGATGGCGCTTTCGCTGGCCGTACCCGTGGCCGCGAACGCGCAGAACATCGTGATCGGCGCCAGCGTGCCCGATACCGGTCCCGCCGCGGCGCCGGCCATCTGGCAGCGCTGGGGCTATCAGCTGGCGCTCGACGAAGCCAACGCCGCCGGCGGCGTCCTCGGCAGGAAGGTCGAAATGATCGCCTATGATAACCGCTGCAATCCATCGGAAGCCGTCAACGTCGCCAACAAGCTGATCGAAGCCAAGGTCGTCGCCATTGTCGGCGCGCATTGCAGCTCGGCGACGCTAGCCACCATGCCGCTGATCGCCGCCGCCAAGATTCCCATGGTCGATGGCATCGCCTCCAGCCCGAAGATTTCGGAATTATCCGGCGTCGGCGGTAACGACTGGGCCTTCCGCATCAACCCGACCGACGACGACATGATGCAGGCGCTCGGCGTCTATCTGAATGGCTCGAAGATCAAGCGCGTCGCCATCCTCGGCGAGGACACCGACTTCGGCCGTGGCGGCGCTGCGGCCTTCGCGGCCGTCGCCAAGCAGAACGGCATCGAAGTCGTCTCCACCGATTTCCATCCGCAGAGCTATCCCGACTTTTCGTCGCTGCTGACGCGCATCCAGCAGAGCAAGCCGGACGCGATCGCGATCTTCCAGCTCGCAGGCGACCAGCTCAACTTCCTGCGCAACGCCATGCAGCTCGGCGTCAAGATTCCGTATATCGGCCGCTTCGACCCCGGCGGCAACAACCTGTCGATCATCCAGGCCGGCGGGATGGAAGGCTCGATCACCGCCTGGACCTATAGCTATCTGGTCGATACGCCCGCCAACAAGGCGTTCAGCGCCGAGATCGAGAAGCAGCACAAGACCACGCCGGTTCTGCAGACCTGGGCCGGCTATGATGTGATGCGGCTCGTGCTGAAGGCGATCAAGGACGCTGGATCGACCGATTCCACCAAGGTGCGCGATGCCATCAAGATGATCGAGTTCACCAACGTGATGGGCGCGCCGGTGAAGTTCGACGACCACAACCAGGCCGGCAAGCTGGTCCTGATCGAAGGCGTCGCGGACAAAAAGGTGAAGGTGCTGAAGGAAGTCACCCTGAAGTGATGCGAAGGCGGATCGTGCCCCCGACACGATCCGCCCAATAGGCTTCCGCAAGCAACAGTGCGCCGCGCTCCCTGAAGGGTTCGGTGTCAGGCGGAAGAGCTGAGGTTTGACGACCATGGCATCGAAGCCTGCGCGCCGCGGCTGGTGACGCTGAACGCTGCTGCGCGTTGCGCAAACGCAATTGACGTATCGATGTCGGCGGTCCGGCACCACTGTGCGGCGAAGGCACCGACGAAAGTGTCGCCGGCGCCGGTGCTGTCGATCGCATCGACGGCCGACGCCGGGCTGAATGTGGTGCTTGTGTCGTCGATCCGCGCCACGCCGTCGCGGCCGAGCGTCACGAGCACCGTCTGCACGCCGCGATCGAGCAGCAGCCGAGCGGCGGCCTCAATGTTCGCTTCATCGCTGACATCATGTCCGGTCAGCGATGCCAGTTCATGCCGGTTCGGAACCAGGAAGCGCACGCCGCGCAGGGATGAGTTTGCCAGCGGGCGCGGCGGCGCGGGGTTGAGCAGCACCGGGACTCGATGCGCTTCGGCGATCGCCAGCGCACGTACGACGGTCTCGGCCGGCGACTCGAATTGGCAGACCACCAGCGACGCGCGCGCGATCAGCGTCTCGGCCATCTCGATGTCCACCGGCGACAGCAGATCGTTGGCCCCGCCGGAGATCGCGATGCTGTTTTCGCCGGACGCTTCGGTGAGCACGATCGCAACGCCCGACGGCGTCCCGGTCGCGATCTTCAGACGGGTGACGTCAACGCCGCTGTCGGTCAGCGCCGCGCGCAACCGGCGGCCGTTGTCGTCGTCGCCGATGCATCCGATGAAACTAACATCGCCGCCGAGCCGTGCCGCTGCTACCGCCTGGTTGGCGCCCTTGCCGCCCGGCGCGATGACGAAGTCGCGCCCGCGCACGGTCTCGCCCGGCCTCGGCAGCACCGGGAGTGCCAGCATGAGGTCGGCATTGGCGCTGCCGATCACCACGATTTTTGCCACGATCGTCGTCCTTCAGCGCTTCACATCGTAGCTGACTACTTGCCGTCCCGGCTGACCCAGTTCAGCAGGTTGCTCCATAGCGGTTTGAAGCCATCCCAGCGCAGGAATTCGTTGGGCAGCCAGTGCGGTCCGATATCGGTGGTCCAGGCGGCCGTGCGCCCTGCTCCGACTTGCTGCACCGCCAGCAGCGGATGGCTGCCCTCGCTGGCCGGCAGCGCCAGCAGCGTCGTGGCATCCGGCTTGGCCACCACTTCATTGATGCCGAGAAGATAGGGGAAATCCGTCGGGACGCCGTGCAGCACCGGATGCCTGGCAGCGCCCGGGCCGAGTTCGGGCACGATGCCTTCCGGCAATTCGATGCGGTCGTCATAGGGATGGATCGTGGTCGGCAGCACGGCCTCGACGGCGGTGTTGCGATAGCGCGCCGCACCGTTGATGCCCTGGAAACTGTAGTAGCCGCCGACCATGATCAACCCGCCGCCGCGCTCCACATAGCTGCGCAGCAGCTTGAGGCGGTTCGGCGCGCGGCGTGAATGGATCCAGACGTCAGGCGACAGCAGCAGCGTGTTGGCGCCGATGTCGCTGAGGATGATGCAGTCATAGGCGTCGAGCGCGGCATCGGTCGACGGGAAGTCGGTGGCCGCCTCGTGACACAGCATGTAGGTAAAGTCGAACGCGCTGCCGTGCAGGATCGAGACGAACTCGTCGGCGCCGCGGTGATGCGTGACCGAGGGAAACTGGTCCCAGCCCTTGATATGGGTGGCCGTCGATGTCCAGCTTTCGCCGGCCAGCAGGATTTTCTTGGCAGTCATGATGTCGTCCATGGCGTCGTGAGGGAAACCGGGCGACGCGGCGAATGCCGCATCGTCCGCAGGGAGAAGCTGCTACTGGAATTTTGCGAACTGCAGCCGGAACGCCCCGTCGGGATATTGCAGCCAAGCCAGCGATTTGCTCGAGGCCTGCAAGGTCGCCGGGAAGGTCAGAAACAGCATCGGCGCGTCGGCGGCGATCTGCGTCTCCGCCTCGCGATACAGTTTTGCGCGGTCGGCCTGCGCCGGCGCGCTGCGGGCCTTGTCGAGCAGGTCGGTGACCTTGTCGCTCTGGTAGCCCATGAAATTGTTCGGGCCGTTCTTGGTCAGATAGTTGTAGATGTTGCCGTCGGGATCGGAGCGACCCGACCACGGCGACATACACAGATCAAAATCCTTCTGACGCAGCACGGTGATCAGGCTGGTGGCGTCGATCTGCTTGATCTCCACCTTGAAGCCGGCCTGGTTGGCCTGCGCCTGCATGACCTCGGCGGTACGCACCTGCGCCGGCGAGTTGGTGACGGTGATGCTGACCGGCACCGGCGTGGTGACGCCGGCCTCCGCGAGCAGTTTTCGCGCGGCTTCGGCGCTCGCCTTGTAGGGCATGAAGGCGGGATCGTGAACCCAAGCCATCGACGGCGGGATCGCGCCCTGCGCGACGCTGCCGGTGCCGAAATAGACCACGCGCAGGATCGCCTGCTTGTCGATCGCGGTGGTGAAAGCTTGCCGGACGCGGACGTCGTTGAACGGCGCCTTGGTGGTGTTGAAGGAAAAGGCGTTGAAGCCGAGGCCCGGCGCCTGCTTCAGCGTGATCGAGGGTTCGCGGCCGAGTTGGCCAACCGCCTGCGCCGGCACCGCATCGACGAGCTGCACCGTACCGGAGCGCAGATTGGTCAGGCGCACGGTCTCGTCGGCGATCGGGCGGAACACGATGCGCTCGATTGGCGCCGGACCGCGCCAGTAGCCGGCGAACCGTTCGAGCACCAGTTCGGAATTCTTGGTCCAGCTCACGAGCTTGTAGGGACCGGCTCCGACGGCCTTGGTCGCAAAATCCGCGCCGAGCGCCTTCACCGCGGTCGGCGACACCATCATGCCGGCGCGGTTCGACAGCACCTGCAGCAGCGGCGCATAGGCCATCTTCAACTTGAGCGTAAAGGTCAGCGGGCCGGTGACCTCGACCTGGTCGATCGGCGCCAGCTCGCTGCGGCGCGGTGATGCCGTCGCGGGATCGAGCATGCGGTCGAAATTGGCCTTGACGGCGGCGGCGTCGATCGGCGTGCCGTCGTGGAAGGTCAGGTTCGGCTTCAGCGTGAACAGATAGGTGAGCGGATCCGGCGTTTCGACGCTGGCCAGTCCCGGCTCGATCTTGAGATCGGGCGTCACATGGACCAGGGGTTCATGCAGATTATACTGCACGGACACCTCGAAGAACGACGCCATCAAGGCCGGATCGAGGGTGACCGGATCGGAGACGATGCCGACGGTCAGCGTTTTGGACTCCTGTGCCATCGCGGGCTTGCCGATCAACGCCAGCGGTGCGGCGGACATCAGGGCCAGAAGGGTTCGCCGGGAGGTTTGAAAAGTCATTAGTCGTCTCCTGCTGAATTGGTCATGGCAAGACTAATCGCGCGGATCGAAGCGGTCGCGGAGCCCGTCGCCGAGCAGATTGCATCCGAGCACGGTGAGGAAGATCGCGGCGCCGGGAAACACCGCCAGCCACGGCGCCATCTCAATGAAGCCGATCGCATTGCGCAGCATGTTGCCCCACGTGGCCGTCGGCGGCTGCGCGCCGAGCCCGAGGAACGACAGATAGGATTCGGTGATGATGGCGGACGCGAACATCAGCGAGCCCTGCACGATGACCGGCGCAAGGATGTTGGGCAGGATGGTGCGCGCCAGGATGTGGGCGGTGCCGAAGCCGAGCGCGCGCTTGGCTTCGACGAATTCGAGCTCGCGCACGACCAGCGTCTGGGCGCGGGCGACGCGGGCGAACACCGGCAGGTTGACCACCGCGATCGCAAGCACGGCATTGGTGAGGCTGGGGCCGAGCACCGCGGTGATCGCCAGCGCCAGCAGGATGCTCGGAAAGGCGAACACGATATCCATCAGCCGCATGATCAGCGCGTCGACCACGCGGCCGAAATAGCCGGCGATCAGGCCGAGCGCCGTGCCGGCGATGCCCGCCACGGCGACGCTGAAGAAGCCGACGAACAACGACGTCTGCGCGCCGTAAATGATCCGCGACAGCACATCGCGGCCGAGTTCGTCGGTGCCGAGCCAGTGTCCGGCAACCGGCGGCGCCAGCGTGTTGACGAAGTCCGGCGCGTCCGGTCCATACGGCGCGATCAGCGGCGCGCCAAGCGCCGCGACGATGGCCAGCGCAACGATGCCGACGCCCAACGCGGCGCGCGGATCGCGGGTGATCGCGCGCAACCATGAATGCTTCACCGGCACCGGCAGGATGGCTTCGCTGCTCATGACAGCCGCACCCTGGGATCGAGCATGGTGTAGATCAGGTCGGTCACCAAGTTGATCAGCACGAACAGCGTGGCCGTCAGCAGCACCGCGCCCTGCACGACCGGGTAATCACGGGCGAAGATCGCATCGACCGTGAGCTTGCCGATGCCCGGCCACGAGAACACTGTCTCGGTGACGACCACGCCGCCGAGCAACTGGCCGAGCTGGATGCCGAGCAGCGTGACGATCGGCATGCGCGCGTTGCGCAGCGCGTGACCCCAGATCACGGTGCGCCGGGACAGTCCCTTGGCCCGTGCGGTCCGGACATAATCGGCGCGCATCACCTCCAGCATGGTGGCGCGGGTCATGCGCATGGTGGCGGCGGCGAGCGCTGTACCCAGCGTCACCGCGGGCAGAACGAGGTGGCTGAGGTGGCCGAGCGGGTCGACCAGCGGCGAGACGTAGCCGGAGGCCGGCAGCACCGGCAGATAGATCGAGAAGGCGAGGATCAGGAGAATGCCGAGCCAGAAGCTCGGCAGCGACAGCCCGCACAACGCCAGGAATGACGCGGTGTAGTCGGCGCCGCTGTTGCGCCGGGTGGCGGCCACGATGCCGGCCGGGATCGCAATGACCAGCGAAATGACAAGCGCCGCGGCCGACAGCAGCGCGGTGGGGGCCAATGCGCCGAGCAGCAGCGGGAACACCGCCCGTCCACCCTGGATCGAACGGCCGAAATCACCCGTCAGGATATGGCTGATCCAGGTCACGTATTGCACGACCATGGGCTGGTCGAGCGCCAACTGTTGACGCAGCGCAGCCAGCGAGCGCGCATCGGCTTCCATGCCCAGCAGCGCGATGGCCGGATCGCCGGGCACCAGCCGCACCAGCAGAAACGCCACGACCGACGCCCCGAACAGGATCGGGATCAGGGAGATCAGTCTGGTGATGAGATAACGGGCCATGCCCAAAAGCCGCTTGATTGAACCGGTTCAAAATGTATATTTTCGGCTCAGAGGCATTCTGTCAATGCCGATCGATCAAACAAGATGCAACATCGCCACCTGCCCGATTTGTCGCCAGATGCCGACGGCCTCGCTCCGCAGGCCGCGGCGCTTGACGTCAAGGATCTTCGCGTCAGCTTCGGCGCGGGCCCTGCGATCGTCGACGGCGTCGACATCACGCTGCAGCGGGGCCGCATCCTCTGCCTGGTCGGCGAGTCCGGGTCCGGCAAAAGCCTGACGGCGCTGTCGCTGATGCGGCTGCTGCCGCCGTCGGCGCAACTCGCCTGCACGCGCTTCGACCTTCTCGGCGAAGACATCGCGGGGGCCGGCGAGGACGCGCTGAACGCCATCCGCGGCAACCGCATGGCGATGGTGTTCCAGGAGCCGATGACCGCGCTGAACCCGGTAATGACCGTCGGCGACCAGGTCACCGAGGCACTGGTCGTGCATCAGGGCCTGAGCAAGCAGGCCGCGCGAGCGGCGGCGCTGGACATGTTTCGCCGCGTCCAGATTCCGGCCCCCGAGACGCGGCTGAAGGCCTACCCCCATCAACTGTCGGGCGGCATGCGGCAGCGCGTGATGATCGCGATGGCGCTGATGTGCCGGCCCGCAATCCTGATCGCCGACGAGCCGACCACGGCGCTCGACGTCACGATCCAGAGCCAGATCCTGCGCCTGATTGACCAGCTACGCGCCGAACTCGGCACCGCCGTCCTGTTCATCACGCACAACCTCGCGGTGGTCGCGGAGATCGCCGACGAGATCGCGGTGATGTATGCCGGCCGCATCGTCGAGCGCGCGTCGCGCGCCGACCTGTTCGGCGATCCCCAGCACCCCTACACGCTGGCGCTGTTCGCCGCGATGCCGCGCGCCGACGAACGCGGCCGGCCGCTCGCCGCGATCGAGGGCCAGGTGCCGTCGCCGGGCGCGATGCCGGCGGGATGCCGCTTCGCGCCGCGCTGCCCGTTCGTTGTGGCGCATTGCGAGACCACCTATCCGCCGCTGCGCGAGATCAGCAGGGATCACTGGATCGCATGCTGGCGCGCGCCCCTCGAGGAGCACGTCTCATGAGCGCGCTGCTCGAGGTCGCCCACCTCTCCAAGACCTTCGTCTCCGGCGGCGGGCTGTTCCGTGCTGCCAAGTCGGCGCGCGTGGTGACCGATGTAAGCTTTTCGCTGCAGCGGGGCGACGTGTTCGCACTGGTCGGCGAAAGCGGCTCGGGCAAGACGACCATCGGGCGGATGCTGCTGCGGCTGATCGAACCGGACGCAGGTCACATCACCTTCGACGGCATCGATGTGCGTTCGCTGCCGCCGGTCGAATTGCGGCGGCTGCGCCGCCGGGTCCAGATCATCTTCCAGGACCCGTTCGGCTCGCTCGACCCGCGGGTTCGGATCGGCGCGGCGATTGCCGAACCGATCCGGCTGCATCAGTTGCGCCCCGCCAACCAGATCGCCGATCGGGTCGCCGAATTGCTGACGCTGGTCGGCCTCGATGCCAGCTACGCCAACCGCTTTCCGCACGAATTTTCCGGCGGCCAGCGCCAGCGCGTCGCGATCGCACGGGCGCTGGCGGTCGAGCCTGACCTGATCGTCTGCGACGAGCCGGTGTCGGCGCTCGACCTGTCGATCCAGGCGCAGGTCGTCAACCTGCTCGGCGAACTGCGCGCCACGCTCGGCGTGTCCTACGTGTTCATCTCGCACGACATGGCGGTGGTGCGGCACCTCGCGACCCATGTCGGCGTGCTTTACGCCGGCCGGCTGGTCGAAAGCGGACCATCGGAGACCATCTTCGCCGACCCGCGGCATCCCTACACGCGGATGCTGCTGGCGGCGACGCCGAGCCCGGTGCCGGGCGCGATGCGCAGCCGCGAGACCATCACCGGCGAACCGCCGAGCCCTTATGCCGAATGGGCGCAATGCCGCTTCGCATCGCGCTGCGAACATCGGATCGACGCGTGTCTGGCCGCAGACCCGCCGCTGGCCGCCGTCGCGCCGGCGCCGCGGCTGTCCGCCTGCATCCGCGCGGCCGAGTTGCCCGACTTCGCCGCCTTCGACGACGGCGAAAGCCGCATGACCGCGGCCTACCGCCTGCGGCTCGACCTGCTGCGCCGCGCCCGCCTGCCGAAGGTCAGCCATGTCTGACGATCCGCACGGTCTCGGCCATCGCACCCAGCCGACCATCGCCGACGTCGCCCGCGCCGCCGGGGTGTCGAAGGGCACGGTGTCGCATGTGATCGGCGGCCGGGTCGCTGTGACGGCGGCAACCCGGGCACGCGTCGACGAGGCCATCGCGGCGCTCAATTATCGCCCCGCCGAAACCGCCCGCGCGCTGACGGCGCGCCGGCGGCAGTCCGAGCCGAACACGCGGATCGACGCCTCGGTGCCGCGCCTCACCACGGTGGGCTATGTCAGCGTCGACTACACCGCCTGCCTCGACCGGCTGCCGCAGCGCGAGGAGCGCCGTCTCGCCCAGGAGATCGTCAAGTCGATCGGCGGGCCGGCGGCCAATGTCGCGGCCATCGCCGCCGGCCTCGGCCCGCCGTTTGCGGTCGCGGCCTCGATCATCACCTCGATCGGCGTCGATCAGGACAGCGACTGGGCGGCGGCCGAGCTGGCGCGCCGCCGCGTCGATCTCATCATTCCGCGCGAGCGGCGCAGCGGCCGGCTGAACCGCGCGCTGGTGCTGGTCGAGACCGACGGCCGTCGCACCATCGTCAACGAGCCGTCGCTGCTCAACGACGTCGACGTCGACCATTTCGTCGAGGCCACCGATCCCGGCGCGTCGCGCTGGTGGCTGCATCTGGAAGGCTACCAGGTGCCGGCGCAGATTGCGGCGGCCGCAAAGGCACGCGCGAAGGGCTTTCGCACCAGCATGCAGGCGACCGGCCTGCCGACCGGATGGCTACGCGACCATGCCGACGACGTGCTGCAATCGTTCGACCTGATCGTGCTTCATCGCGAGACGCTGGCCTCGCTGCCGACGGCGGCCGGCGACATTCGCAGCGGCCTTGCCGAGCTTGCAACGAAGGCCCGCGCCGCCGGACCGAACGCGCCCGAACTGATCATCGTCACGCTCGGTGCCGATGGTGCGGCCGCCGTGACGTCCGAGGGCGCGATTGTCGAGGCCCGCGCGCTTGCGGTCGAAGTTGTCGATACCACCGGCGCGGGTGACAGTTTTGTCGGCAGCTTTCTCGCGGCATGGCTCAACGACTGCCCGCTGCCGCAGGCGCTCGCGCTGGCCTGCGCCGCGGGCAGCCTGCAGGTGACCCGGTTCGGCGCGCAGGAACTGCGGCCGTCCGGCCCCGACCTGCTGCGCCTCACCGGCGCGGTCGACGCTTCACTCCACGCTCTTACTTAAATCCGGAGACAGACTTGTCCGAGAACACTTCGATCTACCGCGCCAAGGACAATGCGATCCAGCGCATCTTCGGGCGGCGCAAGGCCGTCATCGGCGTGATCCATTCGCTGCCATTGCCGGGCTCGCCGCATTACGATGGCGAGCCGGTCAGCGACATCTACGACTTCGCCTGCGCCGAAGCCGCGCGCTATCGGGCCGGCGGCGTCGACGGCCTCATCGTCGAGAACCACGGCGACATCCCGTTCGCCAAGCCGGACGAACTCGGCCCGGAAACCGCGGCCTGCATGGCGGTGATGGCCGACCGCGTGCGCCGCGAGTCCGGGCTGCCGATCGGCATCAACGTGCTGGCCAACGGCGCGGTTCAGGGTCTCGCCGTTGCCAAGGCTTCGGGTGCCGCCTTCGTGCGCGTGAACCAGTGGGCCAATGCCTATGTCGCCAATGAGGGCTTCATGGAGGGCAAGGCGGGTGCAGCGAGTCGTTACCGCTCGTGGCTGCGCGCCAAGGACGTGGCGATCTTTGCCGACGTCCACGTCAAGCACGGCGCCCACGCCGTCGTCGCCGATCGCACCCTGCAGGAATTGACGCGCGACGCGGAGTTCTTCGACGCCGATGCAGTGATCGTGACCGGGCAGCGCACCGGCGACAGCGCGAACCTCGGCGATCTCGAAACCGTCACCGGCGCGACCAAGCTGCCGAGCATGGTCGGCAGCGGCGTCACGCCCGACAACGTCGCCGCGATCCTGCAATTCGCCGACGCGGTGATCGTGGCCAGCGCCCTGAAACACGACGGCGGCTGGTGGAATGCGGTTGATCCCGTCAGGCTTGCAGCGTTCATGGCCGTCACCCGCGAGGCGCATCCATGAGCCGCGTGCTGGTGCTCGGCAACGCCACCGTCGACGTGGTCCAGCGCGTTGCACGGCTGCCGCGCCCCGGCGAGACCCTGCTGGCCGAAAGCACCACGCGTTGCGCCGGCGGCAAAGGCCTGAACCAAGCCGTCGCCGCGGCGCGCACCGGCGCGGCGACGCGGCTCGTCGCTCCCGTCGGACGCGATGCCGATGCTGCCTTTCTCGCGGTCGCCCTGCGTGACGAGACCGGCCTGGAAGCAGAATGGCTGCCGTGCGACGCGCCAACGGACATGTCGGCGATCTGGGTGGCGACCGGCGGCGAAAACGTCATTGTCAGCAGCGCGGCGTGCGCGCGCTCGATCGCACCGGAGCATGCGCAGCAACTTTGCCGCACCCTGATGCCGGATGACGTGCTGCTGATGCAGGGCAACCTGTCCGCAGACGCCACCCGCTCCGCCGCCCGCGAAGCGCAGGCCCGTGGCGCCATCCGGATCCTGAACACAGCGCCCATCGCCTGGGACATGCGCCCCCTCCTCGGACTGTTCGACATCGTGATCGCCAATGAGGGTGAGGCTGAACTGCTGGGGCAAGGCGCGACCTCTCCCTTCGCAAGTTTCCTTGCCGATGGTGTGGCCACGGTCATTGTCACGCTGGGCGCGCGCGGCGCACTGATCGTCAGCGCGACCGACGAAATAACAATCGACGCCCCTCAGGTCGTCGCCATCGACACCGCCGGCGCCGGCGACGTGTTCGCTGGAACGCTGGCAGGTCTTGTCGCGAACGGCGTGATGATCGCGAACGCTGCCAAGGTTGCAGTTGCGGCGGCATCGCATTCGGTGACACGGCCGAACACGACCCCATCATTCCCGAGCCGGGCCGAGCTCGCATCGCTCATGCAGGCATTGAGCAGAGTATAGGCAGGATGGTTGTCGAAGATCCGGGAGATACGACCAGGCCTCGGCGCCAGCACGATGACCCGGTCGCCGAGGAACACGGCCTCATCGACGTCATGGGTCACCAGCACCATGGTGATCCGCTCAAGGGGCCACATCTGCTGGAGCTCGATCTGCATCTTGGCACGCGTTAGCGCATCGAGCGCGCCGAACGGTTCGTCGAGCAACAGGATTTGCGGCCGGTTGACACCCTTCGCGGCAAAACCCGGCGTCGAAATCCATATCCATCCAGATACGGGACACGGCTTCGCACGCACTGGATATCCGCCGTACCATGCGGATGCGACAGCGCTTCCGCGGCAGCGCACCAATGCGTTGCTCGCAAAATTGATTTGAGACATGCGGCATCCGCAATTGCACTGACAGCTACGGATGCCGATCTTGCTGCTTAATGCCTTTGTTCATGGCGATGCGGATCGCATCAAGCTTCTTTACGCCACGCCGCGTCGCGGTCCCTTGTTCAGGCGGTAGTGACGCCGCTCGTCATGGCTCAGATGGATGCCGTTCTGCGCCATTAGTTTGGCATCGCCATTGACGATGTTGACACGAAGCCGCCTCGTGGAGAATTGATCGAAAGTCGTTATCATCTTGGCCAGCAGCGTCGGCGACAGCAGCGACAGGTGCGCTGCCAGCACGACATTCTGCAACGCGGTTAGATCCGGATGTGCTGGAACGTCCGCGCCGCGCAGCGCCAGCGTGTTGGACCATGCGCGACTTGTAGAGCGGTCAGCGAAGCAAAGCAGGCTTCGGTTATCAAGCTTCATGGTCCTCGCTGAATTAAACGAGAACGCAACCTTCCCGGCTCAGTCCTTTTCGAGCCGGACGACCATGGTCCAGAACGTGCCGGCAAGCAGCGGAAGCGCGACGCATAGTACGATGGTCTCGAGGCAATAGATGATCGGCACCTGCGACTGCTCGGAGGACGCCATGATCCAGTTCCAGATCGGCAACGTGGTTGCGTTGCCATGCAGGAAGATCGCGCGCTGCCCCTCGTTGAACGACACGAGGAATCCGAAGATGCCGGCGCCGATGATCGCCGGGCGAAGCAAGGGCAACTCGATATCCCAGAATACCCGCCAGCGCGACGCGCCGAGATCTGCGGCGGCGTCGAGCAGCCCGTAGTCGAAGCGTGTGGTCAGGACGAGGACGAACAGGAACGAGAAGGGAAATGCCCAGATCAGGTGGCCGATGAAGATCGACCAGAAGCCGAGCGATAGATCCAGGATCATGCGGAGGAAGATGAACAGCGACGCGCCGAGCGCGATGCCCGGGACGAACAGTGGAACCAGCGACAGCAGCACGACCCGTCCCGCGATCGGCGACCTCGGCACCGCACGCCCCACCAATGTCGCGATCACCATCACGGAGAGCCCGACGAGCGCGCCGATGCCCAGGCTGGCGAGCATCGGCTCGACCCAGCGCCCGCTGGAAAACAGTTCGCGGTAGTGATCAAGGGTGAAACCGTCCGGGATTCCGGACATCGGATCGTTGTTGACGGACATCAGCGCGAGCCACACCAGCGCAAAATAGATGACGGCCAGCGTGAAGATGCCCCCCCATTTGCCGAACGACAACAGGCGGGACGGTGCGACGACGTCGTTCATCCGTTGATATTCCTAAACATGGATTTGAGGTCGATCGCGTGACGCGACAGCGCCGTGAAGACCCAGAGAATCGCGGCCACCACCAGGATCGCGAAGGTGGAGAGCGCCGCGACGATCGGATAGCGCAACGCCTCATAGGCGCTCTCGATCGATCCGCTCAATAGAGTCACGAAACCGCCGCCCAGCATGTTCGGCTCGACCCAGGCCGCCAGCGCCGGGCCCAGCGTGAAGACCACGCCGGCAATGACGCCCGGCATCGACAGCGGAATGACAATGTCGCGCAGCACGCGGCGCGGCGGCGCGCCAAGGTCGGCAGCCGCAGCCAGCAGCGTATCGTCAATGGTGGCCATCGCCGAATAGATCGGCAGCACCATCAGCGGAAAATTGGTCAGCACCATGCCGAAGATCACGGTGGCTTCGGTGTAGAGCATCTTCAGTGGCACGCTGACCAGGCCGAAATGAAGCAGGATCACGTTGATGAGCCCCTTCTCGTCGAGTACGCCGCGCCAAATGAACACGCGGGACGACAGATCAAGAAAGAACGGAATCGTCAGCAAAGTGATGATGATCGCACGGGTCTGCTTGCTCACCCGCCCCTTCGCCAGCCAGAGCGAAAACGGGAAGCCGATCAGGAGCGCGATCACCGTCGCGGAAACTGCAACGCGGATGGTGCGCGCCATCACCTCGAAGCGGCCGGAGGCGAACAGTTCGGTCCAGGTCTTGAGCGACAGCTGATAGATCATCATGAAGTTCCGGCTTTCGAAGAAGCTGAAACATACGAGGATCACCAGCGGCAGGACGACGATCAGGCTCCACCCGACCAGGAACAGAGCGATCGTCCAGTCCTTCTTCCTTGCGGCAGTGCCGCTCTGAAATGCGCCTGCCGCCGCCCGCAATATTTGCGGACGGCTCGGGAATGCCGATTCTGTCGTCATGCGCTGAGGAACCGCTGCCATTCCTGCTCGATCGCGTCCGCATTCGACGGCGCATAATTCGCAACGAAAGGCTTCTTGTATTTGCGCTCGATCTTGACCAGGCTTTCCTTTAACTCGGTAACATCGGCTTCGGGCCACTTGTTGTCGATCGCATATTGCACGCCGAGGTCCATATTCGGACCGCCATAGCCACGCTCCTTGGCCTGGTAGGCGCGATACTCTCCGCCGAGGAAGTAGTTCAGAGTCTTGTAGATGTTGGACACATTGCCCCGCTTGGTCGCCGGCGTCGTGATGTAGGCCGCCTGACCCCATTTAGTGTAACCTTCAACCGTATAGGCGTAGCGTACCGCACCATCGCCGAGCTTCTTGTTGGCATCGCGCGTGGCGGGCTCCCAGCAGTTCGCGATGTCCACTTCGCGCGAGGTCAGCAGTTGAACCTGCTCTTCGAAGGAAGCGATCAGGGTCTTGAACTGGCCGGCCTTCTTGC
>JBEVEC010000119.1:0-20417 GCA_040512975.1 Tardiphaga sp. | reverse complement strand
CTTCAATCCCGCGGGGCAGTCGGCGGTCGCCGAAGACCTGTCCTTCAACACCGCGATTTCCTTTATCACCAACACCAACTGGCAGAACTACGGCGGCGAAAGCACGATGTCCTATCTGACCCAGATGCTGGGTCTGACGGTGCATAACTTCCTGTCCGCCGCCGCCGGCATCGCACTGGCCGTGGCGCTGATCCGCGGCTTCGCGCGCTCGTCGATGAAGACCATCGGCAATTTCTGGGTCGACCTCACCCGCTGCACGCTCTATGTGCTGCTGCCGATCTGCGTGGTCCTCACGCTATTCCTGGTGTGGCAGGGCATCCCGCAGACGCTGGGCGGCTCCATCGATGCGACGACGCTGGAGGGCGCCAAGCAGACCATCGCGGTCGGCCCCGTGGCGTCGCAGGTCGCCATCAAGATGCTCGGCACCAATGGCGGCGGCTTCTTCAATGCCAATGCCGCGCATCCGTTCGAGAATCCGACGGCATTGTCGAACTTCATCCAGATGATCGCGATCTTCGCGCTCGGCGCGGCGATGACCAATGTGTTCGGCCGCATGGTCGGCAACCCCAAACAGGGCTGGGCGATCCTGGCGGTGATGGGCGTGCTGTTCATCACCGGCGTCGCCATCACCTATGGCGCCGAAGCCTCGGGCACCCCGGCGCTGCATGCGCTCGGTCTCGACGGCGGCAACATGGAAGGCAAGGAAACCCGCTTCGGCATCGTCGCCTCGGCGCTGTTCGCGGTTGTCACCACGGCGGCGTCGTGTGGTGCGGTCAATGCCATGCATGACTCCTTCACGGCCATCGGCGGCATGATCCCGCTGATCAACATGCAGCTCGGCGAGATCATCGTCGGCGGCGTCGGCGCGGGTCTCTACGGCATGCTGCTTTTCGTGGTGCTGGCGATCTTCGTCGCCGGACTGATGGTCGGCCGCACGCCGGAATATGTCGGAAAGAAGATCGAGGCCCGCGAGGTCAAGATGGCGATGCTGGCGATCCTGGTGCTGCCGCTGATGTATCTCGGCTGGACCGCGGTCGCCGTGGTGCTGCCCTCGGCGGTGGCGTCGATGGCCAATGCCGGCCCGCACGGTTTCACCGAGGTGCTGTACGCCTTCACCTCGGCGACCGGCAATAACGGCTCGGCCTTCGGCGGCCTGACCGGCAACACGTTCTTCTACAACCTCACCCTCGCCAGTTCGATGTTCGTCGGCCGCTTCTTCATGATCGTGCCGGCCATGGCGCTGGCCGGCTCGCTGGCGGCGAAGAAATCGATCCCGGCATCGTCCGGCACGCTGCCGACCACCGGCGGCCTGTTCGTCGGCCTCGTCATCGGCGTGATCCTGATTATCGGCGGCCTCACCTTCTTCCCGGCGCTCGCGCTCGGGCCGATCGTCGAGCAGCTCGCCGGCGCCACCAATACCCTGTTTTGATCGGAGTTAAGTCCATGGAAACGTTGAAACTGCAGAAGCAGGTCAAGGCATCGGCGATGCTCGATCCCAAGATCGTCGTCCCCGCCATCGGCGCGGCCTTCACCAAGCTCGACCCGCGGCTGATGATCAAGAACCCCGTGATGTTCGTGGTCGAGGTCGTCGCCGCGCTCACCACGGTGATCTTCGTCAAGAACGTCATCACCGGCGGCTCCGATCTTGGCTTCGCCTTCCAGATCATCCTGTGGCTCTGGTTCACGGTGCTGTTTGCCAATTTTGCCGAGGCGGTCGCCGAAGGCCGCGGCAAGGCGCAGGCCGAGTCGCTGAAGAAGACACGCACCGAAAGCCAGGCCAAGCTCCTGACAGGCAGCGACAGCCACGACATGAGCTACCGCATGGTGGCGGGTACGACCCTCAAGGTCGGCGACGTGGTGCTGGGGGAGGCGGGCGATCCCATCCCGTCCGACGGTGAGGTGATCGAAGGCGTGGCCTCGGTCAACGAGGCCGCCATCACCGGCGAGTCCGCGCCCGTGATCCGTGAATCCGGCGGCGACCGCTCGGCGGTGACCGGCGGCACGCAGGTGCTGTCCGACTGGATCCGCGTTCGCATCACCGCGGCGCAGGGCTCGACCTTCATCGACCGCATGATCGCGCTGGTGGAAGGCGCCTCGCGGCAGAAGACGCCGAACGAGATCGCGCTCAACATCCTGCTGGTCGGGCTCACCATCATCTTCGTGTTCGCCACGGTGACGATCCCGAGCTATGCCGCCTATGCCGGCGGCTCGATCTCGGTCGTGGTGCTGGTGGCCCTGTTCGTGACGCTGATCCCGACCACCATCGGCGCCCTGCTGTCGGCCATCGGCATTGCCGGCATGGATCGGCTGGTGCGCTTCAACGTGCTGGCGATGTCCGGCCGTGCGGTGGAGGCCGCGGGCGACGTCGATACGCTGCTGCTGGACAAGACGGGCACCATCACGCTCGGCAACCGCCAGGCCACGGCATTCCGCCCGCTGCGCGGCGTCACCGAGCAGGAGCTGGCAGATGCGGCGCAACTGGCCTCGCTCGCCGACGAGACGCCGGAGGGCCGCTCCATCGTCGTGCTCGCCAAGGAGAAATACGGCATCCGCGGCCGTGACCTGGCCGAGCTCGGCGCCACCTTCGTGCCGTTCACGGCGCAGACCCGCATGAGCGGCGTCGATGCGTCGGGCACCTCGGTGCGCAAGGGCGCGGTGGATTCGATGCTGGCCTATGTCGACGGCGGCGCGACGCTCGCGGTGGCCGGCAACACGGCACGCGCGCTGCAGCCGATGTCGGACTCCGCCCGCGAGCTGCAGGCGATCTCCGACGAGATCGCCAAGTCAGGCGGCACGCCGCTTGCCGTGGCGCGCGACGGAAAACTGCTTGGCGTCATCCACCTCAAGGACATCGTCAAGGGCGGCATCCGCGAGCGTTTTGCGGAGCTGCGCCGCATGGGCATCCGCACCGTGATGATCACCGGCGACAATCCGATGACCGCGGCGGCCATCGCTGCCGAAGCCGGCGTCGATGACTTCCTGGCGCAGGCGACACCCGAGGACAAGCTGCAGCTCATCCGCGACGAGCAGGCCAAGGGCAAGCTGGTGGCCATGTGCGGCGACGGCACCAATGACGCGCCGGCGCTGGCGCAGGCGGATGTCGGCGTCGCCATGAACACCGGCACGCAAGCCGCGCGCGAGGCCGGCAACATGGTCGACCTCGACTCGAACCCGACCAAGCTGATCGAGGTGGTGGAAATCGGCAAGCAATTGCTGATGACGCGCGGTGCGCTGACCACCTTCTCGATCGCGAACGATGTGGCAAAGTATTTCGCCATCATCCCGGCGATCTTCCTTGCCTTCTATCCGCAACTCGGCGCGCTCAACGTGATGCATCTCGCCAGCCCGCAAAGCGCGATCCTGTCGGCGATCATCTTCAACGCCATCATCATCATCGCGCTGATCCCGCTGGCGCTGAAAGGCGTCGCCTACCGGCCGATCGGCGCCGGTGCGCTGCTTGGGCGCAACCTGCTGGTCTACGGCCTCGGCGGCATCATCGTCCCGTTCATCGGCATCAAGGCGATCGATCTGGCAGTCACCGCGCTGCACCTCGTCTGATCCGCCGCATCTTGTATTGATACCAAGGAGACATCCCATGTTGAAAGAATTTCGTCCCGCCTTCGTCCTCCTGCTGGCATTGTCCGTCATCACCGGCCTGCTGTATCCACTCGCCATGACTGGGCTCGCCGAGCGGCTGTTCCCGAGCCAGGCCCATGGCAGCGTCCTCACCCGAGACGGCCAGGTCGTTGGCTCCAGCCTGATCGGCCAGGAGTTCAAGGGCGACGGCTATTTCCACGGCCGCCCTTCGGCTACCCTGGCGCCCGATCCGCAGGATGCCAGCAAGACCGTGCCGCAGCCCTATAACGCCTCGAATTCGATGGGCTCGAATCTCGGCCCCACCAGCCAGGCACTGAACGACCGCGTCAAGGCCGACACCGAGAAGCTGCGCGCGGACAATCCGTCGATGCAGGTGCCGGTCGATCTGGTCACCACCTCGGGCAGCGGTCTCGATCCCGACATCTCGCCGGACGGCGCGCTGTTCCAGGTGCCGCGCGTTGCCCGCGTGCGCAACCTGCCGGCGGACCGTGTTCGCCAGCTTGTCGACGCGCATACCGAAGGCCGGTTCGGCGGCCTGCTCGGCGAACCCCACATTAACGTTCTGGCGCTGAATCTCGCACTGGATGCAGCATCAGTGAAGTAGACGGACTATATATCGCCGCATGGCCCACCACCGCCGCGATCCCGACCAACGCCCCTCGCCGGAAGCTTTGCTGGAGACAGCCCGGCACGAGGACGGCGTGGCCGGGCGGCTGAAGATCTTTGTCGGCGCCGCCCCAGGTGTCGGCAAGACCTACGAGATGCTGCAGAGCGCTCATAACAGGCGCAAGGCGGGCATCGACGTGGTGGTGGGCGTGGTCGAGACCCATGGCCGCGCCGAAACCGAGGCGCTGCTGGACGGCCTTGAGGTCGTCCCGCGCCGGCGCATCGACCACAAGGGCCAGCAGCTCGAGGAAATGGATCTCGATGCCCTGCTGCTGCGCCGGCCGCAACTGGCACTGGTCGACGAACTCGCCCATAGCAATGCGCCGGGCAGCCGCCATCCAAAACGCTATCTCGACGTCGCCGAATTGCTGGCTGCGGGTATCGACGTCTACACTGCCGTCAACATCCAGCACATCGAAAGCCTCAACGACGTCGTCGCGCAGATCACCCATGTGCGGGTGCGCGAGACCGTGCCGGATTCGGTGTTCGACAGCGCCAACGCCATCGAACTCATCGACCTCACCCCGGACGACCTGATCCAGCGGCTGCGCGAGGGCAAGGTTTATGTGCCGAAGCAGGCCGAGCGTGCGCTCGAGCATTATTTCTCGCCCGGCAATCTCACGGCGCTGCGCGAGCTCGCCTTGCGCCGCACCGCCGATCGCGTCGACGAGCAGTTGCTCAGCCACATGCAGGCCCATGCCATTCCCGGCCCCTGGGCCGCCGGCGAGCGCATCCTGGTCTGCGTCAGCGACGACCCGCGCTCGGCGGGGCTGGTCCGGTACACCAAGCGGCTCGCCGATCGCCTGCACGCGCCCTGGACGGCGATCAGCATCGAGACGCGCCGCAGTTTGCAGCTCTCTGAGGCGCAGCGCGACCGGCTGGCCGATACGCTGCGGCTCGCGGAGTCGCTGGGCGCCGAGGTCCTGACCATTCCCGGCGCCGCGCGGCGCATCGCCGATGACGTGCTGGCCTATGCCCACGCCAACAACGTCACCCAGATCGTCATCGGCAAGGCGACGCGGTCGTGGGGCTTCGAGCTGTTGCGCGGTTCGGTGGTGCACGACCTGATCCGGCGCGCCGGCCATATCAGCGTCCACGTCATTGCCGGCGAGGCGCTGGCGCCGGAGCCGGCGGCACGGCGCGCGCAGACAACGGACCGCACCGAGCCGTTCAATGCCGGACCCTTCGCGGCGGCACTGGCCATCATCGCAATCGCCCTCGGCGTCGCAGCCGGACTGCGCCCGGCGCTGGGCGTCGAGAATGTCGACCTGATCTTTCTCACCGCCGTGGTCGGCGTGGCCGTGCGCTTCGGGCTGTGGCCGTCGATCCTCGCGAGCGTCGTGGCGTCGCTCAGCTACAACTTCTTCTTCCTGCCGCCGGTCTACACCCTCACCATCACCGATCCGACCAATGTGGCGGCTTTCTTCTTCTTCATGCTGATTGCCGTGGTGGTCTCCAATGTCGCGGCGCGGGTGCGCACCCAGGCGATTTCGGCCTTCGGTCGCGTCCGCACCACGGAGTCGCTCTATGCCTTCAGCCGCAAGCTCGCCGGCCCCGCGGCGCTGGACGACGTGCTGTGGGCGGCGGCCTATCAGATCGCGTCGATGCTGCGCGTCCGCGTCGTGCTGCTGCTGCCCGATGACGGCGTCATCAGCGTGAAGGCCGGCTATCCGCCGGAGGACCAGCTCGATCCGGCGGATCTCGCCGCCGCCAACTGGGCCTGGAGCAACGACCGCCCTGCCGGCCGCGGCTCCGATACGTTGCCGGGCGCCAAGCGCCTGTTTCTGCCGATGCGCACCGGGCGCGGCCCGATCGGCGTGATCGGCATCGACGACGACCGCACGGGACCGCTGCTCACCCCCGACCAGCGCCGGCTGCTCGACGCGCTGGTCGACCAGAGCGCGCTGGCCATCGAGCGCGTTCACCTGGTGGAGGACATGGACCGCGCCCAGCGCAACATCGAATCCGATCGCCTGCGCCAGGCGCTGCTGACCTCGATCTCGCACGACCTCAAGACGCCGTTGGCTGCCGTGCTCGGCGCCGCCTCGATGCTGCGCGATCTGGCGCCGAAGCTAAGCGATGCCGAGCGCGCCGATCTGCTCGGCACGGTGATCGACGAATCCGAACGACTGAACCGCTTCATCGCCAACCTGCTCGACATGACGCGGCTCGAAGCCGGCGCTGTGGTGCCCAATGCGGCGCTGCAGGATCTCGGCGAGATCGTCGGCAGCGCGCTGCGCCGCGCCGGCAAGATTCTGGCAGGGCACCGCGTCGCGCTCGATCTGGCGCCCGACCTGCCGATGCTGCGGCTCGATGCCGTGCTGTTCGAACAGGTGCTGTTCAACCTGCTCGACAACGCGGCCAAATATGCGCCGGAGGGAACCACGATCGCCATCACGACGCGGCGCGATACAGACTCCATCACGCTGCAGGTGCGCGATGAGGGCGCCGGCATACCCGATGCCGATCTCGACAACGTGTTCGACAAGTTTTACCGCGCCAACAAGGGCGACCACGTCCGCGCCGGCACCGGGCTCGGCCTGGCCATCTCGCGCGGCTTCGTCGAGGCCATGCACGGCACCATCTCGGCGACCAACCGCACCGACCGCACGGGCGCCGTGCTCACCATCCGCCTGCCGATCCCGCCCGCTTCCGCAGCTTTGGACACCGCCGCATGACCGCCGCTCCCATCAAGGTCCTTGTCATCGATGACGAGCCGCCGATCCGCAAATTGCTGCGCATGGGGCTGGGCGCGGAAGGCTACGAGATCCTCGAAGCCTCCAACGGCAAAATTGCGCTGGAGAAGCTGGCGGAAGGTCCGGCGTTGATCATCCTCGATCTCGGCCTGCCCGATGTCCGCGGCCACGATCTCTTGCAGACGATCCGCTCGCGAAATGACAGCGTCCCGATCGTCGTGCTGTCGAGCCGCGGTGATGAGGCCGGCAAGGTGCAGGCGCTCGATCTCGGCGCCGACGACTATCTGACAAAGCCGTTCGGCATGGGTGAATTGCTGGCGCGGATGCGGGCGGCGCTGCGGCATCAGTTGCAGGTGCAGGGCGAACGGCCGCTGTTTCGAACGGGCGATCTGTCAGTGGATCTGGTGCGCCGCATCGTCAAGCTCGGTGAGCGCACGGTCAAACTGTCGCCGAAGGAATATGACTTGCTGCGCATCCTGGTGCAGCACGCGGGCAAGGTGCTGACGCATCGCTTCCTGCTGCGCGAATTGTGGGACGAACTCACCGACGCGCAATATCTGCGCGTCTATATCAGGCAGCTCCGGCAGAAGATCGAGGCCGATCCTGAGCGTCCGCAATTCGTCATCACCGAAACCGGAATCGGCTATCGGTTGCGGCCGCCGGATGAACCGGCAGACGATCAGCGCACCGGCTGAACGGCACAGAATTCGCGATTGAAGTGAACCAGCGGCTGCCGGTCCGGCCGCAGCCTCGTGCTCTTGACCTCGCAGAAGAACACCGAGTGCTGGCCGAGCTCCGTCTCCTGGATGACCTCGCAATCAAGCACGGCCAGAGCGTCAATTAAAGCAGGGACGCCGCTGGTCATTTCGGTCCAGTGCTCCGCAACGAAGCGTTTTGCGCCGCGGATGGTGGACGACGAAAACAGCCCGGCCAGCGCCATCTGGTCGCTCGCCAGCACGTTGATGCTGACGCGCCGGGTCGATTGCATGATGCCGTGGGCGCCGGCGTCGCGGTTGACGCAGGCGATCAGCGACGGCGGATCCATGGTCAGCGAACAGACGGCGGTCATGGTGAGACCATGCCATTCGCCGTTGTCGCTGGTGGCCAGAATGCACACGCCGCCGGCGAGGAGGCGCATGCTCTGTTTGAAGCCGTCCGATGAGATCGGAGTCTCGGTGATCACGCCGCGTCCTCGGGTATCGTCGATCAGGCGAACGGCGCCATGCGCGGGTTTTCGCCGAGGTCGCCGGTCAGCTTGAACTGGCCCATCATGCCGGACACGGTGTCGAAATCGATCACGGCATGATGGCAGGCGGTGTTGATATCGCGGAAGGCACGATACACCGGATTGCCTTCGTAGAGGCCGTGGGCGCCCGACGAGGCGAACAGGCGCTCGATGGCGCGGCGGCTCAGCTCCACCACATAGGCGGCATCCCAGCGCATCTGGATGCGATCTCCGGCCGACATCGGCTGGTCGATCTCCATCAGCTCATCGAAGCGGTCGCACATGTCGGTGAGAAGCCGGCGCGCCGCGGCGACTTCGGCGGTGGATTCGGCGACGCGCTTCTGCATCGACGGGTTGGCAGCCTTGACGACGCCGTAGGGCGAGGTGCGCGTCGCGGTCGCGGCAATGAAGGCCTTGAGGCCGGCCTCGGCCATGCCGAGCACCGAGCCGGACAGCATGGCGGGCAGGCCCGAATAGACCGAGAGCCGGTAGGTCGGCGCCTTGGCGTGGGGGCTGAGGCCGAGGAAGGTCGGCTGGGTCGGCACCACGCGATGCTCGGGAATGAACACGTCGGTGACGACGATGTCCTTCGATCCGGTTCCGCGCATGCCCAGCGTGTGCCAGGTGTCGTCGAGCACGACGTCGGCGCGCGGCACCATGACGTGGTGGATCACATAATCCTCGGGGGCGGCGTCGGCGTGCTTGGTGCCGAGGATGAACCACGGCGAATGGTCGGAGCCGCTGCCGAACTGCCAGCGGCCCGTCAGGCGCCAGCCGCCCTCGACCTTGGTGATCACGCCCTGCGGCGCCAGCGAGCCGGCCACCAGGTTGTCGGCGTTGCCTTCATAGACTTCGCGCTGACACTCTTCCGGGAACCGGCCGATGATGTAGTCATGCGCGACGCAGACCATCAGCACCCAGCTCGAGGCCGAGCACACATTGGCGACTTCCGCGCAGGCCCAGATATGGGCGCTCGGCGACATCTCGTAGCCGCCGAACTGCCGCGGCGTGATCACGCGCGACAGGCCGGATTCGCGCAGCGCATTGGCGGCGTCGTCGGCAAGGCGGCGCAGCTTGTCGCTTTCATGGGTGCTGGCGGCGAGCCGCGGAAGAATGGAACGGACCGCGCTCTTGTAGTCGAACACGGCGGGCGCGTCGTCCAGGGGCATCTTGTTCAGAGCGGCTGCGCTAGTCATTCCGGATCTCCATCGACCAATGGCGAAATTGCAATTCAATGCCGTCAAAATGTCGCCCGCGTTGTAGTTAGTCAAATTCATAGTTATAATCGCCTCCATGAGCCGCGCTAATGAGCATCTCGACCTCAATCTGTTGCGGGTCTTCTTCGCGATCTGGGATCTGCGCAGCCTGACCGCCGCGGGCGAGCGGCTTGGGCTGACCCAGCCGGCGATCAGCCACGCGCTGCGACGCCTGCGCGAGCGCTTCGGCGATCCGCTGTTCGTCCGCGTCGCCAACCGCATGCTGCCGACGGATGCCGCCGTGCGCCTGCACGAGCCGCTCGATCAGGCCTTCGAGCTCTTGAACCGCACCTTGCAGAGCGGCGTCGTGTTCAATCCCAATTCGACGGAACGCACTTTTCGTGTGGCGATGTCTGATATCGCCGAGGTCTACATCCTGCCGCGGCTGATGAGCGAACTGTCACGGCTGTCGCCCTTCGTCCGAGTCCATATCGTCCCGTTGTTGCCGGACAGCGTCATCAGTTCGATGCGCTCCGGCGAGATCGATCTCGCCATCGGCGCCGTCAACGGATCCGACAAAGACCTCAAAAGCATCGACACCTTCAGCGACCGCTATATCTGCCTGGTGCGCGCCCATCATCCGATCGCAAAATCGCGGCTGACGCGCGCGAATTTCGCAAAATTGCGTTTCTTCTTCGCGCGGACGACGTCGTCGGTGCACCAACTGGCCGAGCAGTGGCTGGCGGATGAAAACGCCCGTCCGACCATCGCCGTGCGCGGACATTTTACGACAGCACCGGAGATCGTCCGCCATTCCGACCTCGCCGCGATCTTTCCGCGGCTGCTGGCGCGTGATCTCCACCGCGCCAAGGATTTCCGGCTGCTGGAGTTGCCCTTCGACCTGCCGCCCATGGACGTCCGGGTTCACAGCCACGCCCGCTTCGCCAACGACACCGGCATCAAATGGATGTGCCAGATCAGCGCCGACATCCTGAGCAAGGCCGGCAGCGGCGCGGATCGCCGCTGATCGCAATTCCGGGCGACGCAGGCGCGCCGCCCGGCCGTCATGGCATCACTTGCGCGGATCGAACCTGGTCGAGAACGCTGCATCGGGAACGGTGTCGAGATAGCCGCCGCCCATCACGCCGTTCGCCAGCGTACCGAAACGCCGCAGGCTTGCGATCGTGGCATCGTCCCATTTGGTCGTGTAGTCCGCCAGCACGCGCTCGCGCAGCAGCGTGATGGCGGCCGCGTCGAGGTTGTATTTCTTGCCATAGGCCTCGAATACCTCGGGATGGGTCTTGATGTAGTCGAGGGCTTCGAGCCATGCCCGGGTGAAATTGGTCAGCGCTTCCGGCTCGGCCTTCATGAAGTCGTCGTTGGTCGAGTAGCCGATCCACAGGAAGTCGTCGCCGGTGCCGGCCTTGTAGGCGTCGGCGAGATTGCCGATCGACCGGTATTTGCCTGAGCCCTCGAGCTTGGCCGCAAGCGGATCGAACATCACCGCGGCGTCGATCTCGCCCTTGTCGAGCAGAGCAGGGAGTAATCCCGGCCCAGCGAATGCCAGATCGCCGCTCTGGCCGGGATCGAAGCCGTGGAATTTCGAGGTGATGACGCGGAACAGCACCGTCGCGGTGCCGGCGGCGCCGGCGAACGACCCGACCTTCTTGCCCTTGAGGTCGGCGCTGGTCTTGAGCGGCGACGCCGTCGGCCCCAGCACGTCGACCGTCACGCCGCGACCGACCGGGAAGATCATGGTCACCGGCATGCCCTTGCCGCGGAATTGTGCGATAGCGGTCCAGCCGCCGAAGCCGACATCGACGTCCTTGCCACGGATCGCGGTGAACAGGCCGTCGAGAGTCGGATAGGCGCGGTACTCGGCCGCGAGTCCGTATTTCTTGTCGATGCCCTGATCGATCATGACGCGCGACCCGATCTCGTTGAGCGACTGCGCGAGATCGCCGATCCGGATTTTGACCTGGGCGGTGGCCGCGCTGCTGGTGGCGAGCAGGACGGCGGCAAAGATGGCGAGGCGGGACAGCATACGCGCTCCTGTTGATGGATGAGGTCAGGTGTTCATGCGGGCGGCGGTATGGCGGTCGAGGTCGTCGATCAGCTTGGCACCGGTCGCCGGTACAGCCGGTGCCGCTGGCTCGCTGGTGCCATCGCCGAAGGCCTTGATGACGTCGCGGCTGAATTCGAAAATCGCGGGATCGTCATAGCTGCGCGGACGGGGCACCGGCACGCGCAACTGTTTCTGGAATGCGCCGCCGGACATCACCAGAATGCGGTCGGCGAGAAAGCACGCCTCATAAGCATTATGCGTGACGAAGACGATGGTCTTGCGCGTCTCTTCCCAGATGGTCAGTAGATCCGAGCGGATGCGGCGCGCGGTGATCTCGTCGAGCCCCGAGAACGGCTCGTCCATCAGCAGGATGCCGGGCTCGACGCACAGGGCCCGCACCAGCGCGAGGCGCTGGGCCATGCCGCCGGAGATCTGGTGCGGATAGTAGTCGCGGTAGTCCGACAGGCCGGTCATGGCGAGATAGCGCGTCTTCAGCTCGCTCCAGCGCGCCGGCGGCACCCTGCAGCTCGACAGGGCGAAGTCGAGATTACCCTCCGCGGTCAGCCATGGGAGCAGGCGGGGCTCCTGGAACAGATAGCCGATGCGTCCGCCATTCACGGCGGCGCGGCCCTCATAGACCTTGTCCAGGCCCGCGAGCACATTGAGCAGGGTCGACTTGCCGCAGCCCGACGGGCCGAGGATGCAGAGGAATTCGCCGGCCGCGACCTGCAGGTCGAGGTTCTTCAGCACGGCGCGCGACGTGCCGTCGCGGCCCTTGAAGCTTTTGCGGAGCGAAGCGACGTCGATGGCTGGGGTCATACCGCTACCTGTGGGCGCCATGCGAAGATGTGCCGTTCGATCGGTTTCAGGATGAGAAGCTCGATGAGGAGCATGATGATGGTGAACAGCAGCGTCCATGCCAGCACCTGGCGCATGTCGGCGAGCTGGTACCAGTAGAACAGCTTGAAGCCGACGCCGTTCGGGCGGCCGATCAATTCCACCAGCACGGTGATTTTCCAGATGATGCCAAGTCCGAAGCGCGCCGAGGCCATCACATAGGGAAAGATCTGCGGCAGCAGCACGCGGCGGATGATGGCGGGGCGGGAAGCTTCATAGATCCGCGCCATCGCCACCAGTTTGGTGTCGACGTTTTTGACGCCTTCCCAGATATTGATGGTGATCGAAGGCGCGGCGGTGACGGCGATGGCGATGATGGCGGCGGTCTCGTTGAGGCCAAACCACATGAAGGCCATGATGGCGTAACACAGGCTCGGGATGGTCAGGCCGATCATCACCCAGATGTCGAGCACGGCCTCGGCGCGCCGGTTCAGGCCCATGATCACCCCGACGGGGACGCCGAGGATGAGCGCGAGGATGAGGCCGCCCACGACGCGCAGCATGGTCATCGACAGATCGGTGCCGACATGACCGGCGGCGATCTCGCCCCACAGCGCGCGTGCGGTCTCATAGGGGCCGGGGAAAATCTCGGGCGGCAACGTCAGGGACAGCAGGCCCCAGACGATCACCGCCACCACAAAAGACATGAGCTTAAGCAAGATCGGCACTCCGCGTCAGGCGCGCTTCCGGAAGGGTGATGCCTGCCAACGCCGCGCAGCGGCGCGCCATCCGCTCGGCTTCGGCGAGAAGAGTGCTCTCGTCGACGGTGAGCACCTTGCGGTCCCGCATCACGAACCGGCCGTCGATCATGGCGTCGCGAACGTCGCCGCCGCGCGCGCTGTAGACCAACGCCTTTTCCGGATCGAACAGCGGCGCCAGATGCGGCTGCGTCGCGTCCACCGTGATCAGGTCGGCGCGCTTGCCGACCTCGATGGAGCCGGTCTCGGGCTGTCCGATGGCGCGCGCGCCTTCGACGGTGGCCATGCGCAACGCCCGCGCCGCCGTCAGCGCGCGCGGATTGTTCGCCGCCGTCTTGGCGGTGGCGCAGGCGTATTTCATGCTTTCGAACAAATCCTGCCCGCAATTGGCTGCAGCACCGTTGGTGGCGAGGCCGCAGGTGATGCCGGCGGTGAGGAAATCCCCGATCGGCGGAAATCCGGTGCCCCAGAACAGCCGCGTCGGCGGATCGAACAGCACCGCCGTGCCGCTGGCGGCCAGGAGCTCGATCTCGCGCGGCGAGACGTCCGAACAGGCGATCGCCTGCACGTCCGGCCCGAGACAGCCGACTTCCTCGAGCAGTTCGACCTGGCGGATCGGACGGCCGAAATGGCGCTCGATCAGGTTGTTGAACTCCGGCGACTCGGCGACATGCATGTGCAGCGCAAGGCCGTTGTCGCGCGCGATCCGTCGTGTGTCGCGAAATCCCTGCTCGTCGAGCACCCAGGGCAACAGTGGCCCGATGGACAGGCGCAGGCGGCCCTGCTCCGATCCATGCCAGCGCCCGGCCAGGCGTTCGACGCGCTGCGCCTGCTGCTGCGTGGTCTCGCAGAACCGCGGATCGAACAGGCGCGCTTCGGTGGCGCGCGCGACCGTGCCGCGCACGCCGCTGTAGCGCAGGGCGCGGAACGCCGCGTCCTCGACATCCACGGTGGCGTGCGGCGGCATGAAGATGTTTTCGACGAGGCTGGTATTGCCGTTCTTGATGTTCTCGACGCAGCCGAGCAACTCCGCAACATAGAGCGCCTCGTCGTCCATCGCGGCCATCATCGGCATGATCAGGTCAAGCCAGTCGAGCAACCGCCGCTCCGGGCCGATGGTGCGGCTGAACACCATGCAGAGATGTGTATGGGAATTGATCAGGCCCGGCAGCACGATCTTGCCGGTGGCGTCGATGGTCTCGTCGCAATCCGGAAATGGTTCTGCGCTGCAGGGCCCGACGGCGACGATGTCGCGTCCGTCCACGACCACGCGGCCATCCGCAATGATGCGGTTGGCGCCGTCCATCGTGAGCACAAGTCCATGCTCGATCGCGATGCGCGTCATCGGGACATCAGCCTTTCAGCCGCTCCTTCAAGTCAGTGGCGAGACCGTCTTCGCAATGCGCTCGCACTCGATCGGGTGACGCCTGTCAGAGCGCCTCTTGAAAAGGTGTCCGCGCACCCGTACTAAGTCAAATTCATGATAATAATGCCGTACATGAAACCAATTCATTGAAGTCATTGGGCTGCCTATCGCTGATGCGTCGTGCCCGTTATCGGTCGAACGTTGCACAGTGCGCGTGCGCAACCATCGGAACTTCCACCGTTGATCCGCATTTCGCCTTCGCAAGGAGTATGCGTATGCCCGGGTCCGATTTCTTCGTAACAGCCACGCTGATGTTCGAGCCGCCAGCGCGGTGTGCGCGCGTTGCGGTGAACGCAATGCAAGCGGCCGGAGCAGATACTCGTGCGTAAAATTGCGACGTCGGCCCGTGCGAAAGATATCGTTCCGGAAACGCCACAGAAAATTGTCAAAAAGCGTGAGGCTGGACGGAGCGAGGCGGCGGCAGCCATGCCGCTTGGCCTGCTCGCGATCCATATCCTGGAGCAATGGCGGACATCGGGGCCAGGCGGCCTGGTGGTGATCTGCGCGAGCGAGGCGCGCGCCGAGCAACTTGGTGCAGTCCTGTATGCCCTCGCGCCGCAATCGGCCGTGATGGTGCTGCCGCGTCTCGACACGCTGGCTTTTGCCGACGGCAATCTTCCCCGGGAAACGTCGGGACGCCGGACCTCGGTGCTACGCCGCCTTGCCGAACAATCGGAAAATCCGCTGTTGATCGGAACGCCGGCGGCATTGAGCCGGCAGGTGCCGGATGCCGATCGGATGCTGCAGGCCGGCCGGCGCGTGGCGGTCGGTCAGCCGTTCGATGACGCAGAGATGCGCGAATTCCTGATCGGCGCCGGCTACAGCATGGACGATCGCATCGAGATGCCGGGCATGGCCCTGATGCTCGGGCAGGCGATCGAAGTCTATCCGGCGGGCGCGCTGATGCCCGTGCGGCTCGATCATGCCGATGGCAAGATCACGGGCATCCATTGTTACAGCCTGGAGGATCAACGCGACGCGGAGGAGATCGATGCCATCGTCATCGATCCCGTCTCGGAACTGGAGCTGGCGGATGAGGACGCAGCGGAGGGCGGATCGGTCCAGGCGCTGGCATCTTTGTTTCATTATCTGCCGTCAGCGCGGCTGTTGGCCGAGCACGACGTCGCAGCGCGGGCAGAGCATTGGTTTCAGCAGATCGAGACGGCTTCACAGGATGAGCCGGTCGTGTCCGCGTTCATGACCCGCGCCGACTGGAACGCCCAGCTCGACAAGGCCGATGTGGTCGCTGCGCAAACTCTTCCCTTCGAGGCCATCGTTGCCTTTGTCAGCGTGGCGTCATCCACCAAGGCGCTTCGACGCTTTCTGACGCAGCAGGCCGCCAATCAGCGTCGCATTGTCTTTGCGGCCGCGACGCGCCGCGACCTGCGCGCGATGGATCGACGCGCGGGCGGCACGAGTACGCTTTGCGCCGACTGGCAGGCGGTACGCGACGCGCCGGCGGAGCAGCGGCTCGCCATCACGGCCGATCTGGATCGCGGCTTCGTGGACGACGCGCGGAATCTTGCCGTCATCACGGCGAGCGAGGTGCTCGGCAGCCGTGCGTCGCATCTCACGCCGATGGCGCGGGCGTACCATAACCATATCGGCGAACAGCCGATCGCCCCCGGCGACGCCGTCATTCATCTTGATCGCGGCATGGCGGTGCTGCAGGGGCTGACGGCGGTCAGTGCCGCCGGGGTGCCGGATGCCGAGATGGTGCGGCTGAAGTTTGCCGACGAGAATGCCGTGCTGGTGCCGCCATGGGAGCTGGCATCGATCTGGCGCTATTCTTCGGATCCCTCGCTGGTCACGCTCGATGCCGCCGACGGCACGTCGTGGGCGAAGCGCCGTGCGGAGGCCGAAGCCGACCTTTCGGAAACCGCGGCCTTGATTGCGCAACTCGTGGCGGAGCGCAGCCGGCGCAAGGCTGCAAAACTCGATCCCCCGGTGGCAGACTACGAAAAATTCGCCGCGCAGTTCGGCTACGTCCCAACTGCCGACCAGGCGTCCGCCATCGGCGACGTGCTGGCCGATCTGGCGTCGACCCGTGCCATGGACCGGCTGGTGTGCGGCGACGTCGGTTATGGAAAGACCGAGGTCGCTCTGCGTGCAGCGGCGGCCGCGGTGTTTGCCGGCAAGCAGGTCGCGGTCGCGGTGCCGACCACGGTGCTGGCGCGGCAGCATTACGAGACCTTCGTCAAACGCTTCGCGCCGTTCGGCGTCAAGGTCGGGCAACTGTCCCGCTTCACGTCGTCGGCCGAGGCGCGCGCCGTGAAGAAGGCGCTCTCGGATGGCGCGCTGTCTGTCGTGGTCGGCACCCACGCGCTGCTCGGCAAAAGCGTGAGCTTCGACCGGCTGGGTCTTTTGATCATCGATGAGGAGCAGCGCTTCGGCAAGGACGACAAGGCGAGGCTGAAGGAGCTCGCCGACAATGTCCATCTGCTCACTATGACCGCAACGCCGATCCCGATGACATTGAACGAGGCGCAGGCAGGACTGCGCGCCGTCAGCGTGATCAACACGCCGCCGATCCGCCGTATAGCGGTCCGGACGGTCGTCGAGCCCTATAGCGAGTCCGCGATGGCCGCGGCGCTGCGGCGCGAGCACCGGCGGCGCGGGCAGAGTTTCGTCGTCTGTCCGCGCGTCGAGGATATCGCCCCGATGCAACGCCGCCTTGCGGACAGCGTGCCGGAGCTCAAGACCATCGTTCTGCACGGCAAGATGCCGCCCGCCGAGATCGACGCCGCGATGCTCGATTTCTCCGCGCGCCGATCGGACATCCTGCTGGCCACCAACATCATCGAGAGCGGTCTCGATATCCCGCGCGCCAACACCATGATCATCTGGCGGCCCGACAAATTCGGCCTGGCGCAACTGCATCAGCTGCGCGGCCGCGTCGGCCGCGGCTCCGAGCGCGCTTATGCGCTGTTCCTCACCGATCCCGATGCTGCGCCATCGAAAGCCGCGATGAAGCGGCTCGAGACGTTGGAAGAGTTCAGCCAGCCCGGCGCGGGCTTTGCGATCAGTGCGCGGGACATGGATCTCCGCGGCGGCGGCGATCCGCTCGGCGACCGGCAAAGCGGCCACATCCAGATGCTCGGCCCCGAACTGTCACGGCATCTGCTCGATCGCGCGGTGATGACGGAGACGTCCGTCACGCTCGCGACCCGGCGCCCCGAGCTTCGGCTCGATCTCGCGGCCTTGCTTCCCGTCCCCTACATCCAGGATGAAGCCGTGCGGCTCGAAACCTATGCCCGCATCTTCAAATGCGAAACCGAGCGGGCCCTGGACGAGGTCGAGGACGAGATGGAAGAACGCTTCGGCGATCTGCCCGACGAGGCGCGTAATCTCCTCGCGCTGGCGCGGGCCGCGCTGGATTGCGCGCGCCTGGGCATCGTCGCCGTCGATGCCGGCCCTAAACTGATCGCCGTCACCCTCGATCCTGCCGTCGACGTCGTTCGCATGAAGCGACGGCTCTCCGACGCAAAGCTCGAATGGGTCGATGGCCGGCTCCTCTATCGCCGGCCGAGCGACACTCAGGATCGTTTTGCAGCCTTCGGCGAGCTGGTGGACATGATGACACCGTCCGCCTCCCGCGAATGAACCGCCGATTGTACTGGTAGGTAACGGGACAAGCATCGTAGGGTGCCGACGGCGAGGCGCAACCGACGGACGTTGCTGTGGTTCCCCGTGCAATGCGGAACGTTTCTGCAAAACCCGCATTCACACCTCAGTGCAGCATCCATTGGAAACAAGTAATTGCGTATCGGTGTCATTGCCCATCTCAAATATCCCATCGGTGAGCCGTTTTCCGGCGGGCTCGAAATGCATACGCATTTCCTGGCAAGGTCGTTGCGCCTGCGCGGGCACGACGTCACAGTATTTGCGTCAACCAAATCTTGCGGCAGCATCGGCGTCGAGCCGATCTGCGCGCAGACGGCCATTGACGTGTTCGGGCACGCCGAAAACGAGGAAGCCGCGTTCTTCAGGGAGCATCACGCCTATCTGACGCTGATGAACCAGCTGCGACATTCGAAATTCGACATCATCCATAACAATTCGCTGCATTACCTGCCGATCGTGATGGCCGACGCATTGCCGATGCCGATGGTGACGACGCTGCATACGCCGCCGTTCAAATGGCTGGCCAGCGGCGTTCGGATTGCCGGCGGCAAGAACCTGCGCCTGATTGCCGTGTCAGACGCGATCCGTCAGGAATGGGCCGATGTCGCCGTTGCGCAGGATGTCATCCTGAACGGCGTCGATCTCACGCGATTCCGGTTTCATCCGCAGCCGGACAGTAAGCCGTATCTGACGTGGTATGGCCGCATCGTCCCTGAAAAGGGCCTGCACTTCGCCATCGATGCGGCGCGCATGCTCGGCATGACGCTGCGGTTCGCCGGTCCGTTGTCCGACCAGGCCTATTTCGAAAGTGAGATCCGTCCGCGGCTGGGCGACGATACGCTCTACGCCGGCCATCTCAACCACGAGGATCTGTCCGGCCTGATCGGCGGCGCGCAGGCGTTTCTGTGCACGCCGTGCTGGGAAGAGCCCTATGGTCTGGTCGTGGCCGAAGCGCTGGCCTGCGGCGTGCCGGTAGCCGCCTTCGCGCGCGGCGCCATCCCGACGATCCTCACCCCCGCCAGCGGCGCGCTGGCAAAGCCCGACGATGCCCGCTCGTTGGCGGAGGCTGCCAAGGTCGCGCTGACCCTGAACCGCATGGATTGCCGGCGTCGTGCCGAAACATTCTGCGATGCCGAGGTCATGGTCGATGGCTATGAGGCGATCTATCGGCGGGCGCTGGGCACCACCGTGTCCAACGACGTTGCGACCCTGAAGGACGCCAACGCGTTTCTGCCCGAGCCCAGTCTGCCCGAGGCCGGCTGAGCCATGGCGCGCGGCGGTCTGGTCGTTTGCGTGCCGGCGCGTAACGAGGCCGACCGGCTGCCGCGCCTGCTCCAAGCCCTAGCGGGGCAGACGCTCCGGGATGTTGCGGTCCTTGTCGCGCTCAACAATACCACCGACCAGTCTCTTGCGGCGATCGAGGCCGCGCGCCTGCGACATCCCGGGCTGGAGATCATCGTCGACGAGGCGATTTTCGCAGGATCTGACGCCCATGCCGGCAGTGCCCGCCGGCGCGCGATGGATGGCGCCGCCGACATCGCAGGTCCCGACGGCTTCATCCTGACCACCGACGCCGACACGCGGCCGCCGCCGGAGTGGCTCGCCGAAAACGCGGCTGCGATGGCTAACGGTCTCGATATCGTCGGCGGCCGGATCGTCATCGACGAGGACGAGCCGATGGACCCTGCCGTCGCCGCGGCCCGCGCCCTTGCGGATCGCTACTGGGCGCGCGTCCGCGAGCTGGAAGACGGCATCGACCCGGTGCCCTGGGATCCGCCGCCGCGGCACGGCGACCACACCGGCGCCAGCCTTTGCGTGTCCGTTTCGGCCTACCAGCGCTGCGGCGGTGTGCCGGCCATTCGCACGGGCGAGGACCGCGCGCTGGTGCAGGCGGTGATCCGCCACGGCGGCAAGCTCGCCCACCCCGCCGGCATCTGGACACGGGTTTCGCCGCGCGCCGAAGGTCGCGCCGACGGCGGCATGGCCGACTACATGAAGCACATGCAGGAACGCTGCCGTGCCAATGCCGCGGTGATGCTTCCATCCTTTGCGCAGTTCAGGGCCCGCGCGGCGTGGCGGCGCGACACCCGCGCCCGGGGCGGCGCGGCGCTGGTCGCCGAACTGGAAGACAAGCTGCCGCCGTTGGTCGATGATATGGCGCTGACCCAGGCGGCGCTCGAGACCGCGGAATGACACGGACGATCGGCTATTACGTCCACCACCACGGCGACGGCCATCGCCAGCGCGCGCTGGCGCTCGCCGGCAGCGATCCCACGCGGCTGGTCATGCTGGGCCCCGGTCTGGCCGGCCGGGCGCAAGAGGTCCGC
>JBEVEC010000051.1:0-16585 GCA_040512975.1 Tardiphaga sp. | reverse complement strand
CCCCGTGGGGGGTGGGTGGCGCTGCAGCGCCGGGCGTGGGGGAGCCACAACGGCAGCGCCCGTGGCTCCCCCTCTCCCCAACCCTCCCCCCGAGGGGGGAGGGGGCAGATAGGCCGTGCCTGTTGCAGTCAGTTCAGCCCTCCCGCGCATGCCGCACTGCGGCCTTCAACTTCGCCTGCTGCGTCTCCCACCGCGCATCCTCGTCGCGCGCCCTTGCCTCGATGTCCTCGCGCTCGGCGTCGATCGCCCGCGCCGCCTCATCATGCGCCCGCTCGGCTTCCGCCAGCGCCTTCGTCGCCTTGGCCACCGCAGCGTCGCGGCGTTCGCGCTCCTTGGCCTGCGTCGCCGCTTCCCGGCGCTCGGCCGCTTCGCGCTTGGCCTGCTCGCGTTCATAGGCCGCCGCGGCCTTCTTCGCCGCCGCGCCATCGGCCTTCGGCCCCTGCTTTTTCTCCGGCGCCGCACTCTTCTTCGGTGTGTCCTTCGACGTCATATCCCGCGGCAGCTCCGCGCTGTCGGTGAACGCGCCTTTCGACCCGACAGGGCGTTTCAGCACCACGCCCGGATGCTGCAGCGTCGCCGCCACCACGTCGGGATCGTCGGCCTCCCAGGCGAATTTCTGGTGAAACAGATTGCTGTCCGCGCCCCAGGCCTCCAGCGCGGCCTTCATCGACGGCGCGGCAATCGCGAGGTCGAAGAACCCGATCGAGGTCTGGTAGGTCTTCAGCTTTTTCGCCATGGCACCTGCAGCTTCGCTTCGATGGTTCGATTGCACCCGAATAGTTCGTCTGTCGCAGAACAACAACGTCACGACCACGTTACCCGCTTGCAGACCAAGGCGGAGAACATGATGACGGATATCGATAGCATCGAGCTGGCCAGCGGCAGAAAATCCCTCGTCGGTCCCATTGCCGTGTTGGCGATCGCGGCCGCCGTCGCCTATGCCTGGCCCGAGGGCCGGCCGTCGCCCGAGCCCGATGCGCGCACGGCATCAAAGGATCAGTCGGGCGATGCCAGCGAGCCGGGCCGCGGCCGCTCGGCCGATTCCCCCATCGACATGCCGGCCCGGGGCTGGATGGACGTCGCCAAACGCACCTTCGAACAGATCGGCGAGGACCGCCTGCTCGCCGTAGCTGCCGGCGTCGTGTTCTACGGCCTGCTGGCGCTGTTCCCCGCCATCACGGCGCTGGTGTCGTCCTATGCGCTGTTTGCCGATCCGCAAACCATCAACGAGCACATGTCCTTCATCGCCAATACGCTGCCGTCCGGCACGTTCTCCATCGTGCAGGATCAGGTCGCGCGGGTGCTGTCGAAGGGCGAGACCAAGCTCGGCTTTGCCTTTGCCACCAGCCTGCTGCTGGCGCTGTGGAGCGCCAATGGCGGCATGAAGGCGATCATCGATGCCCTCAACGTCGTCTATGACGAGGAGGAGAAGCGCGGCTTCTTCAAGCTCAACGCGATCTCGCTGGCCTTCACTTTAAGCGGCCTCGTCGCCATCCTTGCGTCGATCGGCCTTGTGGTCGCAGCCCCGCTGGTGCTGGCGTCGGTCGGGCTCGGCCGGGTCGGGGATCTGTTGCTGGAATATGGCCGCTGGCCCGCGCTGGCGCTGATGGTCCTGATCGGCCTCGCGGTGCTGTATCGCTTCGCGCCGAGCCGCAAGGCGCCGAAATGGAAATGGGTCTCGGTCGGCGGCATCCTGGCCGCGGTCGCCTGGCTCGCCGGGTCCGCCGCGCTGTCATACTATCTGGCGAATTTCGCCGGCTATGACGCGACCTACGGATCGCTGGGCGCCGCCATAGGCCTGATGATGTGGATGTGGATGTCGACCATCGTGGTGCTGTTTGGCGCCGAACTGAATTCCGAGCTTGAACACCAAACCGCGAAGGACACCACCGAAGGCGGCGGCAAGCCGCTCGGCACCCGCGGCGCCGCGGTGGCCGACACGGTCGGCGGCGCCCGCTGACCGGCGCAACGAAAAAGGGCGAGGCTTGCGCCTCGCCCTTTAAAGCTCAAGGCCTTTAGTTGATCTATTCGCCGATCCCGCCGGCGGCCACCAAGGGAGCCGGCGCCATGCGCTTGCTGAGGCCGAGATAGAGCCCGCCCGACACCAGGATGCCGACCAGCCACGACAGGTCGGCGCCGCCGAGCAGGTTGATCGAGATCGGCCCCTGCAGCGCGGGCACCAGGCCGTCCTGCACCGACCAGGTGGCGACCAGGCCGACCAGGAAGGCGATCATGCCGCTCCAGTTGATGTCGCCATAGGCGCTGATCTCCGGCGCCTTGTAGAGCTCGGCGATGTCGATCTCGCCTTTGCGCTTGATGAAGAAGTCGGCGAGCATGACGCCGGCAAACGGGCTCATCCACATCAAGAGGCTGATCAGCCAGTTGTCGAACGCCTTGGCGAAGGAGGGCGCGGCGATGAAGTAGATCGTCACCAGATAGCCGGCGACGCCGACGATCAGCGCCAGCGAGGTGCGCGACAGCTTCAGCCCCATGCTGAGCGCCGCCAGCGCCGCCGAATAGACGTTGAGGATGTTGCTGGCGATGGGGCCGTGCAGCACCATCAGCAGCACCAGGATGCTGGCAACGCCGCCGAACACGGCGGAGACCATCTTGGCAGGATCGGCATCCAGCGTCACCGAGGCGATGGTGGCGCCGAGAACGGCCAGCCACACCGACGGCACGAACATGCCGATATAGCTGTACCAGAACACGTGCCTGGACGGCACGCTGCGCGGCACGAACCGCGAATAGTCCGACGCCCAGGTCACCCAGGAGATGCCCCAGCCGACGCCGACCGCGGTCATCAGCAGCGACAGCATCGCCAGGTGCGCGCCCGGCGGCAGCGAACTCGTCAATCCCCAATTGACCACGCCGGCCTGGCTCCAGGCCAGGATGCTCATCAGCACCATGATGGCGACGGTGGCCGGCACGGTATACTTTTCAAACGTGCGGATCGCATAGAAGCCGTAGATGCCGATCACCACCTGCAGCACCATGACCACGGTGATGACGATGAAATTGGCGATCCAGGTATCGGGGATGCCGAACTGGCCGAGGATGGCCATCGAGATCTTGACCGGGAAGTAGGTGTTGGCGCCGATCCAGCCCAGCGTCATCAGAAACATCAGGAGGCTCGGCAGATAGGCGCCGCGGCGGCCGAAGGCGGAGCGGCAGAGCACCATCTGGTTGACGCCGGTCTTGTGGCCCATCACCGTGAAGGCGCCGAAGATCGCGCAGCCGAACAGGTTGCCGATGACAATGACGGCGATGGTCTCCAACAGGCCGAGCTTGAGGATGATGCCGAGCGCGCCGAGCGCCCAGTTCACCGGCGCGATATTGGCGCCGGCCCAGATCCACATCTGCTGCGGCCCGGTGGAATCCCGGTCCGCATCGGGAATAGGCTCGATGCTGTGTACGTCCGCCCGCAATTCAGAATTCGTCATGTCGACCCCCGTTGGCACAAAGAACTGAACGTCAACGAAGCAAGACGCGTACCATTGTGCGGAGCGGTGGCGTCGTCCGCCGGGGCAGTCGTTGACTAAAACGTAGTCAGTCAGGTCGCGCCCGCGCGCATCAGAAACCGTTCGTTGGCCGACACACGCGCCCGCTTCTACGCGCAAAGCTTGCGCGAGCACCCCGATGCCATCACGTTGCCGATGGCATGACCCTTGCTTTTAAAAATACGAAGCATGCTTCGTATTTTGGGCGCATGTGATCCAGGGGGTGTCGATGCGCAGTGAGCGCGATCCGTCTTTTGCCAAGCCTGCGTCGCAGGGCGTCGGCGCGCGTGTGCCGCGCAAAGAAGACGATCGGCTGATGCGCGACCGCGGTCAGTATGTCGGCGATATCCGGCTGTCCGGCTTGCAGGACGTGGCCTTTGTGCGCAGCCCGCTCGCCCATGCGCAGATCCGCGCGATCCATATTCCCGAGCGTTATCGCGACGTGGTGTTCACCGCAGCCGATCTTGTCGGCATCAAGCCGATCCGCGCGGTGACGGGCCTTGCCGGCTTCAAGGCATCCGACCAGCCGATATTGGCGACCGACAAGGTGCGTCAGGTGGGTGAACTCATCGCCATGTGCGTCGCATCGACGCGCGCCGAGGCCGAGGACATCGCGGCCGCCGTCACCCTCGATCTCGTGGAATTACCCGCGGTCTACGACATGCGGCAGGCGCTCGCGCCCGGCGCGCCTTTGGTGCACGAGCACTGGGGCGACAACGTCTTTCTCGAAAGTTTTTTCGAAATCGACATCGCCAGCGCGCTGGACGCGCCGATCAAGGTCACCCGCGAGATTTCCACCGCGCGGCAATGCATGTCGCCGCTGGAAGGCCGCGGCGTGGTCGCCACCTTTGATAGCCGTCTCGATCAGCTCACCCTCTATAGCGGCAGCCAGATGCCGCACATCGTGAAGAACGGACTATCCGACTGCCTCGGGATGGATCAGGGCCGCATCCGCATCGTCTCGCCGGATGTTGGCGGCGGCTTCGGCCACAAGGGCATTCTGCTCCCGGAGGAAGTCTGCCTGTCGTGGCTGACCATGCGCTGCGGCTTTCCGGTGCGCTGGATCGAGGACCGCCGCGAGCATCTGGTTGCCAGTTCGAACTGCCGCGAGCACCACTACAGCATCACCGTCTATGCCGATCGCGACGGCACACTGCGCGGCATCGATTGCGAGGCGATCGTCGATTCCGGCGCCTATTCGTCCTATCCGTTCTCGGCCTGTCTCGAAGCAGCCCAGGTGGTCAGCATCCTCCCGGGTCCCTACAAGATGCCGGCCTATCGCTGCCGCACCTTTTCGGTGGCCACCAACAAATGCCCGATCCTGCCCTATCGCGGCGTCGCGCGCACCGGCGTCTGCTTCGCCCTCGAACTGATGCTGGATCTGGTCGCAGCCGAAGCAGGGCTCGAGCCCGGCGAGGTGCGCCTGCGCAACCTGCCGGGCCCCGAGCAGATGCCGTTCGACAACATCACCAGGAAGCATTTCGACAGCGGCGACTATCCGGAAGCGATGCGCCGCGCCCTCAAGCAGATCGATATCGACGGCATCCGCGCACGCCAGCGCCGCGGCGAAGCCGATGGCCGGCGGATCGGCGTCGGGCTGTCGATCTATTGCGAGCAGGCCGCGCACGGCACCTCCGTCTATGCCGGCTGGGGCATTCCCATGGTGCCGGGCCACGAGCAGGCCACGGCACGGCTGACGCCGGACGGCGGACTCGAGCTGCGGGTCGGCGTGCATTCGCACGGGCAGGGGCTGGAGACGACGTTGTCGCAGGTGGCGTTCGAAATGCTCGGCGTCGATGTCGGCCGCATCCGCGTCGTGCACGGCGACACGGCGATGACGCCGTATTCCACCGGCACCTGGGGTTCGCGCTGCATGGTGATGGCCGGCGGCGCGGTGGCCACCGCGTGCCACGAACTCGGCGAACGCGCCAAGAAGATCGGCGCAAAACTATTGCAGGTCGATGAAGCCGCAGTGGCGCTGGTCGACGGCGAGATCCGCGGTCCGAACGGCAGCGTCAGTTTGAGGGAAATTGCCCATACCTGGTACCGTCGCCCGCAGGACCTGCCGGGCGACGTCGATCCCGGCGGCCTCGAGGCAACCTCGGGCTACAAGCCGCAGCGCGACACCGGCACCTTCAGCTATGCCGCCCACGCCGTAACCGTCGCCGTCGATCCGGATCTCGGCGATGTGGAAATCCTCGACTACGTCATCGTCGAGGACGGCGGCGTGCTGGTCAATCCGATGATCGTCGACGGCCAGATCTATGGCGGCCTTGCCCAGGGCATCGGCACCGCGCTGTATGAAGAGATGCCGTTCGACCGTGCCGGCCAGCCGCTCAACACGACACTGGCGGATTATCTGCTGCCGGGTCCGACCGAGGTGCCGATGCCGTGGCTCGACCACATGGAGACGCCGTCGCCCTACACCAAATTCGGCGTCAAGGGCATCGGCGAGGGCGGCGCCATCGCACCGCCGGCGGCGATCGGCAATGCCGTGAACGACGCGCTGCGCGGCCTCGGCGTCGAGATGATGCAGTCGCCGATCACACCGCGGCGGATCGTCGAAGCCATCCTCGCCGCACGCGACGCGCAAAGGCCCGCGGCATGAAGCCCGCCCCCTTCGCCTATGAGCGTCCGCGCGACGTCGCCTCGGCCCTGGCTGCGATGGCGGGCGAGGGCACGATCAAGATCATCGCCGGCGGCCAGTCGCTCGGCCCGATGCTGAACCTGCGCCTCGTGGCACCCGACACCATCGTCGACATCACCGGCCTCGACGAACTCAAGCACGCCGAAGTCTCCGGCGACGAACTGGTGATCGGCGCCTGCGTCACCCATGCCGACATCGAGGACGGCCGCATTCCCGACGTTACCCGCGGCGCAATGCAGCGCGTTGCCGCCGACATCGCCTACCGCGCGGTGCGCAACCGCGGTACGCTCGGCGGCTCGCTCAGCCATGCCGATCCCTCCGCCGACTGGGTCTCGGCACTCGCAGCGCTTGGCGCGACCATGTCGCTCCGCAGCGCCACCGGCGCGCGGCGCATCGCCATGAAGGACTTTGTTCTCGGCGCGCTGGAAAGCGCGCTCGCGCCCGGCGAATTGCTGGAAGCCGTGCGCGTGCCCGCGATGCCGCCGTCGGCGCGCTGGGGCTATGTCAAAGCCTGCCGCAAGACCGGCGAATTCGCCCATGCCATCGGCGCCGTGCTGATCGATCCCGACGCCGGCACCGCGCGCGTAGTGATCGGCGCTGTGGAGGCAGCCCCCATTATCGTCGATGACACCGCGGCACTGTTCGGCGGCCGCATCTCGCATGATTTCGCGTCGCGCTTCGACGCCCGCGTCGCCGACGCGCTTTTGCTGCGCGCGGGCCTTGGCGACGCAGCCGACCGGCACATTCATGTCGCCGTGCTGCGCAAGGCAATCGCCGAGGCCGCGAAATGACGACGATCGATCTCACCGTCAACAAGCGCCCTGTGCGCAAGGCCGTCGAGCCGCGCACCAGCCTTGCCGACATGATGCGCGACACGCTGGACCTCACCGGCACCCATCTCGGCTGCGAACACGGCGTCTGCGGCGCGTGCACCATTCTGGTGGACGGCGTGCCGGCGCGCTCCTGCATCACCTATGCGGTGGCCTGCGACGGCGCCGACGTCACCACCATCGAGGGCCTCGACCACGACGAGATCGCGGTCGAACTGCGCGCGGCCTTCACCCGCGAGCATGCCCTGCAATGCGGCTACTGCACGCCGGGCATGCTGGTCGCGGCGCGCGACCTGGTTCAACGCCTGCCGGACGCCGACGAGCACGCCATCCGCGTCGGCATGAGCGGCAACCTGTGCCGCTGCACCGGCTATGTCGGCATCATCCGCGCCGTGCAGTCGGTGATCGCAGACCGCCGCGCCCGCGCGATCGCGCCGCAGCTGGATAGCCGCACGCAGCTTGGCCCGGCGGGATCGGGCCACAAGACTTCTACCGTCGCAAACGTGCCTGCAGCGTCGAGGCCCGCAGCGCCGGAAGCTGCAGCCGCTGTCGCGCCGCTCGACATTCCAGACTTCACGCCGTCAACCACGCTGCAGCAGTCCTTCACCGTCGCCCACGCACCGGCAAAAGTGTTCGCGCTGTTCGACGACATCGCCGCCGTCGCGTCGTGTTTGCCGGGCGCAACGCTGACCGGCACGCCGCGACCGGAGCGGGTCGACGGCGCGATCCGGATCAGGATCGGTCCCATTTCAGCGAACTTCAACGGCGCCGCCCGCGTCGAGCGCAATGCGGCCGATCTGTCCGGCCGTATCCTCGGCATCGGCTTGGACCAGCGCAGCCGCTCCACCACGCAGGGCGAGATCCGCTATCGCCTCGTGCCGCACGATGACGGCACGGCAACGCGCGTCGACCTCACCATTGGCTACAGCCTCACCGGCATGCTGGCGCAGGTCGGCCGCAGCGGTCTGGTGCGCGACCTCGCCGCGCGGCTCGTGGCGGAATTTGCCGGCAATCTCGATCGCCGCCTGTCCGGCGATGCGTCGGCGCCGGCGGCATCGGATGTGAATGGCGTGTCACTGATCCTCGGCCTGCTGCGCGACCGCGCGGCGCGCGTCGTGCGCCGCCTGCGCGGAGGATCGAGCTAGGAGATCGACGCTCGCGGTTCGCGGGCGGCGGGGTTTCACTGCGCAAGTTTCATCAGCGTGACATTGGAGAACCACATGATACGGACATTGAAAGCTGCCTCGGCGCTCGCCTTCGCGGCCGCCTTCCTCGCCAGCGCCGCCCATGCGCAGACCATCAAGATCGGCATCAACGAGCCGCTCACCGGCGCCTTTGCCGCGTCGGGCACCTATGTCGTCAACGGCGCAAAAATCGCCGCCGACGAGATCAACGCCAAGGGCGGCGTGCTCGGCAAGAAGATCGAGCTGGTCATCGAGGACAACAAGAGCAACCCGACGGAAGCCGCTGCCGTCGCCGAGAAGCTGATCACCCGCGACAAGACCCCGGTGCTGCTCGGCGCCTGGGGCTCCAGCCTGACCCTGGCGGTGATGCCAAAACTCACCGAGTACGAGACGCCGATGGTGGTGGAGACCTCGTCGGCGAGCAAGATCACCACCTCGGGCAACCCTTACGTGTTCCGCATTTCGCCTCCTTCCTTCGTCGAGGCCGCGGCGTTCAAGACCATCGTCGACAAGCTGTCGCTGAAGAAGGTCGACTTCCTGGTCATCAACAATGACTGGGGCAGGGGCACCGCCGAGGACTTCGGCAAGATGATGAAGGAGAAGGGCATCAATATCGGCCTCACCGAGACCATGGACCAGAACGCGCAGGACATGAGCGCGCAGCTTGCCAAGATCAAGGCCACCGACTCCGAGACCGTGATCATCACCGCGGCGGTGGACCAGCTCACCCTGATCTTCAAACAGGCCGCGGCGCTCGGCTTCAAGAAGCGCATCATCACCACTGGCGGCTCGCAAAATCCCGACCAGATCATCGCCCAGGCCGGTGCCGCCGCCAACGACACCCTGCATCTGACGACCTTCCTGCCCTGGATGCCCGACAAGACGCCGAACCCCGAAGCCACCAATTACTTCATATCGGAGTGGAAGAAGCGCGGCTTCGATTTCGCCGGCTGCACCGAGAGTTTTCGCGGCTATGACGGCATCCGCACCATCGCCGCGGCCATCGAGAAAGCCGGCAAGGCCGAGCCCGCGGCGATCAAGGACGCGCTGTGGACCATCGACGTCAAGGGCCTGAACGGCGACATCGTGTTCAAGAAGTCCGGCCCGGCGGGTTCGGAGAGTGGCCAGAGCTTTCCGAACGTGTATCTGGTCGAGATCGCCGACGGCAAAGTCGTTATGAAGGATCTGTGATCTTTCTACCTCTCCCCGCACGCGGGGAGAGGTAACAACGCAAGGATCACCCGTGGACCAGCTCTTCCAACACCTCGTCAACATGCTCGTGCTCGGCGGCACCTATGCGCTGCTGGGCATCGGGCTGACGCTGATCTTCGGCATCATGAACGTGGTGAACTTCACCCACGGCATCCTCTACACCTTCGGCGCCTATATGATGTTCATCGCCGTGCACCAGCTCGGCCTCAATTTCTTCGTCGCGCTGCCTGTCGCCATCGTCGCCGGCTGGCTGCTCGGCGCGGTCATCGAGATCGTGCTGCTGCGGCCGCTGCGCGGCGCCGACATCGACACCACCATGCTGGTGATGATCGGCGCCTGGATCGCGATGCAGTCCGGCGCGCTGTGGATCTGGGGCGGCGTCGCCAAGTCCGTCGACACGCCGTTTCCCGATGCGCCGCTGGTGATCGGCCCGGTCTCGGTGTCGTGGCTGCGGCTGTTCGTGCTGTGCGCCGCCGCACTCCTGATCGTGCTGGCCTATGCGCTGATCAATCTCACAACACTGGGCAAGGCGATGCGCGCCACCTTCCAGGATGCCGACACCGCGGCGCTGATGGGCGTCAATGTCTGCCTGGTCTACACCTCGACCTTCGCCATCGGTTCCAGCCTCGCCGCCGCCGCGGGCGCGCTGCTCGGGCCGGTTTATGTGGTGTTCCCGCAGATGGGCGACCTCGCCGCGGTGAAGGCCTTCGCCATCGTCATCCTCGGCGGCCTCGGCAACATCACCGGCGCCGTGATCGGCGGCTTCATCCTGGCGCTCGCCGAAGAGCTCGGCGCCGGCTACGTCTCGTCGGGCTACCGCGACGCCATGGGATTCCTGATCATCATCGCGGTGCTGATCTTCAAGCCCACCGGCCTGTTCGCCCGCGCGGAGCGCGTTGGATGAGCCGCATCGCCACGCTCATTGGCCTCGCGCTGTTTCTCTCCGTGCCGCTGTGGCTGACGGACCCGTATCTGCTGAATGCGCTGATCACCACCGGCATCTTCATCATCGGCGCCATGAGCCTCAATCTGCTGCTCGGCTTCACCGGCCAGCTCAGCCTCGGCCATATCGCCTTTTTCGGCATCGGCGCCTATGTCAGCGCGCTGACTTCGCTGGGCTTCGACGTGCCGATCTATGGCGACTTCCACATCGTCCATATGCCTTGGCCGCCGATCGCCGGCTTCGGGCTGGCGATCGTCATCGCCGGGCTGTGCGGCTATCTCGTCGGCCGGCTGTCGTTCCGCGTGCGCGGGGCGTATTTCGTCATCGTCACCATCTCCTTCGCCGAAGTGGTGCGGCTGGTGGCGTTGAACTGGGTCGATCTGACGCAAGGGCCGCTGGCGCTGACCAACATTCCGTCCATCACCGTCGGCCTGCCGGGACTGGGCTATCTCACGCTGAAGACGAAGCTGCAGAACTACTATCTGGTGCTGACCGTCGCCGCGATCGCCTATGCGCTGATCTGGCGCCTCGTGCATTCGCATCACGGCCGTGCCATGCGCGGGCTGATGGAGAACGAGACGCTGGCCACCGCCGTCGGCATCGACGTGACCAAAACGCTGACGCTGGCCGCGGTGATCTCGGCCGCCATCGCCGGCGCCGCCGGCAGCCTCTATGCGCACTACATCCGCATCATCGATCCCGATGTCTTCGCTTTCATCTCCACGGTGACCATGGTCATCATGGTGGTGTCCGGCGGCAAGGGTTCGCTCGCCGGGCCGGTGGTGGGCGGCGTCATCTTCGGCCTGCTGCCGGTGTTCCTGCGGCCGATCATGCCGCCGGAGGCGCAGTGGATCACCTATGGCGTGGTGCTGATCGTCATCCTGTTCGTGATGCCGCGCGGCATCGTGCCGTCACTGGCGACGCGGCTCGGCCTCGCCCGTGCCGGCGGCACCCGCCGCGCGACGATGGCCGAACCCACCGTCGCGGAGCGCGCGTGATGGCGGACACTGTGCTCCGTGTCGACCACGTCGCCGTGCATTTCGGCGGCCTGGTCGCGATCGCCGACATGAACTTCCACGTCGCCGAGGGCGAGATCGTCAGCCTGATCGGCCCGAACGGCGCCGGCAAGACCACGGCCTTCAATGTCATGACCGGCTTCCTCGCGCCGACCAAGGGCGCCGTGACGTTTCGCGGCACGGATCTCTCCGGTCGCAAGCCGCACGCCATCGCCGACCTCGGCCTGATCCGCACGTTTCAGCGTACCAGCGTGTTTCCCAACGACACCGTCTACGACAACGTGCTGATGGGCCTGCATCGCCAGGGCAAGGTCGGCCTCGCCGCGGCCATCCTCGGCCTGCCGCGTGCCCGCGCCTTGGAAAAAGCACAGCGCGCCCGCGCCGCCGAACTGGTGCAATGGATCGGGCTGGAAGCGCGCGCCAACGATCTCGCGGGCTCGCTGTCCTACGGCGAGCAGCGCCTCGTCGGCGTGGCACTAGCTCTGGCGGCGCAGCCGACCATGCTGCTGCTGGACGAGCCGGTGTCCGGCATGAACGCCTCGGAGACCCACACCTTCGTGCAACTGATCCGCAGCCTCCGCGACCGCGGCGTCACCATCCTGCTGGTCGAGCACGACATGCCGATGGTGATGAGCGTGTCGGACCGCATCGTGGTGCTGAACTACGGACGCATCATCGCCGAAGGCCCGCCGGACGAGATCCGCAACAACCCGGCCGTCATCGAGGCCTATCTCGGGCAGGGCGCCAAGGACGTGATCAGGGAGGTCGCGTCCCATGCTTGAGATCCGCGACATGGTTTGCGGCTACGGCCAGATCACCGCGCTGAAAGGCATCACGCTGTCAGTCAAGGCCGGGCAGCTCGTGGCGCTGATCGGCGCCAACGGCGCCGGCAAGAGCACCACGCTGCGCGCCATCTCCGGCCTCGTGCCCGCGCGCTCCGGCGCGATGATCTTTGAGGGCGAGGACATCACCAGGGCCGGGCCGCAACGCGTATTGGCCAAGGGCATCGCCCATTGCCCCGAAGGCCGCCGCGTGTTTCCTCACATGACGGTGGCCGAAAATCTCGACATGGGCGCCTATCTGCGCTCAGACTCAGCCGCAGTGGCCGCCGATCGCGACCGCATCTATGGCGAATTCCCGCGCCTCGCGGAACGCCGCAAGCAGGCCGCGGGCACATTGTCCGGCGGCGAGCAGCAGATGCTGGCGATCGGCCGCGCGCTGATGTCGCGGCCGCGTCTGGTGATGTTCGACGAACCGTCGCTCGGCCTCGCGCCCAACATCGTCGAGCGCACCTTCGCGATCATCCGCGCGATCCGCGACGCCGGCACCACCGTGCTGCTGGTCGAGCAGAACGCCTTCGCCGCACTGGAGATGTGCGACCACGCCTATCTGCTCGAACAGGGCCGCGTCGTGCTGTCCGGCGCCGGCGCCGACCTGATCGCCGACGAACACGTCCGCCGCGCTTATCTCGGCGGCTGAGGCCGCCGGCTACACCGGCAGCATCAGGTCCTCGATGCGGATCGGAAAACGGCGCACCCGAATTCCTGTCGCGTGCCACACGGCATTGGCGACGGCGCCGGCCGAGCCGGTGATGCCGATTTCGCCGACGCCCTTGATGCCCAGCGCATTCACGTGGGGATCGCGTTCGTCGACCATGATCGCCTCGAGGCCCATCACGTCGGCATTCACCGGCACCTGATACTCCGCGAGGTTGGCGTTCATGGTGCGGCCCGAACGGTGATCCATCACGGCCGCTTCATGCAGCGTGAAGGAGGCGCCCCAGATCATCCCGCCATAGAGCTGGCTCTGCACCAGCTTCGGATTGACGATGCGGCCGGCGGCAAAGGCGCCGACCATGCGGGTGACGCGCACCTGGCCGAGCTCGGGATCGACCTTCACTTCGGCAAAGACCGCGCCATGGGCGTGCATCGCGTAGTCTTCCGCCGCCGCCGGATCCATCGCGCCATTGCCGCGCGCCTCGACCTGCGCGAGGCCGGCCCGGCCGAGAATGTCGGCATAGCTCTCGCTGCGCGCCTCGTCGTCACGGCGGAACAGGCGGCCGTCGCGCGCCACCACACCGGCATTGCCGGCGCCAAACAGCGGTGACTGTTCGTCGTTCGTCGCGAGATCGGCAAGTTTTGCGATCACCGCCGCACCGGCATTGTGAATCGCTGCGCCGACGGTGGCAGTATGCGCCGAGCCGCCGGCGATGCCGGCATCCGGCAGGTCGGAAGTGCCCGCCTTGAACTCGACCGCGTCGATATCGAGCCCCAACCCGTCGGCCGCGATCTGCGCGAACGCCGTCCACGCGCCCTGGCCCATGTCATGGGCGCCGCTTTCCATCACGCCAAAACCGTCGCGCTTGATCACGGCGCGCGCCTCGGCCTGGAACATCAGCGCCGGGAAGGTCGCGGTGCCCATGCCCCATCCGACCAGGAAGCCGGCCTCGTCGCGCATCTGCCGCGGCTGCAGCGGCCGCGTCGACCAGCCGAAACGCTCGGCGCCCTGCGCGTAGCATGCGCGCAGCGCCTTGGAGGAGAACGGCTTGCCCGAGGTCGGCTCGACCTCGGCGTAGTTCTTCAGGCGAAACGCCAGCGGGTCCATGCCGCAGGCAATCGCCATCTCGTCGATGGCGCTTTCCAGTGCGATCGATCCGGTGGCCTCGCCGGGCGCGCGCATGAACAGCGGCGTGCCGGTGTCGACCCGCACTGCCTCATGCGACGTGGAGATGTTCGGCGCGGCATAAAGCGTATGCGACGCATCCGCCGCCGGCTCGAAGAAGTCGTCGAAAGTGCTCGATACGGTCTTGGCATGATGCGCTAATGCAGTGAGGCCGCCGTCGTTGTCGGTGCCGAGGCGCAGCGTCTGCCGCGTCGGGGCGCGATGGCCGACGGGGCCATACATGTGCTCGCGGCGCAGCACCAGCTTCACCGGACGGTCGACCAGCTTGGCCGCGAGGATGCCGAGCAGCTGCGGTCCCGCGATAAAGCCCTTGGAGCCGAAGCCGCCGCCGAGGAACGGGCTGCGGATATGGATGTTCGCCGGATTGAGCCCGAACAGGCCGGCCACGCGGCCCACCGCCATGCCGAGGCCCTGGCTCGGCGTATCGATGGACAGCTTGTCGCCGTTCCAGCTCACCACGATGGCGTGCGGCTCCATCGCGTTGTGATACTGCGTCGGCGTCTCGTAAACCGCCTCGACGCGCTTCGAGGCCGCCTTGAGCCCGGCCTCGACGTCGCCGTGATGCACGGCGCCGGGATTGCCGACGCCGACGGCCTGCGGAAAGAAGCTCTCGCCGCCGTCGAGGCCGACGCGCGCGGGCTGCACGTCATAGCGCGGCGCCAGCAGCGCGACGCCTTCGGTCGCGGCCTCCAGCGTTTCGGCGATGACCACCGCGATCGGCTGCATGGCATAGCGCACCTCGTCGTTCTGCAGCAGGTCGAGGCGGAACATGAAGGGATTGGTCTTGGCGTCCGGATCCTCGGCCAGCGCCGGGCGGTTGGCGGAGGTCATGACCTCGACCACGCCGGGATGGCGCTTGGCAGCCTCGACGTCGAGAAACGTGACGCGGCCGCGCGCAATGGTGCTGACGGCGAGCACCGCATGCAGCAGTTTCGGCGGATGGTTGTCGGCGGCGTAGCGCGCTTCGCCGGTGACCTTGAGCACGCCGTCGCGCCGCGTCAGCGGCTGGCCGATGCTGGAGCCGTGGCGTTGATGCGCGGGCGATGTGGAGAGGACGAGATCAGGCATCGATGAGCGCTCCGGCAGGGGTGGAGAAGGGCGAGGCAGGCAGGGCAGCGATGCGCGCCGGCGTGCCGATGGCAGCGAGCGTCAAGGCACGGATCAGCACGCGCTGCGCCAGTGCGATCTTGAAGGCGTTGTCGCCGGACGGTTTGGCGTCGGCGAGCGCCGCCTGCGCGGCGCGTTGATACACATCGCGACCGGGGGTCGCGCCGGTGAGAATCTCCTCGGCCGCACGCGCCCGCCACGGCTTTGCGGCAACGCCGCCCAAGGCCAGACGCGCCTCGGCGATCTTGCTGCCCTCGATCCGCAACGCCGCAGCCGCCGAGACCACGGCAAAAGCATAGGACGTGCGGTCGCGAACTTTCAGGTAGCGCGCATGCGCCGCGAAGCCACGCGCGGCGGCCGGCAGCCGCAGCGCCACGATCAGGTCGCCGGGTGCGAGCACGGTGTCCAGCTCGGGCGTGTCGCCGGGCAGGCGATGCAGCGCGTCGAGTGCGATCTCGCGCCGTCCGTCGACGCCCTCGATCTCGACCACGGCGTCGAGCGCCACCAGCGGCACGCAGAAATCCGACGGATGCGTCGCGATGCAGGCGTCGCTCCAGCCGAGCACGGCGTGCAACCGGTTGTCGCCGCCGCGCGCGTCGCAGCCGCTGCCGGGCGCACGCTTGTTGCAGGCGCTGGCGGTGTCATAGAAATAGGCGCAACGCGTCCGCTGCAGCAGGTTGCCGCCCACCGTGGCGGCATTCCGCAATTGCGCGGACGCGCCGGACAGCAGCGCTTCCGCTACCGCGGGATAGGACGCCGCGAAGTCGGGATCGTTGGCGAGGTCGGCGTTGCGGACCATGGCGCCGATGCGCAGCCCGCCGTCAGGCAAGGTCTCGATGCGGTCGAGCCCCGGCAGCCGCGTGATGTCGACGATGCGGTCCGGGCGCATCACGTTGCCCTTCATCAGGTCGAGCAGGTTGGTGCCCGCTGCGAGATAGGCGCTGCCCGGCTGGGCGGCGGCGGCGACGGCGTCCGCGGCGCTGACCGGGCGGATGTAATCGAAATTCTTCATGCGGGGACCCTCTCGCCGGCAGACAACATGGCCTTCTCGGCCTCGAGCACTGCCTCGGTGATCCCGGCATAGGCGCCGCAGCGGCACAGGTTGCCGCTCATCCCTTCGCGGACCCGCTCGGGATCATTGCCCGCCTGCGCCTCCTTGATCAGCCCGATGGCGCTCATGATCTGGCCGGGGGTGCAGAAGCCGCACTGGAAACCGTCATGGGCGATGAAGGCGGCCTGCACCGGATGCAGTTGCTCGCCATGGGCCACGCCCTCGATGGTCAGGATGTCGGCGCCGTCGAGGCTCACCGCCAAGGCCAGGCATGAATTGATCCGCCGGCCGTCCACCAGCACGGTGCAGGCGCCGCACTGGCCGCGGTCGCAGCCCTTTTTGCTGCCCGTCAGATGCAGGCGCTCGCGCAGCAGGTCCAGCAGGGTGACGCGGGGGTCGTCGAGTTCGAGGTC
>JBEVEC010000026.1:0-5293 GCA_040512975.1 Tardiphaga sp. | reverse complement strand
GCTGTGGGTGATGACGTCCGATTTTGCCGAGGCGCCCGCAGCGATGCTGCTCGGCGCCGCCGGAGCGCATGTCATGCGCGTGCCGGTGACGTCCGCGCCACCGCCGGGGCTGGATTTGACGGCGGTACTGCATAGCTTGGCAGACAAGGGCATCACCACGCTGCTGGTGGAAGGCGGATCGAAGGTGGCGTCGTCCTTCGTGGCTGCGGGGCTTGTCGATGAGGTCTGGCTGTTTCGCGGCCCGCAGCCGATCGGCGAAGATGGCATTGATGCGCTGGATGGGTTGCCGCTGTCGGCGATCACCGCGTCGCCATCGTTCGTGCAGCATGCTAGCGAAGCCATCGAGAACGACGAATTGACGATTTACGAAAGAAGCTCATGTTCACCGGCATCATCACCGACATCGGCCAGATCGAAAGCCTGACACCCACGGCGCAGGGCCAGCTGCACCGGCTGCGGATCCTCTGCGACTACGATCAGACCACCATCGCCGACGGCGCCTCGATTGCCTGCAACGGCGTCTGCCTCACCGTGGTCGGCTCCGGCGTCGCCAACGGCAAGACCTGGTTCGATGTCGACGCCGCCGCCGAAACCCTTGGCATGACCACGGCGAAGAACTGGCAGGCCGGCACCAAACTCAATCTCGAGCGCGCGCTGAAGATCGGTGACGAGCTCGGTGGCCATATCGTGGCCGGCCATGCCGACGGCATCGCCACCATCGTGTCCCGCGACAACCTGCCGGACATGGCGCGGATCAGCTTCCGCACCACGCGCGAACTGGCGCGCTTCATCGCCGCCAAGGGCTCGATCACGCTGGATGGCGTGTCGCTGACGGTGAATACCGTCGCGGACGTGGAATTCGCCGTTCTGATCATCCCGCATACGCTGAGCGTGACCACGCTGGGTGAAAGCTGGCAGCCGGGCAACGAGGTCAATATCGAGGTCGATCTGATGGCCCGCTATGCGGCGCGGCTCAGCGAGATGGCGGTTTAGGCGGCGGCCGCGCCGTCGGGACGGCCAGCAGGGGTGGCCCGCACCATTGCCGCTTGGCTTCACCGGCCGCGGCGACTAAAACCCAACGCACCCCACTGAATTCGAACGGAAGACCATGGCCGACCCGCGACGCGCGCAATTGAAGGACCAGACCGACATCACCGGCGCCCGCGCGCTGATCGTCGAGGCCCGGTTCTACGACGACATCCAGGACGCCATGATGAAAGGCGCGGTCGCCGAACTGAAGGGGGCCGGCGTGAGCCATGACGTGATCACCGTGCCCGGCGCGCTGGAAATTGCGGCGGCGATCGCCATCGCGGTCGATGCCGCCGAAAAGCAGGGCAAGCCCTATGATTGCGCGATCGCGCTCGGCTGCGTGGTCCGCGGCGACACCATCCATTTCGAGATCGTGTCGATGGAATCTTCCCGGGCGCTGATGGACTACGCCGTGACGGCCCGTTTCCCGCTCGGCAACGGCATCATCACCGTCAACACCGAGGAGCAGGCTTGGGCCCGCGCCAAGGCCTCCGAGCTCAACAAGGGCGGCGATGCCGCGCGCGCCGCGCTGGCGATGCTGCGCATCAAGCGCCGCTTGGCGAAGGCCTGAGCGATGGGACAGTTCAAGGAGCCCGTTCCCAAAGGCGACCGCAAGGCCAACCGCCGCGGCGCCGCGCGTCTCGCGGCCGTGCAGGCGCTGTACCAGATGGATGTCGGCGGCTCCGGCATCAACGACGTGCTCGCCGAGTTCGAAAGCCACTGGATCGGCAACGAGGTTGAGGGCGAGCAGTACCTGCCGGCCGAGGAAGCGTTCTTCCGCGATATCGTCTCCGGCGTGGTGCGCGACCAGGCCAAGCTCGATCCGGTGATCGACGAGGCGCTGTCCAAAGGCTGGCCGCTGCAGCGCATCGAGGCGATCCTGCGCGCCGTGATGCGCGCCGGCGCCTATGAACTCGAGCACCGCCGCGACATCCCCGCGCGCGTCGTGGTGTCGGAATATGTCGACGTGGCGCATGCCTTCGTGGAAGGCGACGAGACCGGGATGGTCAATGCCGTGCTGGATCTGATCGCACGGCAGTTTCGCCGCGATGAGTTCAACCGATCGGCGAGCTGACGACGCACGGCGGCAGCCACATCTACTGCTGTCATCACCCGCGAAAGCGGGTGACCCAGTACGCCGCGAGGATCATGGTGAAGCGGCGGGCGCCCTGCAATACTGGGTCGCCCGGTCAAGCCGGGCGATGACAGGCTGAGCGTGGGGCGGTGGCAGTGCGGATATGAGGCGACGTTAGCATGTCATCCGGCGAAGATTCCCTGATCGCCCGCTACTTCAAGCCGCTGGCGACCGACCCCGGCGCGTTCGGGCTGACCGACGATGCGGCGATCCTGAAAGCGGACGGCGAGGACATCGTCGTCAACACCGACGCCATCGTCGAAGGCGTGCACTTCCTCCCCGACGATCCCCCGGACACCATCGCGCGCAAAGCGCTGCGGGTGAACCTGTCCGATCTCGCCGCCCAAGGCGCCGATCCCGCCGGCTTCGTGCTGACGCTGGCGCTGCGCGAGACCGATGCCGCCTGGCTGGCGGAGTTCGCCCGCGGACTCGGCGAGGACATCACCGCCTTCGGCTGCCCGCTGCTGGGCGGCGACACGGTGTCCACGCCGGGACCGCTGATGGTCTCCGTCACGGCATTCGGCCGCGTGCCGGCAGGCCGCATGGTCCGCCGCCACGGCGCGCGCTCCGGTGACCTGGTGGTCGTCACCGGCAGCATCGGCGATGCGGCGCTGGGGCTTGCGGTGCTGAAAGGCGGCACAGTGGCGTCAGAGCTGGCCGACGATGCTGCGGCGTGCCAGGCGCTGGTGCAGCGCTATCGCGTCCCGCAACCGCGTACTGCACTTGCGAAGGCGGTCCGCGCACATGCGACGGCATCGATGGATGTCTCTGACGGGCTGGCGGGCGATCTCGCCAAGCTTTGCGCAGTCTCGGGCGTATCGGCGACAATCGAGGCTGCGGCGATCCCGCGATCGGCCGCCGTGCGCGGCCTTTATGACAGGGGTGTGATCGGTCTCGAATCGATCGTGGCCGGTGGCGACGATTACGAAATCCTCTGCACAATGCCGCCCGAGCAATGGGACGCCTTTGCAGACACAGCCGGGCAGGCCGCTGTCGAAGTAACCGTGATCGGCACGATCAGGACCGGACCCGGCCCATCGCATTTCGCGGATGCTGTTGGCAATCCTATCGCATTGAAGCGATTGTCCTACAGTCACTTCTAAAAATCACAGTCCTTTCCGCCTCCCGGAATCACCGGTCTTCGCCTTTCGCAGCGTTGCGCCACTCATGTGATTTTGCCATGCTTCGCGAACGAGAGGCCGTCCTCACGTGCTGGGCAGGCCTCCTTTTTATGCGCCAAGACATAAGGCGCCGGGCAGGAAGGACTGAGGCATTCCATGACAGCATTGTGGGTGATCGTGCTCTGCGGGGCATTGTCGATCGTATACGCGATCTGGGCGACGGGTTCTGTGTTGAAGGCCGATGCGGGCAACGCGCGGATGCAGGAAATCGCAGCGGCGGTGCGCGAAGGCGCGCAGGCCTATCTGCGGCGTCAATATCTCACCATCGGCATCGTCGGCGCGGTGATCTTCGTGCTGTTGGCCTATTTCCTCGGCATGCTGGTGGCGTTCGGATTCCTGATCGGCGCGGTGCTGTCGGGCGCCGCGGGCTTCATCGGCATGAACGTGTCGGTGCGCGCCAATGTCCGCACCGCGCAGGCGGCGACGGTGTCGCTGGCCGGCGGCCTCGAACTGGCCTTCAAGGCCGGCGCCATCACCGGCATGCTGGTGGCGGGCCTGGCATTGCTCGGCGTCACCATCTACTTCGCCTATCTGACCCATGTGCTCGATCTCGCCGCCAACAGCCGCACGGTGATCGACGCGCTGGTGGCGCTCGGCTTCGGCGCCTCGCTGATCTCGATCTTTGCGCGGCTTGGCGGCGGCATCTTCACCAAGGGCGCCGACGTCGGCGGCGATCTGGTCGGCAAGGTCGAAGCCGGCATCCCCGAGGACGATCCGCGCAACCCCGCGACCATCGCAGACAATGTCGGCGACAATGTCGGCGACTGCGCCGGCATGGCGGCCGACCTGTTTGAGACCTATGCGGTGACCGCGGTGGCCACCATGGTGCTCGCCGCGATCTTCTTTGCGGCGTCGCCGCTGCTGGTCAACATGATGACCCTGCCGCTGGCCATCGGCGGCATCTGCATCCTGACCTCGATCGCCGGCACCTTCTTCGTCAAGCTGGGCGCTTCGCAGTCGATCATGGGCGCGCTGTACAAGGGCCTGATCGCCACCGGCGTGCTGTCGCTGTTCGGTGTTGCGCTGGTGATCTACTGGCTGATCGGGTTCGGCGCGCTGCCGGGTGTCAAGTACACCGGGCTGGCGCTGTTCGAATGCGGTGTCGCCGGTCTCATCGTGACGGCGCTGATCATCGTGATTACCGAATACTACACCGGCACGCAGTATCGCCCGGTGAAGTCGATCGCGGCGTCGTCGGTGACCGGTCACGGCACCAACGTGATCCAGGGCCTCGCGATCTCGATGGAATCCACCGCGGGTCCCGCGCTGGTCATCATCGCCGGCATTCTCGTCACCTATAGCCTGGCCGGCCTGTTCGGCATCGCCATCGCCACCACCACCATGCTGGCGCTGGCCGGCATGATCGTGGCCCTCGATGCCTTCGGCCCCGTCACCGACAATGCCGGCGGCATTGCCGAAATGGCCGGGCTGCCGAAGGAAGTGCGCAAGGCCACCGACGCGCTCGACGCGGTCGGCAACACCACCAAGGCCGTGACCAAGGGCTATGCCATCGGCTCGGCGGGCCTTGGCGCGCTGGTGCTGTTCGCGGCCTATAACGAGGACCTCAAATTCTTCATCGCCAATGCCGCGAAGTATCCGTACTTCAACGGCGTGCTGCCGGACTTCTCGCTGAACAATCCCTATGTGGTGGTCGGCCTGTTGTTCGGCGGGTTGCTTCCCTATCTGTTCGGCGCCATGGGCATGACTGCGGTGGGCCGTGCGGCGTCCGCGATCGTCGAGGAGGTGAGGCGCCAATTCCGCGAGAAGCCCGGCATCATGCAGGGCACCGACAAGCCGGACTACGGCCGCGCCGTCGACCTGCTGACCCGCGCGGCGATCAAGGAAATGATCATCCCGTCGCTGCTGCCGGTGCTGTCACCGATCGTGGTCTACTTCCTGATCTACGCCATCGCCGGCGGCGGCGCCGCCGGCAAGTCGGCGGCGTTCT
>JBEVEC010000002.1:0-4848 GCA_040512975.1 Tardiphaga sp. | reverse complement strand
GCTGCGTCGCGCTGCTGTTGAATGTCGCGGTCATGGCCGGGCTTGTCCCGGCCATCCACGTTCTTGCCGAGCAAGGAAAGGCGTGCATGCCCGGGACAAGCCCGGGCATGACGAAGTGTGGAAATCCTACGCCGCCTTCGCCTCCACCCCGTCGCAGAACTCCGCCAGCCTGTCCGCCAGCCGCAGCGTCGCCGGGCTCGCATCGGGCGAGGTCATCAGTGCGACCTCCGTCTTCTCGATCGGCGCAAACCCGTCCTTGGCGGTAAGCACGCGGTGCCCCGCCTGGATCGCGATGTCAGACAGGATGCTCAGCCCCAACCCGGCGGCCACCGCGGCCTGGATCCCGGCGAGGCCCGAGCTCGTATACGCCATGTGCCAGGAGCGCCCGGCACTTTCGAGCGCGTGGATCGCGCGTGCGCGGTAGAGACAGCCGGTCGGAAATCCAATGAGCGGCACCGAGTCGGCGCGAACATCGAGCGGATGGCTCTTGCTGGTGACCCAGTGCACCTTCTCCGGCCACACCGCGATCGCACCCTTGCCGCCGGCGTCGCGCTTGAGCAGCGCGAGATCGAGATCACCCCGCTCGATGTCGCGCTTCAGGTACATGCTCTGGTCGGCCCGCACGTCGAGCCGCAGACCGGGTCGCGCGCGCGCGAAACTGGCCAGCAGCTTGGCGAGGCGATAGGCGGCGAAATCCTCGGGGATGCCGAGCCGCACGGCGCCCTCGCTGCCGGGGCGCGCCACCACGTCGCGCGCTTCCTCGGCGAGCGACAACAGGCGCCGCGCATAGGACAGCAGCCGCTCGCCGGCTTCCGTCGGCGTCACTTCCTTGCCGCTACGGATCAGCAGCGGCTGTCCGAGATCTTCCTCGAGCCGCCTGATCTGCTGGCTGACGGTCGACTGGGTGCGGTGGACGCGCTCCCCGGCGCGGGTGAATCCGCCGGCATCGACGACGGAAACGAAGCTGCGCAAGAGCTCCAGATCGAGCATTTCAAGCTCCATTCATAAATCCACTCATCATCAGTCTATCATTTAATTTCCAAATATCAACGCGGGAGGCTATATCCTCCGCTTCCGGAGAACCGCCATGTCCCGCGCGCCTTCAGTCGCCGCACAACGCTCCACTTTCAACACGTTGCCGCTCGTCATCGGAACGTTCTGCCTGCTGTGGAGCTTCGCCTTCGTCGCCGGCAAGATCGGCGTCACCGATTGTCCGCCGCTGATCCTGCTGGCCGCGCGTTTTTCACTGGCGGGCATTCTGATTTTTGCGATTTCAGCGCTGCGCCGGGAAGGATGGAATCTGTCGTGGCGGGATGCCGCCGTGTTTGCGGTGCTCGGCATCGCCAACAACGCGCTGTATCTCGGCCTCGGCTATACCGGGCTGCAGACGGTCTCGGCCGGTCTTGGCGGTCTGATCGTGTCGGCCAATCCCGTGTTCACCGCTGCGCTCGCCGCCATGTTTCTCGGCGAGGCCATGACCTGGCGCAAGGCGATCGGCCTGTTGCTCGGCGTCGCCGGCGTCACCTTCATCGTCTGGCACCGCCTGGCGGTCGGCACCGACGACTGGCACGGCATCCTGTTCACGCTGGCTTCGCTGGCCTCGATCGTCACAGGCACCATCCTGTTCAAGTTGCTGGCGCCGAAGGGTTCGCTATGGATCGGCAACGGCGTGCAGAACATCACCGGCGGACTGGTGCTGATCCCGTTTGCGTTCATGTTTTCGAGCTTCAGCGACATCGTGCCGAGCGCGCGGCTTGCCGGCACCTTTGCCTTCCTCGTGCTGGGTGGCTCGATCCTCGCCTACCTGCTGTGGTTCCACCTCCTGAAGGTCTGCGGCGCCACCGCCGCGAGCGCCTGGCATTTCCTGATGCCGCCGCTCGCCATGCTGTTCGCCTACCTCGTACTTGGCGAGCATGTCGAATTCCGCGACCTGCTCGGCATCGTGCCTGTAGCGCTCGGCATCTATCTGGTGACACGTCCTGGCAAAGCCAGTCGGACATGAGTTCCTCGTCGAGGAACTGAATCCTGCCGGCACCGTTGTCGGGGTCCAGGCTGGACCGCATGGCAAATCGTAAGAAACCAAACGTAAAGCATCCCGTGCCTTCGGCCTCCGATCATCCGAAGCAGATGTCCGAAGCAAAATCCAGAAAGTCCTGGCGTGCGCGCGATGCACTGAAGGCGCTCGGTCCCGGCCTGATCACCGGCGCGGCCGACGACGATCCGTCGGGCATCGGCACCTACAGCCAGGTCGGCGCGCAGTTCGGTTACGGCATCGGCTGGACCCTGCTGCTGACCTTTCCGCTGATGGTGGCGATCCAGGAAATCTCCGCGCGGGTCGGCCGCGTCACCGGGCGTGGCATCTCGGGCAATGTGTGCCGGCACTATCCGGCGTGGCTCCTCAATGTCGTGGTCGGGCTGCTGTTCGTCGCCAACACCATCAACATCGGCGCCGATCTCGGCGCCATGGCCGATGCCAGCAAGCTCCTGATCGGCGGCCACAGCATCGTCTATGTCCTGCTGTTCGGGTTCATCTCGGTCGGGGCGCAGATCTTCCTCGATTACAAGCGCTACGTCGCGGTGCTGAAATGGCTGACAGTGAGCCTGTTCGCATACGTCGCCGCGCTGTTTTTCGCCAAGGTGTCGTGGAGCGAAGCGCTGCTTGGCATCCTCGTTCCACGCCCGACCTGGAGCTTCGACTATTTCACCACCATCGTCGCCATCCTCGGCACCACGATCTCGCCGTACCTGTTCTTCTGGCAGGCGTCGCAGGAAGCCGAGGACCAGCGGGTCCACCCCGCCAAGCAGCCGCTGATCGAGAAGCAGCAGGACGCGCAGCGGGAGTTCAGCCGCATTCGCGCCGACACCATCATCGGCATGGGATTTTCCAATTTGATTGCGTTGTCGATCATCGTCACGGCGGCGGCGACGCTGCATGCGTCCGGCAAGACCGACATCCAGAGTTCGGCGGAAGCCGCCGAGGCCTTGCGTCCGATCGCCGGCGCGCTGGCGGAAGCGATCTTCGCGCTCGGCATCGTCGGCACCGGGCTGCTGGCGATTCCCGTGCTGGCCGGTGCGACCGCCTATGCCGTCGGCGAGGGGCGGCAATGGCCGGTCGGTCTCGCGCGCAAGCCGAAGCAGGCGGCCGCCTTCTACGGCGTGCTGGCACTGTCGGCGGGCATCGGGATCGTGCTTAACTTCACGCCGATCAATCCGATTTCCGCGTTGTACTGGAGTGCCGTCATCAACGGCGTGCTCGCCGTGCCGGTCATGGTGCTGCTGATGCTGATGTCGCGCCGCAAGGAAGTGATGGGTCGCTTCGTCGTCGGCGGAACGCTGTACTGGCTCGGCTGGCTGTCGACGGCCGTGATGGGGATCAGCGTGGTGGCGATGGGCATCGGATTCTTCGTCGGAACGTAAATGGCGCGGCTCACGTGGTGGGCGGCCCGAACAGCGCTCGAAGCTTGGCCCGCGCTCCCTGAGATTTGCGCATGTCGCGGAACATTGCCGTCCATTCGCCAAGCGCGATCCGGATCGGGTTGAGGGACCGCTTGCCGCCGACCAGTCCATAGCGCAATGCCTCGCCCGTCGGCGCCTGCGCAAACGTGCCGAACAGGCGGTCGAACACGATCAGGATGCCACCAAAATTCTTGTCGAGGCACGGTTCGTTCGACGCGTGGTGCACGCGATGATGCGCCGGGGTGTTGAGGACGTACTCGAGCGGACCCAGCCGCGGTGCCAGTTCGGTGTGGATGAAGAATTGGTAGGTCAGGTTGATGCCGAGCATCGCGATGACGGCGAACGGATGAAATCCGATCCAGATCAGCGGCAGGAAAAACAGGAAATTGCCGGAGATGTTGCCAGTCCAGCCCAACCGGATCGCCGCCGTCAGGTTGAATCTGGTCGGCGAATGATGAACCCGATGCGTGGCCCACATCCAGCGCACCCGGTGCGAGGCGCGATGCTGCCAGTAATAGAGAAACTCGCTGCCGACGAACAGCCCGAGCATGGCGGCTGCGCCGGTTGCGGAGAAGTCGAATAGCCGGTGCTGATAGACGAACGCGAACGGGATCGCGACGAAACCGGCCTCGATGAAGCGAACGAAGTTCTGCACCACCGCGACCCCGAGTGTCGCGGCGCTTTCGCGCCAGTCATGCGTCTCGCGATGCGTGAGGCGCCCCAAGGCGTATTCCAGCGCCATGAAGCCGAGCGCCGTCAGCAGGATCAGGCTGCGAAAATATGGACTGGGAAAGAATGGCTCCATGGCGCACGCTCCTGCTACTTGGGCAGCGCGCCTGCGGCGGCCGCGCTGTTCTTGAGTGCATCGGCGCGCGGCATGGCCTTGCTGCAATCGGCGCTGAGTTGGTTCGCATGCTCATGCAGGCAGGCGAGTACCCGCCCGCCGCCGGGCTGCACGCCGGCGCAGAGGCGGTCGTAGTCGCCGCGGCAGATCTGCATCAGCGTCATCGCTTCGCGGCGCATTTGCGGCGGTACCTGCGCCTGTGCCGAACACGCAATGGCGGACATGGCCGATATAAAAGCCGAGCCGGCCAGCGCGAGAGCCGGTAGCGAAGGTATGGAAAACCTGGGCATCGTAGTCTCCGGAAAGTGATGGGATGGGGTGCGGAGAGACGCGATCGCCGGAGGTGTCTGGGCTCGGCTCTCGCGGGAGTCGTCAGTAGCGGGTGACCGTGCCCTGACGGGTATAGGTGTTGCCGTACGGGCCGGTGCGGGTCACCGAGCGCGTGCACGAGCCGTTGGCGCAGCCGCCCGAGGCCTGCACGCTCGACGTTCCGCGCGGGCCCGTCGCAGTACCGGAGCGTGTCCAGGCGCTGGCATCGGCGACGGCGG
>JBEVEC010000337.1:0-9440 GCA_040512975.1 Tardiphaga sp. | reverse complement strand
CTCCGCAGTAAGGCCGAACTCGCGGGCAAAGATGTCGCGCGTGATGCCGGCGAGAAACGGCTCCAGCGTATGGTCCGGCAGCGCCTTGTCGTTGTGATCGAGCAACGTGTCCTTGTTGCCCTTGGGCCGTCGCACGGCTATTTGCCGGCCATCGGCGTGTCGGAACGCGCCGCCGATGCGCAGCGTCTTGCTGTCGTGGCGGAAGTCGTGATCGGTGCGTCCGCCGAAGCCGAACAGCAGATCGCCGATGGCCGACAGCGCCGACGTCTTGCCGGCCTCGTTGGCGCCGCGCACAACATGCAGTGCGGCCTGCGGGTGAAATGCAAGCTTGCGATCGGTGAAGACGCCGTAGCGTTCGAGAACCAGTTCCTCGATCCTCACGACAACTCTCCGGCCAGCATGGCGCGGGCACTGTCGGCCAGCGACGTGATCACGTCGGACTGGGAAAATTCATCCTGCAATTCGCGCGGCAGTTTGGCCCGCACGGTTTCGGCCAGCTCGGCCAGCGCCGCCGCAAAGTCCGGATCCCGCGCCGCTTCGCCGAGCAGCGCATCGACGTCGATGTTTTCGCCGATGGGCAGCGCCGCGGCCGGCTGTGCCCGCGGCATTGTCTTGATCTTGACCTGCTCGATCCAGCAATCGGCGGCCAGATGCAGCGCGCTGGCGCGCAGGTCGTCCTGCAGCGCCTCGCGCCGCGCCACCAGTTGATTGTGGAGCGCCGTCGTCCCCGTCAGCGTCACGCGGACGGCGAGCGCGCGGCCTTCGCTCTCCGCATGCGCCGCGGACAGCGCTGCAACGGCGCGCGCCAGCACCTCGGCCTCGTCAGCGATGTCGCTTATGTCGACCGTAATATGTGCCCAGCGTGCGCCGTCCAGCGCCAGCGGCGTCACGTCGGCGATGCGGCCGTCATCGACGGTGACGCGGACCGCGCCCTTGGCGCCGGTTTCGCGCACGCTGCGGCCCTGCAGATTGCCGGGAAAGACGATCCACGGATCGCGGCTCACAATCTCGGCGGCATGGATATGGCCCAGCGCCCAGTAGTCGTAGCCGAACCGCTTGAGATCATCGACGCTGCACGGCGCATAGCCGTCATGGCCGCGGGTGCCGTCTAGCGACGTGTGCAACACGCCGATATTGAGCCAGCCGTCGCGGCGCGTCGGATAGGTGTCGACGAATTCGCCGGTCAGGCGGTTCGGAAAACTTCGGCCGTGCAGCGCCACGCGATGGCTGTCCAGCGTCATGGTCTTTGCGGCATGGGACGGAAACACCGTGACGCTATCGGGATAGGGCAGATCGCGTGACATCAGGCTTTCGGCGTCGTGATTGCCCTTGACGATGAAAACCGGAATGCCGGCGCGATGCAGCGCGCTGAGCGCGCCGACGAAGAACAGCCCCGTGGTGACGTCCTTCCAGTCGCCATCAAACACGTCGCCGGCGATAATCAGGAACGCGGCATTGCTGGCGATGGTCTCGTCGATCAATGCCTGCACCGCCTTGCGTCCGGCCTCGGCGAAGCGGCGCGCCACGTCTTCATCCTTCAGCCGCAGCCCCGCCAGCGGGCTGTCGATATGCAGATCGGCAGCATGGATGAATGTGAAGCGCATAAGGATGGGTGTCCGAACGGAATGCCCCGGCATAAAGACGCTGCACCGCGGAGAGGTCAACAGCTTCTACGGATGCTCCACCGCAGCGTGGTTTTCACGGCAGATAGAGATAGCTCAGCAGCGTCCGCCCCACCGCTTCCAGGCTTTGCGTCGTGCATTTGTCGGGTGTGTCTTCGGTGGTGTTGTAGAACGGCTCGTAGTCGAAATCGATCACCACAAAACTCGGGATGCCGGCCATGCGAAACGCCGAATGGTCGTCGTCGATGCCATAGGGCGCCACCGTCGTGGCGAACGCGCCGGGCGCGATCTTGCGGCCGACCTGCCAGAACCTGGCCACCTCCGCCGGCGCGGACGACAGACCGGATTGTTCGGGCTGCAGATGCAGGTCGCGATCGCAGACCATGTCGAAGTCGACCATCCTGTCCGGCTTTCGCTCCGGATAGAAGTCGGAAAGATGCGCCACGAAATAAGGCGAGCCGACCGGGTGAAAATTCGGATCGCCGGCGCCCATGGAGATCGGGCCCTCCTCGCCGTCGAAGAAGATCATGTCGATCCCCACCGGCGGCGCGTCGGCCCCTTGCGAGATCGCCCGCGCCGTCTCCAGCAGCAAGGCGACGCCTGACGCGGAATTGTTGGCGCCGGGCATCGGCGCGTCCGGCGTTTTGCCGTCGCGATAGGCCTTGATGATGCTGTCGTAATGCGTGGCAACGATGACGCGTTTTGAATTCGACGGATTGAAGCGCGCGATGATGTTTGTCATCGCCATGGTTCGGCCGGCCTCCCTCGCCGTCCAGCGCTGGGTCTGGACCGCGTCGAACTTGGTCTTCTTCAGTTCCGCGATGATGTAGTCGATGGTCTGCTGGTGCCCCGGCGTTTCCATGGCGCGCGGGGTGAAACGGACGAGGTCCTCGATGCCGGCCAGCGCGCGCTTGCCGTCCCAGGTCGCCATCCTGGCTTCATCGATCTTGATCTGGTCGGCCTTGCTTAAATCGCCTTGGGCGTAAAGCGATCCGGTCTGGACCAGCAGCGCGCCTGCAAGGCACATCCGCAGACAGTGATTTCGGAACATTGTTCAACCTTGACCATTCGCCGCGCAGGCATTGCCTTGAGTGCCGTCGCGCAGACCGCGAGCGTCGCGGCGAATATATTAGGTGATGTGGCGCGATCCAATGGACGGAGCAGCACTAAAGGTCGTCAGCAGGGTGCCGGCGATGTGCGCGAACGTGCCGGACGAGGTCAGCGGCACAAGCGGCAGCGCACGCCAGAGCGCCGTCGTTGGACGCTCCAGCGCAGCCATCACGCATCTATGGGTCAAAAGCACGGCGCTACGCGAATGGCGCAGGCGCGGACGCCCGGCTGTTCTGTCCTATCGCGCGGCGCTGTTGGCGAGATCGCCGGACAATCTGTTCAGGGGATCTGGAGACTGAGAGGACCCATGCCTGTTTCCGCTGCGGAAAGACGGTCACGCGCCATCTGTACAATACTCGGCGCGTTTTCCTGGAAGTACAATTCGGCGATTTCGCGCGTCGGCGACAGGATCGTCACCGAGCAAGCCCGCCGGCCGCCGCCATTTGCAATCTGAAATGAGAAATGATGTCCGTTGATGGAAGTATCTGCCGAAGTACCTGTGGTCTGTTGCATTGTAGATTCCCCAATCTACGACGCCCCCCGCTTGAGTATGAACTTACGTTTATATTTGAGGCGGCAATGCGGTTCGATGAGCGGTGGCTCTGCGGCAGGGATTGGGCAAGATATGGGCGAGCGTGAATGCGACGCAGCAAACGCCGCGGCATCAGAAAACCTGGGTGGCTTCGGCTTCCACCTTTGCGGATCTGCGGATGCAGGCCGGCTCGCGTTGTAAGGTCAACGTCGACCCCAGCCCCTCCTGCAGCCGCAACCAGGTCAGAAGCGCTGAACTTGCTGTGAGGGTTGTAGTCCAGGAAGAGATCGAGATCGCTCCGAGGAGCTGCGTCGGGATCGAATGAATCAGGACGACGACGCCACCCGCAACACCCCCCAAAACGCGATCTTCACAAACCAAAAAGCCGCCCAACTGGGCGGCTTTTTATTGGTTCGATATCTCAGACAAGTGTTTGGTTGCGGGGATAGGATTTGAACCTATGACCTTCAGGTTATGAGCCTGACGAGCTACCGGGCTGCTCCACCCCGCGCCAAACCTTCGGGAAACGCGTACTGGCGGTCAACGCCTGATGGCGTCGATCGGTCCCAGTCCGGAGGCTTCCTGAGAAGGCAACCGGGGCAAAGCCCGCGGTGCAAGGGGTATCTACCAATGCATGCCCGCTTTGGAAAGGGGCAACTGCAATCTTTTTGCTCTTTTATGACGGCTGGCCGGCAAGAGCCTTTGATTAAAGGGAAAATCGTCTGCCGTACGCGCGCGGAAGCCTCTGCGAATGCCGCTGAAATCCCATCAAACGTCAATTCAGCAGGAAGCCGCCGTCCACCGTGATGGTGCTGCCGGTCATGTAGCGCGATGCCTGCGACGCCAGCAGCAGGATGGCACCGTCAAGGTCGGTCTCGTGGCCGATGCGGCGCTGCGGAATGCGCTTGGTCAGCTTCTCCCCGGCTGGGGTCTGCCAGAAGGCGTGGTTCATGTCGGTGTCGATATAGCCCGGCGCCAGCGCGTTGACGCGGATGCGGTGGCCCGCCAGTTCCAGCGCCAGCACCTTGGTGGTCTGGACGATGGCGGCCTTTGAGATCGCATAGGGCGCCACGAATTTGGCAACGCCGAAGCCGAGCACCGAGGCGATATTGACGATGTTGCCGCCCTCTCCGCGCGCGATCATGCGGCGCGCGATCTCGGTGGCGGCGAAATAGGCGCCTTTCAGGTTCGCCGACATCACCATGTCCCAGTCCGCCTCGCTCTGCTCCACCGCGGCTTTCTCGACGGCAATGCCGGCATTGTTGATCAGCACGCTGATCGGCCCCAGTGCCGCCTCGGCGGCGTCGAAGGCAGCCTTGATCGAGGCGGTGTCAGTGACGTCCATGGGCACGGCGACGGCGCGGCCGCCCGCGCCGGTGATTTCGTCCTGCAGGCCGCGCAGCTTGTCGACCTGCCGCGCCGCCAGCGCCACGGAGGCGCCCTGGGCGGCCAGCAGGCGGGCGAATTGCCGCCCGAGGCCCTGGGATGCGCCGGTAATGAGGACAATTTCTTTACGGACGTCGAATATTCCGCTGACGGCGGCCGCCGTTTCAACCCTGGACGCATCGACAGACATGGCAGGCCTCCCCTGATTTTGTCCCAGTGATAACCGGCCCGGCGAAGATCGCAAACCGACCCGGCGCGCGAGACAACCGGAGCCAACCGAGGGCGCCTTGAACAGTTTCGATGTCGTGGTCCTTGCCTGCCTGATCGGCGCCATGGCGTTCGGCTTCCGCGCCGGGCTGCTGCGCAGCGCAGCGACCATCCTCGCTTATCTGGTGGCGATGCCCATCGCCGTCTGGCTCACCGGGATGATCGCCCCGCGCCTGTCAGACGCCGCCTTCGGCGGCAGCCTGCAGAACCCGCTGCTGTTCTTTGCCGCCTTCGTGGTCGCGGGCGTCGCGCTCAGCGGGCTGTTGCGCATGGCGGTCAATGACATGATCGGCCCGGAGATCGGGTTCGGCGACCGCCTGGGCGGCGCCGTGCTCGGGGCCGTCCGCGTCGGGCTGGTCGCGGTGACGCTGGTGCTGATCTTCGAGCAGCTGGTGCCGGCCAGTGCGCAGCCGGCCTATCTGACCGGCTCGCAATTGCGGCCGTGGCTAGCGCTGGCCGGGCAGAAAGGCATCCGCGCGCTGCCACCCGACGTCACCGCGACCATAGATCGATGGAAACGCGACCACCGGATCTGACGCCTGCGCCCTTATCACGCCGCGCGCCAGCAGCTATGGTGGCCGCTCTTTTCAAGCCGTACAATCTTCAGGAGTGACATCGTGGATCTGGGAATCAAAGGCCGCCGCGCGCTGGTATGCGCATCGAGCAAGGGCCTCGGCCGTGCCTGCGCCGAGGCGCTGGCGGCGGAAGGCGTGCATGTCACGGTCACCGCGCGCAGCGGCGACGTGCTGGCGGCCACCGCCGCCGACATGCGCAAGGCCTATCCGGGCGTCGAGATCACCGAAGTGGTCGGCGACATCACCACGGTCGAGGGCCGCGAGGCCGCGCTGAAGGCGGCAGGCACCATCGACATCCTGGTCAACAATGCCGGCGGGCCGCCCCCCGGCGATTTCCGCAACTGGACCCGCGACGACTGGCTCAAGGCCATCGACGCCAACATGCTGACGCCGATCGAGCTGATCAAGGCGACGGTAGACGGGATGATGGAGCGCAAGTTCGGCCGCATCGTCAACATCACCTCGGCCGCCGTGAAGGCGCCGATCGATGTGCTCGGCCTGTCCAACGGCGCACGCTCGGGCCTCACCGGCTTCATCGCCGGCCTGTCGCGCAAGACCGTGCGGGCCAATGTCACGATCAACGGCCTCTTGCCGGGCCCATTCTACACCGATCGCCTGAAGGGCGTCGCCGCCGGTCAGGTCAAGGCCACCGGCCTCTCGGTCGACGAGATCCTCGCCAAGCGCGCGCAGGAAAATCCGTCGGGCCGTTTCGGCGAGCCCGATGAATTCGGTCACGCCTGCGCCTGGCTGTGCAGCACCAAGTCCGGCTTCATCACCGGCCAGAACATCGTGCTCGACGGCGGCGCTTTCCCGGGGACGATGTAACCAGAGGCACCGTCGTGCCCGGCCAATGCCGGGTACGACGGTGCTTCAATCAAACCACCGGCGTCGTGCGCTCGTCGGTCCAGTCGACGCCGAAGGCCGCGAGGCCGTCGGCGAGAAGATCGCCCAGCATCGGCTCGCCCAAGAGATCGCGCGCCACGTGGCCGTCGCGGGCATCGGCGGCGTCGCTGCGCAGGGTCGGCCATTCCTCGATGGTGCCGTCGCCGCGGCCGAGCGCGACCAGGGCCATCAGGTCGATCTGCTCGTCCTCGGACATGGCGTTGATGAAGCCGGAGATCTCCCGCACCACCGGATCCTTGCCGTTGTCTTCCAGCACGTCGATCATGTCGTCATCGGCGCCGTTGGACCCGGAGTCGGTGTCGGACGCGATGTCCTTGACGTCGAACTCGCGCGCCTTTTCGATCAAAAAGCCGACTTTTTCCGATGAGATTGCTAATTCCGGCACGATCGCCTCCTCGTTGCACAACGCATTTCGGCCCAGACAACGCGCGGCATCGCCAGATGATCCATTGCGTCGACGAATGGAAGACCGCATCGTCCATGGGTAATGACGGGGCGCATGCCGATGCCATGGATGGTGGGACAGGTCAGGATCACGCAACTGATCGAAGGCGAGACCGTCGGCGGCACGCGCTTCATCCTGCCGCAGGTCGGCCCCGATGACGTCCGCGCGTTGCCCTGGCTGATCCCGCATTTCGCCAATGACGAGGGCCGGATGCGCATGAGCATCCATGCGCTGCTGCTGGAGACGCCGACGCAACGCATCGTGGTGGACACCTGTCTCGGCAACGACAAGACGGGCCGCTCGGTCGCGGCGTGGAATCATCTGCATACGCCGTTTCTCAACAACATGACCGCCGCGGGCTTTGCGCCCGGCGACGTCGACCTCGTGTTGTGCACGCATCTGCACGTCGACCATGTCGGTTGGAATACCAAGCTCGACGACGACCGCTGGGTGCCGACCTTCGCGAACGCGCGCTATGTGTTCGGGCAGCGGGAATATGCCTACTGGCACGCGCACAGCGATACGCCGTCCCACGCAGCCGTGTTTGCCGACTCCGTCGCGCCGATCGTCGAGGCCGGACGCGCCGACCTCGTGCCGTCGGATGCCCGGCTGACCGACGAGATCACGCTGATCGCGACGCCGGGGCACAGTCCCGGCCATATGAGCGTGCTGATCGAATCCCAAGGCGAAAGCGCCCTGCTCACCGGCGACGTGGCGCATCATCCCGTCCAGATGGCACATCTCGATTGGTCGTCCACCGCGGACTTCGATCCGGTACAGGCCGCGGCGACCCGTCGCGCATTGTTTACGCGGTTTGCCGACACGCGGACGCTGGTGATCGGCGGGCATTTCGGCGCCGGCCATATCAGGCGTGACGGCGATGCCTTCATGTTCGCCGCATTGCAGCAGGTGCCCCGCGCCGCAGGCGGTTGAATTCCACGGCGTCGTGCTTCACAACAGCCGGCGGAAAGACCCCAGGGAGATGATGATGAAACTCGTAAGATACGGCGCCATCGGCAGCGAGAAGCCGGGACTGATCGATCAGGCCGGCAAGCTGCGCGACCTGTCCGGTCATATCAAGGACCTCGCCGACGACGCCTTCACGCCGGCCAATCTGGCCAAGCTTGCGGCGCTTGATCCGGCCACGCTGCCGGAGGTCTCGGGCTCGCCGCGCTTCGGATCGCCGATCGGCGGCAAGCCGAAATTCATCGCCATCGGGCTGAACTACGCCGACCACGCCGCCGAGTCTGGCATGCCGATTCCGTCGGAGCCGATCGTGTTCATGAAGGCGCTCAACAGCCTGTGCGGACCGAATGACGACGTCGAGAAGCCGCGCGGCTCGACCAAGCTCGACTGGGAAGTCGAACTCGCCATCATCATCGGCACCAAGGCCAAATATGTCACCGAGGCCGATGCACTGAACTACGTCGCCGGCTACGCCGTCTGCAACGACGTCTCCGAGCGCTTCTTCCAGATCGAGCGCGGTGGCCAGTGGACCAAGGGCAAGTCGCACGACACCTTCGGCCCGCTCGGCCCGTGGCTGGTGACCAAGGACGCCGTCGCCGACGTGCACAAGCTCGACATGTGGCTCGACGTCAACGGCAAGCGCTGCCAGACCGGTTCGACCGCGACCATGATCGTCAACGTGCCGCAGATCGTGTCCTATCTCTCGGGCCTTATGACCCTCGAACCCGGCGACATCATCACCACCGGCACGCCGCCCGGCGTCGGCCTCGGCATGAAGCCGCCGAAATTCCTCGAAGTCGGCGACGTCATGACCCTCGGCATCGAGGGCCTCGGCGAGCAGAAGCAGAAGGTCGTCGCGGTTTAGGCCCTACCGACTTGGCCGTCATGTCGGGACGCGCGGACCCGCGCGTCCCTCTCAAGGACCTCTGCAGATGAAACTGACCTTCTCCCAGGCCTCGCCGTTCGCGCGCAAGGTCCGCATCGCGGCCATCGAACTCGGGCTGATCGACCGGATCGAAATGGTCGCGGCCAATGTCGCGCCGACCCAGCCCAACGACCAATATTCCCGCGACATCAGCCCGCTGCGCAAATTCCCGGCGCTGATCCTCGACGACGGCACCATCATTCTGGATTCCTCCACCATCACCGAATATCTCGATGAACTGGCCGGCGGAAAATTGATCCCGGCCTCGGGGCCGCTGCGCTGGCAGGTGAAGACCGAACACTCGATCCTGCAGGGCATGACCGACGCCATGCTGTTGTGCCGCTACGAGAGTGGCGTGCGCCCGAAAGAACTGCAGTGGCAGAAGTGGTACGACGACCAGTGGGACCGCGCCTGGCAAGGCCTGACGCGGTTCGAGAACCATCCCGACATCCAGACCCGGCCGATGGACATCGCGCAGATCATGCTGGTCTGCGTGCTCGGCTATGCCGACTTCCGCTTCCCCGATTGCGACTGGCGCAAGAGCTTCCCGAAGCTCGATGCATTTCATGAGCGGATGCTACAGCGGGAGTCGGTCAGGATCAGCGCGCCGCCGACGGGCTTACGCTTCCTGCCCTCGCCCTTTGGGGGTGTGGGTGGCCGCGCTACGCGCGGAGGGGTGCGGGGTGCCACAAGCTCAGAGTTCGCGGCT
>JBEVEC010000283.1:0-14536 GCA_040512975.1 Tardiphaga sp. | reverse complement strand
ATCGAGCCCGCGATATCGGTGCCGTGGGCGATATGGCCGATGCCGGCGGCGACAGCCGCGCCGGCGCCGCCGGACGAGCCGCCTGGCGTCAAGGACGCATCGCGCGGGTTCTTGGTATCGCCATAGAGCTGGTTGGTGGTGAACCAGCGATAGGAAAACGCCGGGCAATTGCTGCGGCCGATGATGACGGCGCCGGCCTTTTCCAGGTTGTCGATTACCGGGCTGTTAGCGGTGGCGATGATCTCGTTCTGGATCCTGACGCCGTTCGAGGTGGCGTAGCCGGCATAATCGATATTGACCTTGACGGTGACCGGCACGCCGCCAAGCGGCCCGACATCGTCACCCCTGGCGATCGCCGCGTCGATGGCATCCGCCCGCGCCAGCGCCTCCGCGGGCCGATGATCGACCACGGCGTTGATGGCCGGATTGACCGCATCCAGCCGCGCCAGATTGTCCCGCGCCGCCTCGCGGGCGGACACCTCGCGGCTGCGGATCAGCGCGGCGAGATCGGTTGCCGACAAACGCCAGAGATCGGTCATGGCTCACTCCATTGGAGTGCATTTGTTATCGCAGCCAGGGAGACATTGCCAATGGCGGGGTACCTTTACCCTCCGGGCGCCGGAGCGAGGCTCCGCGAAACAACCTGAGCTGTCACCACCCGCGAAAGCGGGTGGCCCAGTATTTCAGGGCGGTCATGGCTTATCGCAGTCGCCCTGGAATACTAGGTCGCCTGGTCAATCCAGGCGATGACAGCCGGGGTGTGACTAATGCCTCGTCGCCGACTGATCCGCCGAATCGAGCAGGGCCTCGGTGAACGGAAACTCGAGCACCACTTCGCCCTCCGCGTCGGTCACTTCCAGCACGGCATTGAGCAGATCGCTTTGCGTCCCCTCGGAGCGCAGCAGTTGCAGGATCATGGCGCGGGCCACTTCCCAGGCATGGTCGGGGTCGCGCAGGGCCTCGCCCTCGGGATCCGTAACCAAGTCGTCGCCAATGCGGGTATTGAAGAAATAACGGGGCATGTCGGTGATCTCGATAGCTGCTTATGACGACAACCGCAGTTCAACGGGTGTCCATGGAACGGTCTGGATTGCACACTGTTTCAATGCAAATATTGTGCGACGCACGCCGATAAAGTGCCTGAGGCATCACATTGTGATGACGAAGGTGTTGGCGAACTTTTGTTCAGGGAATAGATTACCCCTTGCGCAGTCTACCGACTGTAAGGCTTACGCAAACCCTGGAGGCCATCATGGCTTGGAAAGCACCGAAGATCGTCGAAGTTGCCGTAGGCATGGAAATCAACATGTACGCCTGCGCGGCGCGCAAGTAAGAATTTCGGCCGGGGCGTCCCGAACGGGCGCCTCGGCATTGTCGCGGACAGCGGCGCAATCGACGAAGGAGCCTTCGGCACGGCGCGGCCGAAGTTCGGGGGCGACGTCATGTTGCGAGTGATTGTTTTGGGAGCCGCAGCCGGCGGCGGTATCCCGCAGTGGAACTGCGGATGCGCCAATTGCCGCGCCGCGCGCGATCAGATCCAGTTGCAGAGCAGCCAGGCTTCCATCGCCGTCTCGACCGACGACCGTAACTGGTTCCTGATCAACGCCTCCCCGGATCTGCGCCAGCAGATCACCACGACGTCCCGGCTGCATCCAGCACCTGACACACTGCGACATAGTCCGATTGCCGGCGTCATCCTGACCAATGGCGAAGTCGATGCTGTTGCTGGCCTGCTGTCGATGCGCGAGGGCTCGCCATTCACCGTCTATGCCCATGCGCGCGTGCTGGCGATCCTCAAGGCCAACAGCATCTTCAACGTGCTGTCCGATCACTACGTGCGGCGCGAACCGATCGAGATCGATCGCGCCTTCAAGCCTGTGCTGCAGGATGGCAGCCCGTCAGGTCTCGAGGTGCTCCCCTTCGTCGTTCCCGGCAAATCCGCCTGGTATCTTGAGGGTCAGCCCCATCCCGCCGGCGACGAGGGCGACGGCGACACGCTCGGCCTGCGCATTGCCGATACGGCCTCCGGTGCCTATTTCTTCTTTATTGCCGCCTGCGCGCGGGTCACGCCGGACGTGCAGCGGCGTCTGGCCGGAGCGCCGCTGGTGTTTTTCGACGGCACCGTCTGGCGCGACGACGAGATGATTGCAGCCGGGCTGAGCCGGAAGACTGGCCACAGCATGGGGCATATCGCGATGTCGGACGCCGACGGCGCCATCGCGATGCTGGCGGATGTCGAGATCGGGCAGCGCATGTTCTTGCACATCAACAATTCCAATCCGGCGCACCTCCCCGCGTCGCCGGAACGCGCCGCGGTCGAGGCAGCCGGATGGCAGATCCCGCATGACGGGATGGAGATCACGTTGTGACCGCGATCAAGATCAGTGCCTCGTCGCTCGACGCCGCCACGCCGCTCGACAATGCCCAGCAGCTCGAGGCGGCGCTGCGCCATATCGGCGCCACGCGTTATCACTCGCTGCACCCGTTCCACGCGCTGCTGCATGGCGGCAAGCTGAACCGCGGCCAGGTTCAGGCCTGGGCGCTGAACCGCTATTACTACCAGAGCACGATCCCGCTGAAAGACGCCGTGGTGATCTCGCGCTTCCGCGACCGCGCCACGCGCATCGAATGGCGCCACCGCATCGAGGATCACGACGGCGACGTCGGCACCGAGGGCGGCATTGAACGCTGGCTGAAGCTGACCGAGGGCCTCGGCCTCGACAGCGCCTATGTGGAATCCACCGAAGGCATTCTGCCGGCGACGCGTTTCGCCGTGGAGGCCTATGTGCATTTCGTGCGCGACAAGACGCCGCTCGAGGCGATCGCGTCGTCGCTTACCGAACTGTTCGCGCCCAACCTGCACGAGGAGCGCATCTCGGGGATGCTGAAGCATTACGACTTCGTCAATCCGGAGATCATGAGCTATTTCTCGCGCCGCCTGACCCAGGCGCCGCGCGACGCCAATTTCGCGCTGGATTACGTCAAGGCCCACGCCACCACGCCTGATACACGGCGCGCGGTGTGCAATGCCCTGATCTTCAAGACGAACGTGCTTTGGGTGCAGCTCGATGCGCTGTATCATGCCTATGTCGACGGCCACATCCCGCCAGGGGCGTTCGTGCCGCAACAGGACTAGTCGCGATGTCGGAGACACCAAGCCATCGCCGGATCAGCGTCAGCGCGGCCACCAGACCGGTGCTGCCGCGCCATGCGAAGCTGAAATTCGATGCGACGCGGCAGCGCTGGGTGATCTTGGCGCCGGAGCGCGTGCTGGCGCCCGACGACATCGCCGTGGAAATTTTGCAGCTCTGCGATGGCGCGCGCAGCGTCGCTGACATCATCGACCTGCTGGTGGCAAAATACACCGCACCTCGCGACGCCATCGGCGCCGACGTGATCGCCATGCTTCAGGACCTCGCCGACAAGGGCTTTCTCACCCAGGCGCGGGAGACGACGCCATGAGCAATCTTGTTCAAGAATCCGCCCTCACCGATGCGAGCCCGGTGCTTGCCGACCCCGCCGATAGCCTCGCCGTGATGGAGCGCACGCGCTCGACTGCCGAGACCTTCGGTATTCCCCTCGCCGTGCTGGCCGAACTGACGCATCGCTGCCCGCTGCAGTGTCCGTATTGTTCGAACCCGGTCGAACTCGATCGCTCCAGCACCGAACTGACCACCGCCGAGTGGAAGAAGGTTCTGTCCGAGCTCGCCGAGATCGGCGTGCTGCAGATCCATTTCTCCGGCGGCGAGCCGACCGCGCGCAAGGACATCGTCGAATTGGTTCAGCACGCCAGCGATGTCGGCCTCTATACCAACCTCATCACCTCGGCGGTGATGCTGACCCGCGACAAGCTGACGGCGCTGGCCGATGCCGGGCTATGCCATGTGCAGATTTCCTTCCAGGGCAACGAGCCCGTGGTCGCCGACCGCATCGGCGGCTATCGCGGCGGCCATGCCAAGAAGCTGGAAGTCGCGAAATGGACGCGCGAGCTTGATCTGCCGCTGACCGTCAACGCCGTGATGCATCGGCAGAACCTGCACCAGCTCGAGGACATCATCGCCATGGCCGTCGATCTCGACGCCGACCGGCTCGAGGTCGCCAATGTGCAGTATTACGGCTGGGCCTTGAAAAACCGCGCCGCACTGATGCCGACGGAGCAGCAGATCGAGGCGACCTCCCGCATCGTCGACGACGCGCGCGAACGGCTGAAGGGCATTCTCGACATCGATTATGTGGTGCCGGACTACTACGCGCTGCGGCCGAAGAAATGCATGGGCGGCTGGGGCCGGCAATTCTTCAACATCTCGCCATCCGGCAAGGTACTGCCGTGCCACGCGGCGGAGAGCATCGCCGGACTCGAATTCGAGTCGGTGCGTTCGAACCATTCGATTGCCTGGATCTGGCAGAATTCCGAAGCCTTCAACCGCTATCGCGGCACCTCCTGGATGCCGGAGCCTTGCCGGAGCTGCGAATTCCGCGAGATCGATTTCGGCGGCTGCCGCTGCCAGGCCTTTGCGCTGACCGGCGACGCGGGCAATACCGACCCTGCCTGCACGCTGTCGCCCGATCACGCCAAGATCTTCAAGCTGGCGGCAAGCGAGGCGGCAGAGGGCGCGGACCGTTTCATCTATCGCAACTTAAAGGGCGGCACGCTGGAAAACGACCAAGATGTTTGACGCCGGCAAAACCACGACCGCCGATCCCTTTGCGCCGCTGACATCCGAATATCTCGACGTCGGCGACGGTCACACCGTATATGTAGAGAGCATCGGCCGCAGCGACGGCATTCCGGCGGTGTATCTGCATGGCGGCCCGGGCTCCGGCTGCCAGCCCGACCATCGCCGGCTGTTCGACCCGCAGCGTTTCCACGCCGTGCTGTTTGATCAGCGCGGTGCCGGCCGCAGCAAGCCGAAGGGATCGCGCACGGCGAACACGCTGCCGCATCTGATTGCCGACATGGAGATCATCCGCAAGAAGTTCGGCTTCGACAAATGGCTGGTGGCCGGCGGCTCGTGGGGCGCGACGCTGGCGCTGGCTTACGCCCAGGCGCATCCCGAGCGGGTCTCCGGCATCGCGCTGCGCGCGACGTTCTTCGGGACGCGCGAGGAGTTGCACGACGTCTTCAACGTGATCCTGCCGCGGCACTACCCCAGCCTGCACGAGGATTTCCTCAGCGCCCTGCCCGAAGCCGAGCGTGGCGATCCGCTGCCGCATTTCTATCGCCGCATCCGCGATCCCGATCCCGCCGTGCATACGCCGGCGATCCGCGCCTGGGGCGGCACCGAGGCGATCCTGTCGGAGGTCACGCCGAAGCGCATGCGGCTCGATCGTTCGGATTTCGACAACCAGGCCAAGCCGCTGCCGGCAACACCGGCGATCGAGGCGCACTACTTCGAACACGACAGTTTCATGCAGCCGCGACAACTGATGGCGCAAGCGCACCGGCTGGCCGGCATCCCCGGCGCCATCGTGCAGGGCCGCTACGATCTGCTGTGTCCGCCCGCCAATTCCCACGCGCTGGCTGCGCTGTGGACGGACGCCGATGTGCGCATGGTTGAAGGCGCCGGTCACAGCCTGTATGACCCCGGCGTCCGCGACGCGGTGATGAAAGCCATCGCCGACGTGGCATCGAAATCGAAGTAGGGATTGCGGGATGCCGATCGCAGGCAAGGGCATGCTGATGACGTCGATGGATATTGACCCGTCGCACGAGGCCGAATTCAACCAATGGTACGACCGCGAGCACCTCGCCGAGCGCGTCGCCATCGACGGCTTTGTCGAGGCAAGGCGCTATGTCGCGATCGACGCCGCGCCAAAATATCTCGGGCTGTATTCGACTGCGACGTTCGACGTGCTGGACAGCGACACCTATCGCACGGCGCTGGCCAACCAGACGCCGTGGTCGCTCGCCAATATCGGCCGCTTCAAGAACATGCTGCGCTCGGTGGCGCGCATCACCGTAAGCCGCGGCCAGGGCCGCGGCGCGGCGCTCGGCCTCGTCCGCATCCGCCCGCCGGAGCGCGATGCTGGCGCCCTGCGCGACGCGATCGGCGCGAAGCTCGATCCCGGCAACCTTGCCGGCATCATCTCGATGCATTTGATGGAAAGCGATCCCCGCCTCTCGCGCCCGCTGACCGATGATCCCGGGGCACCCAATCCGGCCGCGCGGGACTGGTATGTGATGATCGACGGCACGGACGTGGATGCCGTTGTTGACGTGATGACGGACCGTTTCGATGACGCCATCGCAGTTGCAGGGGCATTTCTGATTTCGGCGGGTACATACCAGCTGATGTGGGACCTGGTGAAGACCGATCTGTAGCGCGAACTGTGGAGTGCTTCTGCTCCGAGCAAAGCTGCTCAAAATCCGCGCACAAATTTTACACAAACGTCATCCGCTTGCCGCGCTGCTCCACACAATATTGGGATCAGCCCTGCCCGGTCCGCTCTGGAACCGTTCGGCTTGCCACGCGTAGGGATTTGGGGCGATCATTGGAACCAAGCCGCGGGACGCAGCGCGCGGATCGGCCACTGGCTCAAATCGAAGAACGAAATTAGGCATCATGAATCCTGTCAAAGCACTCGAATCTCATGGTCAGGCCATCTGGCTCGACTTCCTGGCACGCGGCTTTGTCGCCAAGGGCGACCTCAAGAAGCTGATCGACACCGATGCTGTCAAAGGCGTCACATCGAACCCGGCGATTTTCGAAAAGGCCATCGGCAGCTCAGATGAATACGATGCCCCGATCGCGGGCGCGCTCAAGAACGGCGACAAGTCCCCTGCGGAATTGTTCGAGGCACTGGCCGTCGAGGACATTCAGCACGCCGCCGACGTGCTGAAGCCGGTCCATGAGGCCACCAAGGGCCAAGACGGTTTTGTCAGTCTTGAGGTCTCGCCCTATCTGGCGCTCGACGAAAAGGGCACCATCGTTGAGGCCGAACGGCTGTCCAAGAGCGTCAAGCGCTCCAACCTGATGGTCAAGGTGCCGGCCACGCCGGAATGCATTCCGGCCATCGAGCACCTGATCGGCGAAGGCATCAGCATCAACGTCACGCTGCTTTTCGCGCAGAAGACCTATACCGAAGTTGCCGAGGCCTACCTGAAGGGCCTCGAAAAGTTCATCGCTGCTGGCGGCGATCCGGCGCCCGTCGCCAGCGTCGCCTCGTTCTTCGTCAGCCGCATCGATGCCCAGGTCGATAAACAGCTCGACGAGAAAATCGCCAAGGCCAATGACCCCACCGAAAAGGCGCGGCTTGCGGCCCTGAAGGGCAAGGTGGCCATCGCCAATGCGAAGCTCGCCTATCAGGAATATCTCAAGCTGTTCGCCGGCCCGCGCTGGGAGAAGCTGAAGGCCAAGGGCGCCCAGCCGCAGCGGCTGCTGTGGGCCTCCACCGGCGTGAAGAGCAAGGACTATCGCGACACCATGTATGTCGAGGAGCTGATCGGCAAGAACACGGTGAATACCGTCCCGCCGGCCACCCTCGACGCATTCCGCGACCACGGCGAGATTCGTGACAGCCTCGAGGAGAATGTCGACGCCGCCCGCAAGGTGCTCGACGATCTCGCCAAGACCGGCATCTCCCTCGACACCATCACCAAGGATCTGGTCACGGACGGCGTCAAGCAGTTCGCCGATGCGGCCGACAAGCTCTACGGCGCGGTCGCCTTCAAGCGTGCGACCACCCTCGGCGCCATCATCGGCGTGCAGAAGCTCGCGCTCGGCGACGCCCTCAAGAAATCAGTCGAGACCGGCACCGAGGAATGGCGCAAGTCGGCAAAAATCCGCCGGTTGTGGCAGAAGGACGCCTCGGTCTGGACCGGCACCGACGAAGGCAAGTGGCTGGGCTGGCTCAACGCCGCGCGAGCCGAACACGACAAGCTCGCCGAATACGCCAAATTCGCTGACTGGGTGAAGGCTCAGGGCTTCACCGACGCGGTGGTGCTCGGCATGGGCGGCTCGAGCCTCGGCCCGGAAGTGCTGGCGCAGACCTTTGCCGAGGTCTCGGGCTTTCCGAAGCTGCACGTGCTCGACTCCACCGATCCGGCGCAGGTTGCCGCTATGACCAAGGCGGTGACCATCGCCAAGACGCTATTCATCGTCTCCTCGAAATCGGGTGGCACCACCGAGCCGAACGTGATGAAGAACTATTTCTTCGACGAGGTGACCAAGGCGGTCGGCGCCGACAAGGCCGGCAACCACTTCGTCGCCGTGACCGATCCCGGCTCGTCGCTGGAGAAGGTCGCGACCTCGCAGAAATTCGCGCAGATCTTCCACGGCGATCCCGCGATCGGCGGTCGCTATTCAGTGCTGTCGCCGTTTGGCCTGGTGCCGGCGGCCGCGGCGGGCGTCGATCTCGGCAAGCTGCTGAAGCTGACGATTTCGATGGTCCGCTCGTGCGGGCCCGACGTGCCGCCGTCGGAAAATCCCGGCGTGCAGCTCGGCTTGGCCATGGGCCAGGCCGGTCTTGACGGTCGTGACAAGGTCACCATCCTGTCGTCGAAAAAGGTGGCCGATTTCGGCGCCTGGGCCGAGCAGCTCATTGCCGAGTCGACGGGCAAGGACGGCAAGGGCCTGATCCCGATCGACGGCGAGACGCTGGGCGAACCATCGGTATACGGCAGCGATCGCTTCTTCATCGACCTGCGTACCGCGGACGAGAGCGACAAGGCCCATGACGACAAGCTGGCCGCGCTCGAGAAGGCCGGCCATCCCGTCGCGCGGATCGTGATGCAGTCGATCGATCATCTCGGCCAGGAATTCTTCCGCTTCGAGATGGCCACCGCGGTGGCCGGTTCGATCCTCGGCATCAATCCGTTCAACCAGCCCGACGTCGAGGCCGCGAAGATTAAGACGCGCGAGCTGACAGAGACCTATGAGAAGACGGGATCGCTGCCGCCGGAAACCCCGGTGGTGTCGTCGACGGAAGCCGACCTCTACACCGACGCGGACAATGCCGCGTTGTTGAAGAAGGCCGGTGCCAACGGCGATCTTGCCTCCTGGCTGAAGGCGCATCTTCGCCGCGTCACGCCGGGCGATTACGTGGCCCTCCTCGCTTACGTGCAGCGCGACGAAGGCCATATCGAAACGCTGCAGCACATGCGGATGGCGGTGCGCGACGGCAAGAAGGTCGCAACCTGCGCCGAATTCGGCCCGCGCTTCCTGCATTCCACCGGCCAGGCCTACAAGGGCGGGCCCGACACCGGCGTCTTCCTGCAGATCACAGCGGACGATGCCAAGGATCTCTCGATCCCTGATTACCGGGCCTCGTTCGGCGTCATCAAGGCGGCCCAGGCACGCGGCGATTTCGGCGTGCTGACTGACCGCAAGCGCCGCGCCTTGCGCGTGCATCTCAAGGGCGATCTCAAGGCCGGCCTGGCGATGCTCGACAAGGCGATCACGGCGGCACTGGGATAACGCCACGCTGGTCGTCCCCGCGAAGGCGGGGACCCATAACCACCGGAGCAGGTCTTTGAAAACAGGCGGCAACTCCATCCTTAATCAGGGACGGCCCGGCGTATGGGTCCCCGCCTTCGCGGGGACGACCCGGCGGGCGCCATGCGCCGTCTCTCCCTAGATCTTATTGTAGCAATCCAGGACCCTCACATGCAGCTCGGAATGATCGGCCTTGGCCGAATGGGCGGAAACATCGTCCGCCGCCTTATGAACAACGGCCACACCGCGGTGGTCTACGACAAGGACCCGAAGGCCGTCGCCGCGCTGGTGGCCGACAAAGCCGTCGGCGGATCATCGCTCGAGGAATTCGTGGCCAAGCTCGACAAGCCGCGCGCGGTCTGGGTGATGCTACCGGCAGGCCACATCACCGAAGTCACCATCGAGGCGCTGACAAAGCTGCTGGAGCCCGGCGACACCATCATCGACGGCGGCAACACCTTCTGGCAGGACGACGTCCGCCGCGGCAAGGCGCTGAAGGAAAAGGGCCTGTTCTATATCGACGTCGGCACCTCCGGCGGCGTCTGGGGCATCGACCGCGGCTATTGCATGATGATCGGCGGTGACAAGGAAGTCGTCGACCGGCTCGACCCGATCTTCAAGACGCTAGCGCCGGGCATCGGCGACATTCCGCGCACGCCGGGCCGCGACAATTCCGATCCGCGCATTGAGAACGGCTACATCCATGCGGGCCCCGTCGGCGCCGGGCATTTCGTCAAGATGGTCCATAACGGCATCGAATATGGCCTGATGCAGGCCTATGCCGAGGGCTTCGACATCATGAAGAACGCCAATATCGACGCGCTGCCCGAAGCCCATCGCTTCGAACTCAACCTGCCCGACATCGCCGAAGTCTGGCGCCGCGGCAGCGTGATCCCGTCCTGGCTGCTCGACCTCACCTCCTCCGCGCTCGCCAAGAACGAGACGCTCGACACCTATTCTGGTTTCGTCGAGGACTCCGGCGAAGGCCGCTGGACGGTGAACGCCGCGATCGACGAGGCGGTGCCGGCCGAGGTGCTGACGGCGGCGCTGTTCGCGCGCTTTCGCTCGCGCAAGGAGCACACTTTCGCCGAGAAGATCCTCTCGGCCATGCGCGCCGGCTTTGGCGGCCACAAGGAGCCGGACCAGCATCCGGATCCGAAGCACCAGACTGCTCCGAACATCATCAAGCCGAAAGCCGACAAGTGACAGAATCCAACCATGTGACCAAGATGCCTGACCCCTGCTCATTCGTAATCTTCGGCGTCACCGGCGACCTCGCCCATCGGCTGGTGCTGCCGGCGCTTTATAACCTCGCCGAGTCGAACCTGCTGCCCGACAAATTCTGCGTGGTCGGCATCGCCCGCACGGCCATGTCGAGCGAAGAGCTGCGTGACGACCTGCTCAAGGGCCTAAAGAAATTCGCCACCCGCGAGATCAATGACGACACGGCCAACAAGCTCTTGGAATGCGTCACCTGCATCGAGGCGGATCCAAGCGACCCTTCGTCCTTCGACACCATGAAGGACAAGCTCGACAAGCTCGAGGCCAAGCGCGAGACCACCGGCAACCGCCTGTTCTATCTGGCGACACCGCCCAGCGCCTTTGCACCGATTGCGAAAGAGCTCGGCCGCACCGGCATGCTGAAGGAAAACGGCGCGTGGCGCCGTCTCGTGGTCGAAAAGCCGTTCGGCACCGACCTGGAATCGGCCAAGAAGCTCAACAGCCAGCTGCTGGAGATTGTCGAGGAGCAGCAGATCTACCGGATCGATCACTATCTCGGCAAGGAGACGGTGCAGAACATCCTGGTGCTGCGCTTCGCCAACGGCATGTTCGAGCCGATCTGGAATCGCAACCACATCGACCACGTCCAGATCACTGTGGACGAGCGGCTCGGCGTCGGCCACCGCGGCTCGTTCTACGACGCCACCGGCGCGCTGCGCGACATGGTGCCGAACCATCTGTTCCAACTGCTGTCGCTGGTGGCGATGGAGCCCCCGGCCAAATTCGATGCGCATGCGGTGCGCTCCGAAAAAGCCGAGGTGCTGGGCGCCATCACGCTACAGACCGAAAAGGAAGCGCTGCAGAATTCGGTGCGCGGTCAATATGTCGGTGGCAAGGTCGGCGATACCGAGATCGAGGACTACCTCAAGACCGAAGACGTGAAGCAGGGCAGCACCACCGAGACCTATGCAGCATTGAAGCTGCAGATCGATAACTGGCGCTGGGCCGGCGTGCCGTTCTATCTGCGCACCGGAAAGGCGCTCGGCATCAAGCGCACCGAGGTGGCGATCAAGTTCAAGCAGGCGCCGTTCGCCATGTTCCGCGATACGTCGGTGGAAAGCCTGTCGCAGAACTTCCTGGTGATCGCGGTGGAGCCCAATGAGGGCATTTCGCTGCAATTCAACACCAAGATCCCCGGCCCCGCGATCAATATCGAGGGTGTCGAGATGAAATTCCGCTACAAGGATTACTTCAAGGCCCAGGCCGCAACCGGCTATGAGACGCTGATCTATGACTGCATGATCGGCGACAACATCCTGTTCCAGCGTGCCGACGGCGTCGAAGCCGGATGGCGCGCCGTCGAGCCGTTCCTGGAAGCTTGGAAGAAGGCCGGCAAGTCCGGCCTGAAGCTATACAAGGCCGGCAGCGAGGGCCCGGAAGAGTCGGACGATCTTCTGAAGAAAGACGGCCGCAGCTGGCGCGTGTTGAGTTGACACCATGACAAAACCCGGACGTCACATCGTGGTGGTGGAAGACGCGGCGGCGCTGGCGGACACGGCCGCTGAGCGCGTCATCGAGCGCATCGAGGCCCAGTCCGGCCCTATCGCGATCTGCATGACCGGCGGCTCGAGCCCGAAGCGGCTGTACGAACTGCTCGCCACCGAGCCGTATCGCAGCCAGATCCCGTGGGACCGTGTGCACTGGTTCATCGGCGACGACCGTTTCGTGCCGGCCGATGACGCCAACAACAACATGACCATGGCGCGCACCGCGTTTCTCGACGCCTGTGCGCCCGCGGCCAACGTGCATGCCATCAAGACCGATGCCGCCAACCCCGAGGAAGCCGCTGCGCTTTACGCGCGCGAGCTGCAGTCGTTCTACGGCAGCGAGCATCTGCATCCGTCGAAACTGCTGTTTGACTTGGTGCTGCTCGGCGTCGGGCCGGATGGCCACGTGGCGTCGCTGTTTCCCGGCTACCCCGCCGTGGAGGTTACCGATCGGTGGGTGGTCGGCGTGCCCGAGGCCCATGTAAAGCCATTCGTGCCGCGCGTCAGCCTGACGCTGCCGACGCTGGCGTCGTGCCGCGAGATGCTGTTCCTGATGAGCGGCGACGACAAGCGCGCCATTCTCGGCCGCGTGCTGGCCGGCGAGGACCTCCCCGCCAATCGCGCGCGCGCGCTCGGCGAGACCGTCTGGCTGTGCGACAAGGCCGCGCTGCCGGAGAATTTCCGTGGCTGACGCGGCAGGGCTTTGCGCGCTGATCGTGATGGGCGTCTCGGGCTCCGGCAAGAGCACCATCGCGGAAGGCCTCGCCGACCGGCTCGGCTGGCGTTTCGAAGACGGCGACATGTTTCATCCGCAAAGCAATGTCGACAAGATGAGCCACGGCCAGCCGCTCACGGACGACGACCGCTGGCCGTGGCTGCAGGCCATCGCCGACGAGATCGATCGCGAGCGCACAGCCGGACGGTGCCTCGTGGTCGCCTGCTCGGCGCTCAAGCGCGCCTATCGGGAGGTGCTGACCCGCGGCCGCAGCGACGTCCGGATCGTCTATCTCGACGGCAGCAAGGCGCTGATCCAGACCCGCATGGACGCGCGCAAGGGCCACTTCATGCCGCCGGCGCTGCTCGATAGCCAGTTCGCCACGCTGGAAATTCCCGGGCCCGACGAACACGTCTTCAGGGTTTCGATCGATGCACCGGCCGACGCCGTCGTCGATGCCATCATCGCACAATTGCCCGCGGGCACCGACAGGACAAAACCATGACCAAGATCGCACTCGTCGTCTCCGATGTCGACGGCACCATGGTGACCTCCGACAAGCGCCTGACCGACAAGGCCCGCGCCGCCGTGCAGAAGCTGCACGACGCCGGCATCGGCTTCACCATCACCTCGAGCCGGCCGCCGATCGGCATGCGCTTCCTGGTCGCGCCGCTCGGCATCACGCTGCCGATCGGGCCGTTCAACGGCAGCTCAACGGTCGACGGCGATCTTAAGCCGCTGGAGCAGCATCTCATCCCCGAGGCGGCGACGCGGCGCGCCATCGAGGTGCTGGAGCAGCATGGCGTCGACATCTGGCTCTTCACCAACGACGAATGGGTGATCAAGCGCGACGACGGCAAATACGTGCCCCATGAGCGCGACACCATCAAGCACGACGCCCTCACCGTCGACGACTTCACGCCCTACGTGGCCCGCGTCTGCAAGATCGTCGGCGCCAGCGCCGATTTTCCGCTGCTGGAAAAATGCGAAAAGGCGATGCAGGACGCGCTCGGCGACCAGGCCGTCGCGGTGCGCTCGCAGAACTACTATCTCGACATCACCCCGCCCGGCCAGGACAAGGGCACCTTCGTCAAGGCCATGGCCAAGCGCCTCGACATCTCCCTCGACGCCATCGCGACCATCGGCGACATGCGTAACGACCTGCCGATGTTCAAGGTGTCGGGCATGTCGGTCGCCATGGGCAACGCCAGCGACGACGTGAAGAAGCAGGCGACGGATGTGACCACGTCGAATGAGGATGAGGGTTTTGCAGGGGCGGTGGAGATAATTTTGAAGCGGAATGCGGAGGGCTGAGCGCTCGCGGTTTCCCTCCCCCAAGCACAGCGAAGCTGTGCGCAGTGGGGAGGGTCGGCCGAGCGCAGCGGAGGCCGGGATGGGGAGCCTCGTTGTGGGGCACCCACCCGCCACGCTCGTTCGCTGCGCTCTCAAGCGCGCCACCCTCCCCGCTGCGCAGCTTCGCTGCTTGGGGAGGGAAAAGGAAAACCCTACTTCGCGCGTCCCATTTTCGGCTTGTCCTGCGGCTTCTTGGCGCCCGCCAGATTATGCGCCACCGCGATCAGCGAAATATGCGTTAGCGCCTGCGGGAAATTGCCGGTCTG
>JBEVEC010000162.1:0-22124 GCA_040512975.1 Tardiphaga sp. | reverse complement strand
TGTATCGCCAGAACCTGGAACGTCAGGCTGCCCAGGCTAGCCAGGCAAAACCGAGCTAACCGCCGAGAAAATCATTCCAGATCGGCTTGTCGCCCAGCGTGGCGACAAAAGCCCGATGCGCGGCGCGATCCTCGTCCGAGATTCGCGCCATCAGCGGCTCGGCGCGTTGCCGCCGCGGCATTTCGCCAATTCCGCCAGGGCGGCTGTCGCGAACTTCCGCAGCCAGGATCAATTGCGACTGCCGTGCGCCGATCAGATCGATATAGACTTCGGCGAGCAACTCCGAGTCCAGCAATGCGCCGTGCTTGGTGCGGCGCGAATTGTCGATCGCATAGCGCGAGCAGAGATCGTCGAGCCGGTTCGACACACCCGGATGCTTGCGCCGCGCCAGCAACAGTGTGTCAACCAGCCGTTCCCGCGAAATCACCGGCCGCTTGATGCGATCGAGTTCGGCATTGATGAAGCTGATATCAAACGAAGCGTTGTGGATCACCAGCGGCGCGTCGCCGATGAATTCCAGGAAACCGTCCACCACCGCCGAAAACAACGGCTTATCGGCCAGGAACTCGCTGGACAGCCCATGCACATCGAAGGCTTCCTTCGGCATGTCGCGTTCGGGGTTGATGTAGACGTGATAGGTCTGGCCGGTCGGCATCCGGTTGAAGATCTCGACGCAGCCGATTTCAACCAGCCGATCGCCACGCAACGGGTCGAGGCCGGTGGTCTCGGTATCGAGAACGATTTCGCGCATCAGCTAAACCGGAGCGGTAAGAAGCCAGGGGGATGCAGCGAATCAGGTTCGCCGCCGCGGCATCTTACCAGCCTCGCTCAGGATGTCCCGGATTCGTGCGCGCACGGGTTCGAGCCCATGCGATGTATCCACGATAAAATCCGCACGCTTGCGCTTTTCAGCGTCCGGCAATTGCCGCGCCAAAATGGCATCGAGCTTTTCGGCCGTCATGTTGTCGCGCGCGAGGATGCGCTGGCGCTGCAGCTCCGGATTGGTGGTGACGACCACCACCGCATCGACCCGCGCCTCGCCACCGGTCTCAAACAGCAGCGGCACATCGACCACCGCCACCGCGGCGCCGGAACGTTCGGCGTCGTCGAGAAATCTCTTGTGATGGGCCGCGAGCAGGGGATGCACGATCTGCTCGAGCTTCCTCATCGCCGCAGGGTCATGCACCACGACGGGTGAGAGCTTTGTGCGGTCGACCTTGCCGTCCACCGTGGTGCCGGGGAACGCCGCCTCGATCAGCGGCGCGGCCTCGCCCTCATAGACTTTGTGCACGGTGGCGTCGGCGTCATAGACCGGCACCCCGGCTTCGGCGAACAACTTTGCCGTGGTCGATTTGCCCATCCCGATCGAGCCGGTCAGCCCCAACACAAGCATGCACGCCCTCTTCGGTCAGATCGCCAGCATCTTTTCGCCGCGCAAAAATTTCAGCAGCGGCAGCAGCGGCAATCCCAGGATCGTAAAATGATCGCCTTCGATCAATTCGAATAGATGCACGCCGAGAGTTTCGAGCTGGTAGGCGCCGACGCTGGTGGTGACGCCCTCGCCGGCGGCGTCGAGATAGGTGTCGATGGCCGCGCGGTCCAGCGGCCGCATGGTCATGTGCGCCACGGTGATCTTGGAAAACAGCGTGGCGCCGTCGCAGGCCACCGCGATGGCCGAATGCAGCTCATGAGTCTGGCCGGACAAAGCGAGCAATTGCTCCGCCGCAGCTTCCCGTCCCGCGGGCTTGTTAAACAGCTTCTGCCCAAGCGACAGCGTCTGGTCGGCGCCGATCACATAGCGCCCGGGATGACGCAGCGACACATAGGCCGCCTTCTGTTCGGCCAAGAGAGCTGCAACATCGCCCGGCGCCGTCAGCTTTGAACGCTCTTGCAACGCGCGCTCGTCGATATCGGCCGGGATTGCCTCGAAAGCGATGCCGGCATTCTTTAGAAGCATGCGCCGCGCCGCGCTTTGCGACGCCAGGATCAGCGGCTTCTCGCCGCACCAGATGGTCATTCGGACATCCGTTGACGCTGGCGATCCGCCAGCAGTTTCATGATCGCCGCCGCGGTCTCCTCGATCGAGCGGCGTGTCACTTCGAGCAGAGCCCAGCCATAGCGTGCGGCCAGCTTGCGGGCATAGGTCACCTCGTCGGTGACGGACTGGCGATCGATATAATCTTCATTACCGGGATCGGCGCCGATGCTGAGCAGGCGGTTTTGCCGCACCTGGATCAGTCGTTCCGGTGTGGCATGCAGGCTCACCACCAGCGGGTTCTTCAGTGTTTCGAGTTGCGGCGGAATGGGAATACCGGGGACCAGCGGCACATTGGCGGTGCGCACGCCGCGGTTGGCGAGATAGATCGAGGTCGGGGTTTTCGACGTGCGCGAGACGCCGACCAGAACCACGTCCGCTTCTTCGAGGCCTTCGGTATGCTGGCCGTCATCATGCAGCATCGAATAGTTCAGCGCGTCGATGCGCTTGAAATATTCTGCGTTCAAAGTGTGCTGCGCGCCGACGCGCCCCGTGGTCGGTGCGCCGAGATAGGCCTGAAACAACTGCATCACCGGGCCGATGATCGACAGGCTCGGCGAATTGATCTCCTGGCACTTGGCCTCGAGCCGCGCGACGAGGTCCTTCTCCAGCAGCGTGAACAGCACGATGCCGGGCGCTTCCTCGATCTCGGTCAGCACACGGTCGAGCTGCTTCTGGCTGCGGACAAGGGGATAGACGTGCTCCACCGGCGTGACATTGGCATATTGCGCCGCAACGGCACGCGCCACGGTGATCAGCGTCTCGCCGGTCGAATCGGAGACCAGATGAAGATGAAAATAATTGCCTGTCGTGGGCACCATGTCGGTGGATGTCCTGTGAATCGCTGTGGAGCTTTTCCGGGTTTTCGGCCGCCGCGAGAGCGCACCCGGGATAACTCGATATTTTCTTCACAGGCCTCATGAAGCGCGGAAGGCTTGACGGTGTCGGCAATGATAGTGGGGTTATCAGGATTTGTCTTGGGTGAATCCGGTCGCGCGGGTTGTTAAGCGGCTGAGCGGTATATCGGAATCAATGGCAAGACACAGACGCAGAATTTCGTCGCGATGTGCATAAGCCCGGGACGGTCATGGGATGGCTTTGCGCCGGCCAAATCCACTGCCACTTAGACTCTAACCTAAGATTCTATAAATAGTATTAGAGAGAAGCGGGCTTGCGGATAGATCGCCGATAAGTTCTTTGGTCCGTGCATGATGCAATGACGAGTCGCTGCGGATGTTCCGCAATCTCGCCGCCTGCAATGGGCATGCGGCATCGATCGGGCTGAGCAATGTACGAATGGATCAAGGCCCTGCACGTCATCGCCGTCATCGCGTGGATGGCGGGCATGCTTTATCTGCCGCGGCTATTCGTCTATCACTGCGAGGCGGAGATCGGGTCGAAGCAGTCCGAGACCTTCAAGGTCATGGAGCGCCGGCTGCTCAAGGCGATCATGAATCCGGCGATGGTGGTGACCTGGATTCTGGGATTGTACCTCGCATGGTCGGGCGCCTGGTTTACCTCCGGTTGGCTGCACGGCAAGCTGCTTCTGGTGGTGGCGATGTCCGGCGTGCACGGCTTCCTGGCCGCGCGGGTGCGCGACTTCGCCACTGACCGGAATACGAGAACACAGAAATTCTATCGAATTATCAATGAGTTACCGACAGTCCTGATGGTTCTGATCGTTATTCTCGTGGTGGTTAAACCGTTCTAGCGAACCCTGAGCGTCGGACGAGCTTTCGATTTGTCCGCCCCGGCCGGATTGTCCGGCTTGCACAGAACTCCGCAATTTTCTATATTGGTGCCATCCCACCCCAACGCAGTCGGATGTGGTTGCGCCACGGCCTCGAATACGGCCTGCCACCGCATCAGGTTTGAAGCTCTTTCAGCACCTTCTTTCGCTCAAGACTTCCTTTCCGAAGACCTGCGGACTTCCCTGATCTTTCGGCGTCCGCGCTTCTTCCGGCACCTCGCGATCCCCTCCCAGACTATCCACAGGACCACCCCAATGCGGGAAATGAAACTCCAGGACCTCAAGGCCAAGACGCCAGCCGAGCTCGTCTCGTTTGCGGAAGAGCTGGGGGTCGAGAACGCCAGCACCATGCGCAAGCAGGAGCTGATGTTCGCCAGCCTCAAACAGCTTGCGATCCAGGAAACCGATATCATTGGCGAAGGCGTCGTCGAGGTTCTCTCCGACGGCTTTGGCTTCTTGCGCTCGCCCGATGCCAACTACCTGCCTGGCCCGGACGACATCTACGTCTCGCCCTCGCAGATCCGCCGCTTCGGCCTGCGCACCGGCGACACCGTCGAAGGCCACATCCGCAGCCCGAAGGAAGGCGAACGCTATTTCGCGCTGCTCAAGGTCAACACCCTCAACTTCGAGGATCCCGAGAAGTCGAAGCACAAGGTCAATTTCGATAACCTGACCCCGCTGTTTCCGGATCAGCGCTTCCGCCTCGAGCTGGAAGACTCCACGCGCCGCGACGTCTCCGCCCGCGTCATCGACATCGTGGCGCCGATCGGCAAGGGCCAGCGCGCGTTGATCGTGGCGCCGCCGCGCACCGGCAAGACCGTGCTGATGCAGAACATCGCGCATTCGATCACTGCCAATCACCCGGAATGCTATCTGATCGTGCTGCTGATCGATGAGCGGCCGGAAGAAGTCACCGACATGCAGCGTTCGGTGAAGGGCGAGGTGGTTTCATCCACCTTCGACGAACCTGCCGTCCGTCACGTCCAGGTGGCCGAGATGGTGATCGAAAAGGCAAAACGCCTGGTCGAACACGGCCGTGACGTGGTCATCCTGCTGGATTCCATCACCCGCCTCGGCCGCGCCTACAACACCGTCGTGCCGTCGTCCGGCAAGGTGCTGACCGGCGGCGTCGACGCCAATGCGCTGCAGCGCCCGAAGCGCTTCTTCGGTGCCGCGCGTAATGTGGAAGAGGGCGGCTCGCTGACCATCATCGCCACCGCGCTGGTCGATACCGGAAGCCGCATGGACGAAGTGATCTTCGAAGAGTTCAAGGGCACGGGTAACTCCGAGCTCATCCTCGACCGCAAGGTCTCGGACAAGCGCACCTTCCCGGCGATCGACATTTCGCGTTCGGGTACGCGCAAGGAAGAGCTCATTACCGATCCGCAGCTGCTCAAGAAGATGTACGTCCTGCGCCGCATCCTCAACCCGATGGGCACGATGGACGCCATCGACTTCCTGTTGGACAAGCTGCGCAACACGAAGAACAACTCGGAATTCTTCGACTCGATGAATACGTAAGTCATCGATCAACAGGATCGACGCGAAAACGCCGTTGCGAAAGCAGCGGCGTTTTTTTTGGACGGCAGCGGTCCGAATGGACGGCAGAAAAATCCCGTTGCGCCGATTCACCCGCGCGCTCAAATAGCGGATGCATCCAAGCGATCAGACCATCTTCGCCTTGTCGTCCGGCCGTCCGCCCACGGCGATTGCCATCGTGCGTGTCTCAGGACCCCAAGCCGGCGAGACCTTGCGCAAGATCGCTGGACGGACGCCGGCGCCTCGGATGGCAACCCGTGCGACATTGTTCGCCGCCGACCACAGCCCGATCGACGACGCCGTGGTGCTGTGGTTTCCAGGTCCGGCCAGTGCCACGGGCGAGGACGTTGCCGAATTTCATATCCATGGCGGCCGCGCCGTGCTGGCTGCACTGTTCGCAGCGCTGTCGGCAATCGACGGCCTGGGCCCGGCCGAGCCCGGCGAGTTCACCCGGCGCGCGCTGGAGAACGGCAAGATCGACCTCACCGAAGCCGAAGGCCTCGACGACCTGATCCATGCCGACACCGACCGTCAGCGCCGCCAGGCGCTGCGGCAGCTGAAGGGCCTGCTCGGCGACAAGGCGCGCGATTGGCGGCAGCAGATCATCGCGGCGCTGGCGCTGGTCGAAGCTGGCATCGACTTCTCCGACGAAGGCGACGTGTCGGCCGAATTGCTGGCGCCCGCTTTGGACAAGGTCGCGGCTTTGCGCGGCGAGATCGAGGCCGTGCTGTCACAGGGCCATGGCGAGCGGCTTCGCGACGGCATGGTGGTGGCCATCGCCGGACAGCCGAATGTCGGCAAATCGACCTTGATGAACCAGCTGGCGCAGCGCGAGGTGGCAATCGTCTCGCCCCATGCCGGTACCACCCGCGACGTCATCGAAGTCCAGCTCGATCTGGGCGGCTATCCGGTGACCGTGATCGACACCGCCGGCATCCGCGAAACCGCGGACCCGGTGGAGCAGGAGGGCGTGCGCCGCGCCCGGGCGCGCGCTGGGGAGGCCGATCTGGTGCTTTGGCTGGTCGACTCGGTAGAGGCCGAGCTTGAAGCTTTTCTGGCCAAAGGCGAGGTGCCGGTCTGGATCGTCCGCAACAAGGCCGATCTGGGCGGTGGGGCAGGGTCGCAACGGTTGACCATCTCGGCCAGCCGGGGCGATGGCATCGCGGGTCTGGTGGGGGATCTGGTCTTATTCGCGGAAAGCTCTTTTGCCGGCGGCGAAGCGGGTGCCATTACCCGTGAACGACAACGCGTGTTGCTCCGCAATGCGGCCGGCCTCCTGAATCAGGCCTTAGGGTCTGCCGCGCAGGGCGAAGAGATCGTCGCGGAATGTCTGCGGTCGGCGGCCGATGATCTTGGCCGATTGCTTGGAAGGGTCGACGTTGAAGACGTGCTCGACAGCATCTTTCGCGACTTCTGCATCGGCAAATAGTCGTTTTCGGCAGCTATGGTTGATGAACGGTTGCTCGTATTCATGCCGATCTAGGCCGGCTGACGCGTTCTTTTGAACGAACTCCACGGCACCGTTGTTTCACGTGAAACAGCGGCGACCTCCCAAGCCAACCCAGCATCTTGCGGTTTCCGCGTTCTGAGCTAGAAGCTCCGGCCATGTCCAAAATGTTCGACGTCATCGTTATCGGGGGAGGCCACGCCGGCTGCGAAGCTGCGGCCGCGGCCGCGCGGATGGGAGCGCGGACGGCGCTTGTCACACACCGCTTCGCCACCATCGGTGCGATGTCATGCAATCCGGCCATTGGCGGACTAGGCAAAGGGCATCTCGTCCGCGAAGTCGATGCGCTTGATGGATTGATGGGTCGCGTGGCTGACGCCGGCGGCATCCAGTTTCGCATGTTGAACCGGAAGAAAGGTCCAGCGGTCCGCGGTCCACGCACCCAGGCTGACCGCAAGCTTTATGCGGCCGCCATGCAGGCAGCGATCCTCGAGACAGCCAACCTTAGCGTGGTCGAAGGCGAGGCGGACGATCTGCTGACATCCGATGGTCGCGTCACCGGCATTCGCCTGGCGGATGGACGCGAACTCCGCGCGGGAGCCGTGGTGATCACCACCGGCACCTTTTTGCGCGGCCTCATTCATCTAGGCGAACGGAACTGGCCCGCGGGCCGCATCGACGAAGCTCCGGCGCTCGGCCTCTCGCGGGCTTTTGAACGCGCCGGCTTTAAGCTCGGCAGACTGAAGACCGGCACGCCACCGCGACTCGATGGTAGCACCATCGACTGGGCCGGCATTGAGATGCAGTCGGCCGACGATCCGCCGGAGCCATTTTCGGTGATGACCGATCGCATCACCAATCCACAGATCCAGTGCGGCATCACCCGCACCACGCCGGCCACCCATGATGTGATCCGCGCCAATGTGCATCGGTCGCCGATGTATTCCGGACAGATCAAGAGCTCGGGTCCGCGCTACTGTCCGTCCATCGAGGACAAGATCGTCCGCTTCGGCGACCGCGACGGCCATCAGATCTTCCTGGAACCCGAAGGTCTCGACGACACCACTGTCTATCCCAACGGCATCTCCACCTCGCTGCCCGAGGAAGTGCAGGCCACCATCCTGGCGTCCATCCCCGGCCTTGAGCATGTGCGGATGGTGCGGCCGGGCTATGCGATCGAATATGACCACGTCGATCCCCGCGAGCTGGATCCGACCCTGCAGACCAAGCGTTTGCCGGGTCTGTTTCTCGCCGGTCAGATCAACGGCACCACCGGCTATGAGGAGGCCGCGGCACAGGGGCTGGTTGCCGGGCTGAACGCCGCTCTGGCGGCTGGCGGTGGGCCATTGACCGTGTTCGATCGCGCCGACGGCTATCTGGGCGTGATGATCGACGACCTCGTGACCCGCGGCATCACCGAACCCTATCGCATGTTCACCTCGCGGGCCGAATATCGCCTGACTCTGCGCGCCGACAATGCCGATCAGCGCCTGACCGACAAGGGCCTGACTCTGGGCTGTGTCGGGCCGGCCCGCGCCGAGCGCCATACCGTGAAAATGGCAGCTCTAAGCGCCGGCAAGACCATGGCGCGATCGCTGTCGATAACGCCGAATGCCGCCGCCAAGCACGGCCTGACGCTGAACCACGATGGCCAACGTCGCTCGGCCTTTGACCTGCTGGCCTATCCGGAGATGGAATGGACCACGGTCGTCCGCATCTGGCCGGAGTTGTCATCCATTGACCCAGCCATCGCCACTCATATCGAGATCGACGCCAAATACGACGTCTACCTCAAACGCCAGACCGCGGATGTCGCCGCGTTCCGGCGCGATGAAAACCTGGTGCTGGCGGATGTGGACTACGATTTGGTGCCGGGGCTTTCCAACGAAGCCCGGGCCAAGCTTGGCAAGGCCAGACCGATGACGGTGGGGCAAGCCGGACGTCTCGACGGCATGACACCGGCCGCGTTGGCGATTCTGGCTGCCTATCTTCGGCGTGAAGCACGGAAGACGCCGGTTATTGGCGTAGCCTGAATGTTTCACGTGAATCTTGGGGTCGCATATTGGAAGCGGAGAGGCAGCGGGTCTGCCTCCGTCGTAGATCAAACTTTATGCTGCTGTTGACGAACTGGTGGCCGACTCACCGGGCTCGGCGTATGTATGCAACAATCTCTCGCACGATTGAGTCATGGCCCAGCGATCACAGCCCGCACCTGCTGCACCACCGCTCGATGCTGACAAGGCTGCCGCACTACGCCTCACGTCCGTTTCACGTGAAACAGAAGCCCGGCTCGACCGGTATGTCGCTCTGCTGTTGCAGTGGCAGGCGAAAACCAACCTGATTTCGCCGTCGACCCTGCCGCATATCTGGACTCGGCATATCGCCGATTCCCTTCAGCTATTGCCTCTGGCGCCGGATGCGAGGACGTGGCTCGATTTCGGTAGCGGTGGCGGGTTTCCCGGGGTGGTGGTCGCCTGCGCCATGGGTGACATAGCGGGCGGCCATGTCCATCTTGTCGAACGCAATGCCAAGAAGGCAGCCTTCCTGCGCGAAGCGCTGCGGGTCACGCAAGCCCCGGGCACGGTCCACCTGGCTGACATCGGGGATAGTGTGGATAGTTTCCCGCAACGCGTCGATTGCATCACCGCCCGCGCGGTGGCGCCGCTACATATCCTCATCGGTTTCGCGGAACCCCTGATGAAACCGGACAGCAAAGTCCTGTTTCTGAAGGGTCAAGATGTAGATGCTGAATTGACTGAAGCTACTAAATATTGGAATATCAAGCCTCGTTTGCATGCCAGCCTGACCGGACAGGGCTGGATCGTTGAGCTCGATCAGATCGAGCGCCAAGCCCCATCCGCGCACGCAGCCATGGCCACCTCAAATGACCGTAATTGATCAACCACATCAACAAGATAAGACGGATCTGCCGCAGGCGCACCCCCGCATCCTGGCGCTGGCCAACCAGAAGGGCGGCGTCGGCAAGACCACCACGGCGATCAATCTCGGCACCGCGCTGGCGGCGATCGGTGAGCGCGTGCTGATCGTCGATCTCGATCCGCAGGGCAATGCGTCCACCGGCCTCGGCATCGATCGCCGCAACCGTAGCTGCTCGACCTACGATGTGCTGATCGGCGAGGCGCCGCTGCGCGATGCCGTGATCGCCACCGCGGTGCCGCGGCTGCACATCGCGGCGTCGACCATGGATCTGTCGGGCCTCGAACTTGAACTTGGTTCGACGCGCGACCGCGCCTTCCGGCTGCGCAATGCGATCGGCGAACTCAACACCAATGTCGATCCCGGCTCGGACTACACTTACGTGCTGATCGACTGCCCGCCGTCGCTGAACTTGCTGACCGTCAATGCGATGGCCGCGTCGGATGCGATCCTGGTGCCGCTGCAGTGTGAGTTCTTCGCGCTCGAAGGATTGTCGCAATTGCTGCAGACGGTGGAGCAGGTGCGCTCGACGCTGAACCCGAACCTGTCGATCCACGGCATCGTGCTCACCATGTTCGATGCGCGCAACAACCTGTCGAACCAGGTCGTCGCCGACGTGCGCCAGTTCATGGGATCGAAAGTCTACGACACCATGATCCCGCGCAACGTCCGCATTTCGGAGGCGCCAAGCTACGGCAAGCCGGTGCTGGTCTACGACCTGAAGTGTCTCGGCTCCGAAGCCTATCTGCGCCTTGCCACCGAAGTGATCCAGCGCGAGCGCGATATCCTGGGCACTCATTGAGTTCGTGGCCGTCCTCCTTCGTGGCGCGCAAGAACGCGCACCTCAGGATGACGGCAGGCTGTGCGGCTTACGCTTGCGAGCCATAGGCACAACGTCATCCTGAGGTGCGAGGGGCGTTGCCCCAAGCCTCGAAGGATGGAGGCGAAGCAAAAAAGTTCGTTCAAGTATCGAGTGTGGAGTACCGTCAATGAGTCCAAGGGAGCTGGCGATGGCCGATGAAGCGCGTTCGCGGCTGGGGCGTGGCCTGGCAAGTCTGATCGGCGACGTCGGCGGCGAGGCCGGCCATGTCGATCGTCCGGCGCGCACGCAGCGCAAGGTGCCGATCGAATTCATCAAGCCCAATCCGCGCAATCCGCGGCGGTCGTTTTCCGATGCCGAGCTCGGCGAACTTGCGGCGTCGATCAAGCAGCACGGCGTGATCCAGCCGATCGTGGTGCGTCCGGTGAAGGGCTCCAGCGACCGCTTCGAGATCATCGCCGGCGAGCGCCGATGGCGTGCGTCGCAGATCGCGGGCCTGCATGAAGTGCCGATCGTGCCGGTGGACGTGTCGGACTCGGCCGCGATGGAAATCGCGATCATCGAGAACGTGCAGCGCGAAGACCTCAATGCGATGGAAGAGGCGCAGGGCTATCACGCGCTGGCTGAAAGCTTCAAGCACAGCCAGGACGAGATCGCGAAACTGGTCGGCAAGAGCCGCAGTCACGTCGCCAACATGATGCGCCTGACCAAGTTGCCGGCGGACGTGCAGGACCTGATCGCAGCGGGCCAACTCTCCAACGGCCATGCGCGCGCGTTGATCAACCTGCCGGATGCGTCGGGTGCGGCCAAGCGCATCATCGCCGAAGGCCTCAATGTGCGGCAGACCGAAGCGCTCGCCCACGAAGAGGGCGTGCCGGAGCGCAAGCCGCAAAAGCCGCGCGGCGCGCCGAAGGCGGAGAAGGATGCCGACACGGTGGCGCTTGAGAAGCGCGTCAGCGACGTGCTCGGATTGAAGGTCAGCGTCGACCACCGCGACCCCGGCGGCGTGGTGCAGATCAAGTACCGCGACCTCGAACAGCTCGACGAGATTTTGCGGCGGCTGGATTCAGCTTCCTGAAACTAGCGCCGCCCTTGCTTGACCTCGCCCCGCTCTTTGCGGGGAGAGGTTAGGGCGACCGGCGCCTACCCTCGTCGCCGCGCGTTCACGGCAATCGACATCAACGCCCTCTGCGCGATCACCGCGCCGAGGGTGTTTTGCTTCCGGACGTCGAGTGCCGCCACCGCGAGCGCATCGATGATGCCCATCAGCCGCTGCGGCGAGAAGTTTCGCAATGCAGCCTCGACCACGCCCTTGCGCGAAAAATGCAGCCGCGGAAATCCGCTGTCCACCGCGGCCGAGGCGGAGCTGCCGGCTTCCATCAGCAGGCTCGCCTTGTGCAGCGACGCGGCCTGGCGCTGCGCCGCCATCATGATCATGCCGGGATAGGTGCCGGCGATCATCGCTTTGTTGAATTCGACTTCCACCGCGGCGGGGTTGCCGGCAAAGGCGCCGTCGACGATCGGATCGATCTTTAGCTCCGACGCGTCCGCGACCACCGCCATGACATGCGCCAGCGTCACCTCGCCTGAGCCATGGGCGTAGAGCGTCAGCTTGCGCAGCTCGTTGCGCGACGCCTGGCGGTCGCCGCCGAGCAGGGTCATGAGCGTGGCGCGGGCATCCTGCGCCATGCGCAGGTTGGCAACGCGCAGCTCCTCGTCGATCAGTTTCGCCAGGTCGCGTTCGGTGTCGGGATAGCAGGCGATGGCGACCGCGGTCCGGGCGCGCTCGCTGGCCTTGCGCAGCGGCGACTCCGGCCGCAACTCGCCGGCCTCGATGACGATGCGGCAATCCTTCACCGCCATGTCGGCGAGCGTATCGATGGCGCTGGCAAAGCTCTTCGATCCGGCGCGGACGCGGATGGCGCGGCGGCCGCCGAACATCGGGATGGTCATGGCCTCCTCGACCAGGAGCGACGGTTCGGCGGCGAGGTCGTCACCGTCCATCCGCACCAGCGAGAAGGGATCGTTGGGGTCGTCGACCGCCGACTTCACCAATGCGTCGGCGCGCTCGCGCACGAGACCGGCATCGGCACCGAACAACAGAATGATCGGCTTGGCCGGATCGGGCCGGGCCAGGAAGGCGTCGATGTCTTTTCCGCGCAGGGCGACCATCAGCGGTGACCGTGGGTTTCGTGGGGTGGGCAAAGCAACGTGTGCCAACCACAGCGTGGCGGTGCCAGACCTGGGCACGGCGCGAGGGCGCCTTTGCCCACCCGACGGCGCATCGCCTTAGGTACCTGCGTAGAAGAACGCGGCGAGACGGGTGTTGATGTTTTCGGCGATCTCGTTCGAGGCGCGGTCTTCGGCGTCGCGGACGGCGCGGGCGCGGGCGAAGCGCTGCAACTGGCCGGGGATGTCATAGGTGACGCGGGCGAAGGTCGAGCCGGTCAGCACCTGCTTGCCGGTGGCGATCTCGATCAGGCCGTAGGTGGCGTCGATGCCGTAGTTCTCCGATGTCGGCAGCGCGGTGTTGGGGTCGATGATCAGCGACGTGCGGCTGGAATTGAACCGGATCTTCAGCGTGTAGGTCGGCGGCAGGCCGGTGGCCGAGCCGTACATCTTGAACATCAGTGCGTTGCGGATCGACAGGCCGACGCGGGCCTGTGGCGAGGCGTTGGCATAGCCCAGCGGCGGCACTTCGACGCCGAGCAGCTTCTCGCGCACGCCGGGCGCGCCGTCGGTGCGCTCGGCATAGAGCGGCCGGAAGCAGCCTGCCGTGCACGCCGCCAGGGTGACGACGACCAGCAGGCGGGCGGCGATTCGAAGCTTAGCCGACAACATTCACGATCCTCTGCGGGACGACGATGATCTTCTTCACGGGTTTGCCGTCCAGCGCCTGTTTTACTGCATCGAGCGCCAAAGCGGCAGTCTCAATTTCGGAACTCGGCGCTTCCCGGGCGACTGTGACTTCTCCGCGCCGCTTGCCGTTGACCTGGACGGGCAGGGTGATGGTGTCTTCAACCAGCAGATTGGGCTCGATTTGCGGCCAGGCCGCCTCCGAGACCAGCCCCGGCTGCTCCAGCACGCCCCAGCACTCCTCGGCCAGATGCGGCATCATCGGCGCAAACAGTTGAACAAGGATGACCGAGGCCTCGTGCAGCGCCCAGCAAAGGTCGGGCGCCGGGGTCCCGGGTTTGGCCAGCGCTTCGCCCAGCGTATTGGAGAATTCGCGGATATGGGCGAGGCAGACGTTGAAATGCAGCTTGTCGATCTCGGTCGAGACCTTGGCCAGCGCGCCGTGGGCCGCCTTGCGGACGGCGAGGGCATCCGGACCGAAAGCAGCCGGCCGCGCCGCCGGCGCCGACTTGCCGTGGGCGGCTGATTCGCCCACCTGCCGCCACAGCCGCTGCACGAAGCGCGAAGCGCCCTTGACGCCTTCCTCGCTCCAGATCACGTCGCGGTCCGGCGGCGAATCCGACAGCATGAACCAGCGCGCAGTGTCGGCGCCGTAGGTGCCGATGATGTCGTCGGGATCCACGGTGTTGCGCTTCGACTTCGACATCTTTTCGATGGAGCCGATCTCGACCGCCGAGCCGTCGGTCAGCAGCGTCGCCTTGCGACCGGTGCCGTCGCCGGTGATGTCGATCTCGACCGGCGAAGCAAAGGTGCCGTCCTGCTTCCTGTAGGTCTCGTGCACCACCATGCCCTGGGTGAACATGCCGGCAAATGGCTCGTCCATCGCGATGTGGCCGGTGGCCTTCATCGCGCGGGTGAAGAAGCGCGAATACAAGAGATGCAGGATCGCGTGCTCGACGCCGCCGATATACTGGTCGACGGGCATCATGCGGTTGACGACGGCAGGCGTGGTCGGCGCGTCCACATTCCAGGGATCGGTGAAGCGCGCGAAATACCAGGACGAGTCCACGAAGGTGTCCATGGTGTCGGTTTCGCGCCGTCCCTTGCCGCCGCATTGCGGGCAGGTGACGTGCTTCCAGGTCGGGTGATGGTCCAGCGCGTTGCCGGGCTTGTCGAAGGTGACATCCTCCGGCAGCACCACCGGCAGGTCGGTGTCCGGCACCGGGACGATGTCGCATGTTTCGCAATGGATGATCGGGATCGGGCAGCCCCAATAGCGCTGCCGCGAGATGCCCCAGTCGCGCAGGCGGAAATTGACCTCGCGCTTGCCCCAGCCGTCCTTCTCGAAGATCGCCAGCGATTGCTTCATCGCCTCTTCGACGGTCATCACGCCGGGCGCGCCGACCCAGCGCACATACCTGACGGTCTCGGATTTCAGCGGCGAATAGGCGACCGTGCCGACATGGGCGTCGCCGTCCAGCGGCACGAACACGTCGAGCACCGGGAGATCGTATTTGCGCGCAAAATCAAGGTCGCGCTGGTCATGGGCGGGGCAGCCGATGATGGCGCCGGTGCCGTAGTCCATCAGCACGAAATTGGCGATGTAGAGCGGCAGCTCCCACGATGCATCCGCGGGATGCAGCGCCTTGATGCCGGTGTCGAAGCCGAGCTTCTCGGCGGTGTCGATCTCGGCCTGCGAGGTGCCCATGCGGTGGCATTCCTCGATGAAGGCTGCGACCTTCGGATCCTTCACCGCCAGCGCTTTTGCCATTGGATGATCCGGCGAGATCGCCGCAAAAGTCGGGCCGTACATGGTATCGGGCCGCGTGGTGAACACCGGCAGCTTGTCGAAGCCTGCGGGCGCGCCCTTCAGGCCGAATTCGAATTTCAGGCCTTCCGAGCGACCGATCCAGTTGTGCTGCATCAGGCGCACCTTGTCGGGCCAGCGGTCCAGCGTCTCCAACGCGTCGAGCAGGTCCTGCGAGAATTTGGTGATCTTGAAAAACCACTGGGTCAGCTCGCGCTGCTCGACCACGGCGCCTGAGCGCCAGCCGCGGCCGTCGATGACCTGCTCGTTGGCGAGCACGGTGTGGTCGACCGGGTCCCAGTTCACCTTGGACTTCTTGCGCTCGGCGAGGCCGGCTTTCAGGAAGTCGAGAAACATCTTCTGCTGATGCTTGTAATAGCTGGGGTCGCAGGTCGCGAATTCGCGCGCCCAGTCGAGCGACAGACCCATGGTCTGCAGCTGCTTCTTCATCGACGCGATATTCTCGTAGGTCCAGGCCTTCGGCGCCACCTTGCGCTCGATCGCGGCGTTTTCCGCCGGCAGGCCGAACGCATCCCAGCCCATCGGATGCAGCACGCTATAGCCGCAGGCGCGCTTGTAGCGCGCGAGCACATCGCCCATCGTGTAGTTGCGGACATGGCCCATATGGATGCGGCCCGACGGGTACGGGAACATCTCGAGCACGTAGTATTTTTCGCGGCTGTCGTCGTTCGTGGTCGCGAAGATCGCCTTGTCGTCCCACACCCGCTGCCAGCGCGGCTCGGTTTCGCGGGCGTTGTAACGTTCGTTGGTCATGCTGATTTGGCAGTCTGTTCCGGGGCTTAAGGCCGGGGACTAGGCCATAAAGGGCCGCGCTGGGTCAATGATTTAAGCGGACCCACGATGCCGTTTCTCCCTCTCCCGCTCTTGCGGGGGAGGGGCGGGGTGGGGGCGCCACAAGGAAGGTCGCCGTTGTGGCTGCCCCCTCCCTAGCCCTCCCCCGCAAGCGGGAGAGGGGACACGGCCGAGTTTGTTGAGAGGATTCAACCCGCCAGCGACACCGCGGTCCCGAACGCCCTTACAAACCCGTGCTCCACCACCGTATTCCGGCCGCGGCGCTTGGCGGCATAAAGCGAGGCGTCGGCGGCCTCGATCAGGTCGCGGGCGGTCTCGAGGGCCGCTGGTGGGGCCGAGGCAACGCCGACCGAGACGGTGACGCGCTGGTGCGCGCTGGTGGCGTGATCGATGCTCAGATTCCAGATGGCCGCGCGCACCGATTCGCCGATCTGCACCGCGCGGTCCACGTCGCTGGCCGGCAGCAGCAGGCAGAACTCCTCACCGCCATATCGGCCGGCAAAGCCGGACATGCGATCGGCCAGATGGGCCAGCGCTTCGCCGACCCGGGCCAGGCAAGCGTCGCCCTCCGGATGGCCGTAGCTGTCGTTGAAGGATTTGAAATGGTCGACGTCGATCATCAGCAGCGCCAGGTCGTCGCCGGATTGCTGGGCGCGCAGCCATTCGAAATCGAGCCGGCTCTGGAAGCCGCGGCGGTTGGCAAGGCCGCACAGCATGTCGACGGAGGCCAACACCGTCAGCTGCTCGTTGCTGGCGCGCAGCTCGCGCTCGCGGCCGCGCAATTGCGCCGCCATGCCGTAGAGCGCGCGGGCCAGCGGGGCGAATTCGGCGGGCATCCGGTTGCGCGCCACCCGCGAAGACCAGTCGCCGCGGCCGAAGCGCTGCGCCATGTTTTCCAGCATGTGGATCGGCTGGATGATCAGTCGTTCGGCGATCACCAACGCGCCGAGCAGCACGAACAGGCAGACCAGACCGAGCTGCAGATAGGCGGTGCGGATCTCGTGGTCGGCGACGGCGGAGACCTGGGCCTCGTCGATGCTGACGATCAGCCGTGCGGTGGTGCCGGGAATGGCGGCGTAGGACACGGTGCGGCGCGAGCCGTCGTCGGCGGCGAAAGACAGCGATCCGGACAGGCGATCGCTGTTCAGCAGATGCATTTCGATCGCCGGCAGCAGCGACGGCTCGTCCATCGGCTGACCGACGGCGGCGGACTGCGCCGTCGGGGTCGCCAGCACGGTGCCCCTGTCGTCCACCAGCACGGCCGAAACGCCGGGCCGGTTGGCGAGGTTGCCCATGATTTTCGACATCCAGTCCAGATTGACGGCGGCGAGGATCACCGCGTCGTCGTCCCGCGTCAGCCCCGGCGCCAGATAGGCGGCCATCACCGAGGGCCGATGGGTCATCGGGCTGAACAGGTAGTCGCTGACGACGAATTCGCCGCTCTCCAGCGCTTTGCGGAAATACGGCCGATCGCCGAAATTGAACCCCTCCTTGACGGCGTCCGGCGAGGTCGAGCAGCGCGCGAGACCGTCCTTGCCGGCCACGGTCAGGCTACGCAGCCACGGCATGTCGCTGCGTAGGCTGGCCCGCATGATGGCGCAGCTGCGATCGACCTGGGCGGCCGACGTGTAGATATAGGCCGATGACTTCAGCACGGCCTCGATGGAGGCAAACACCTCGCGCTGGGCGTCGGCGCTATGTTGCGCGATGCCGACGAAGTCGCGTGCGGCCGCCACGATCTGCTGGGTCCGCGTCGCCTCCAGCGCACGGATCCGTTCGACCATCAGCGGCCCGACCAGGATCAGCGCCAGCAGGACCAACCGTGCACGTAGACCGAGAGCTCCCCTGAGCCTCGCTTTATTGCGGATGATTCCGATGCGTGACATCTTCGACCCCTGAACCCCGCGGACATAGGTACGCCAAGACCTTCAAAAACCCTTTCCCGGATTGCTTAAATTTCAACGGTTTTGCAGAAAGTTCGCGTTTTGGTTGAAAAGAGACCGGTGCAGGACACAGCGCCATTAACTTCTTCTTTACCGATCGATCCGGCGCCCGGCGGCCTCGCTGCGGTGGAGCACGAGATCGCCCGCGCCTGCGCGGAAGCCCGCAGGGAGCGGAATTCGGTGACATTGATCGCGGTTTCGAAGACTTTCGACGCCGAGGCGATCGTGCCGGTGATCGCCAGCGGCCAGCGTGTTTTCGGCGAGAACCGTGTCCAGGAAGCCAAGGCCAAGTGGCCGGCGTTAACTGCGGCGCAACCCGCAATTGCGCTGCATCTGATCGGGCCTTTGCAGTCCAACAAGGCCAAGGAGGCGGTCGCGTTGTTCGATGCGATTCACTCCGTCGACCGGCCGAGCATTTGCGAAGCGTTAGCCAAGGAAATGAAATCGCAGCAGCGCACGCCGCAGCTCTTCGTCCAGCTCAACACCGGCGAGGAGCCGCAAAAGGCCGGCATCGCGCCCGGCGAAGCCGACGACTTCATCGCCCGCTGCCGCGACGCCTGGGGCCTTCCGATCGCCGGGCTGATGTGCATCCCGCCGGTGGACGACGCCCCCGCCCCGCATTTTGCCCTCACCGCCAAGATTGCCGCGCGAAACGGGCTGAAGGAGCTGTCGATGGGCATGAGCGCAGACTTCGCCATCGCGATCCAGTTCGGCGCGACGTATGTACGCGTGGGATCGGCGATTTTCGGGAAGCGTTGACAGCGAGCGCTTCGCCTCACCTCACAATCAGCTGTCATCACCCGGTCCCAGATGCGCAAGAGCGCGCCCGGCCGGGTGATAACAGCTTAACCTTGTTGCCAAGCCCTGGCCCTATCCGATCACAATCTTTGTCTTCGTCCCCAACCGCGCCAATAGCCGCAGCATGTTGGGCCTGGTCATGGCCACGCACCCCGCAGTCGGGCCGAAATTCTCCCGCGCCAGATGCAGAAACACCGCGCTGCCACGGCCCGCGATGCGCGGGCAGGTGTTCTGATCGATCTCGATGACATAGTCGTAGAGATGGTCCTCGCGGCTGAGGCGATCGGCGCCGCTGTCGCGGTCGAGGCGGACCGCGCGGTTGTAGTTGCGGTCATGCGGGTCTTCGCACCAGCCGTCGGCAGACGTAATGGCGCGCACCGGCAGCAGCGTCTGCGGCCTCGGGTGGCGGTCGGGGCGCCACCACACCCGCAGCGGGTGAAAAATCCCGTGAGGCGTGGCGCCGTCCCCTTCACGTTTGTTTGCCTTGATTCCGGAGCGCCCAAGCGCGACCGGTATCGTGTTATGATCGTCCATCAGCCAGCCGCGCTGCGGTCTCCCCGCAGCGGTACGTATATGGATCGCAGCCAGCGGACGATGACGTTGCCCCGTACGATCCGTGTCCGAGAACCCGAGACTTCCCATTCTCAACCACCACTCCGCCTTGCGCTGTTTACTGCAAATGCTCTATTTCGCACCGCACAACCACATTCGCCAAGAATGCTGTGTGTTTTGCGTTAGACTAGTCTGAAGCCGGGCTTTCCACCCCGCCCAGCCGACCGCAGCGCTTCACCCACGCTTTCTGCCGCAGCCGTCCAAAGGATTGTCGCAATGCCGAATGCCCGCAAGATCTTGATTGTGGATGACGACACTGATTTGCGCGAGGCGCTGGTCGAGCAATTGTCGCTGCACGAGGAGTTCGAGGCGTCCGCGGTCGATACCGGCGCCAAGGGCGCCACCGCCGCCAAGGCCAACGCCCCCGATCTGGTGCTGATGGATGTCGGCCTGCCCGACACCGATGGCCGCGAGGTCGTCCGCAGCTTGCGCAAGGGCGGCTTCAAGGCGCCGATCATCATGCTCACCGGGCACGACACCGACAGCGACACCATCCTCGGCCTCGAGTCCGGCGCCAATGACTATGTCGCCAAGCCATTCCGCTTCGCCGTGCTGCTGGCGCGCATCCGCGCGCAGCTGCGTCAGCACGAAGCCAGCGAGGACGCGGTGTTCACCGTCGGCCCCTACAGCTTCCGGCCGGGTTCGAAGATGCTCACCGGCGCCAATGCCAAGAAGGTGCGCCTGACCGAAAAGGAAACCGCGATCCTGCGCTTCCTGTACCGCGCCGGACAATTGTCGGTGTCGCGCGAAACGCTGCTGCAGGAAGTCTGGGGCTACAATTCCGGCGTCACCACCCACACGCTGGAAACGCATATCTATCGGCTTCGCCAGAAGATCGAGAAGGATGCCGCCAACCCGGAAATCCTCGTCACCGAAGCCGGTGGCTACAAGTTGGTGCCGTGATACGGTTCCGGGGCCGAATCGCATTCTGCCTCGCACTGTTCTCGGCGCGTCCCGGTCACACGGTTTTGCATGTCGATCGATGATGATGTTGCCCTGCTCGAGCGGGTCCCGACACTGCGCGTGTTGGGCAACGCCGCGCTGCGGGTGATCGCCATCGGTTCGGAGCAGCAGGAATTCGCGCGCGGCTCGGTGCTGTTCAGGCAAGGCGACGACGCCGACTGCGGCTACGTGGTGCAGAACGGCGCGTTCCGCATCAGCGTCGAGAATGGCGGCGACGGTCACGAGCTCATCGCCAGCCCCGGCATGTTGATCGGCGAACTGGCGCTGCTGATCGGCATGCAGCGGCCCTCGACCGCCACCGCCCAGGAATATTCGGCCGTCATCCGGATCACCCGCAGCCTGTTTCAGCGCGTGCTCGACAGCGACGCCGGCGCCGCGCGCCGGCTGCGCGACGACATGGCCGCGCGGGTGGACCAGCTTGCGGGCGACGTGGCGTCTGTGGGCGCGAAGCTGAGCCAGTAGCAATATCGGTAGCCCGGATGAAGCGCAGCGCAATCCGGGATTCACAAAGTGACGCGCCGCTGTCCCGGATTGCGCTGCGCTCCATCCGGGCTATATCGCCGCCTACAAATGCGCGAGATAGTGCGCGAGCGCGGTGATCTCCTCATCGCTGAGCGGATAGGCGACCTCGGCCATCGCGGCCATGGCGCCGCCGGAGCGGGCGCCCGATTTGTAGTCGCGCAGCGCCTTGACGAGATAATCCTCGCGCTGCCCTGCGATCCGCGCCACGGCCTTGGTGCCGGCAAAGCTGTCCGTGTGGCATGACGCGCAACGACGGCCGGCAGCGGCCTGCTTGCCCTTTTCCGAGAGGCCGGGATTGTCATCGGGCGTCGTGGCCTTCGGGGGCGTCAGCGAGGCAAAATAGCCGCCGAGGTTACGCACGTCGGTGTTGTCGAGGCCTTCGGCCATCGGCTGCATCACCTCGCTCTTGCGGGTGCCGGCGCGGAAGAAGATCAGCTGCCACTGCAGGAACAGATCCGGCTGCCCCGCCAGCGAGGGTATGTTTTCGGTTTGCGAAATCCCGTTGTCGCCGTGACAGGCTGCGCATGCCTCGGCCTTTTCCTTGACGGCGGCGGGATCGGCGGCGTGGGCGATGGAAGCGGTAAGTAAGAAGGCAAGAAAAAGGGCAGCGATTTTCGGAAGGCGCATCAGCATTCTCCGATGTCATTGCCGGGCTAGGCCCGGCAATCCATCGTCTTGCGAAGAAGATGGGTGCCCGGGTCAAGCCCGGGCATGACGTCTCGCAACAAACGCAACGGTGCACGCGCCGTCGCATTTGAAATCACTTCGCGTAGCTGATCCGGTACACCGCGCCGGCCCAGTCGTCGGCCACCAGCAGCGAGCCGTCCTTGGCCAGCACGATATCGGCGGGGCGGCCGAGATAGCCCTGGTCGCCTTCGATCCAGCCGGTGGCGAAGTCTTCCTGCTTGGCGTTCTTGCCGTCGGGGTCGGCGATCACGCGCTTGATGCTGGCGCCCTGGTATTTGTGCCGATTCCAGGAGCCGTGTTCGGCGATGAAGATGTTGTTCTTGTATTCGGCGGGGAAAAGATCGCCGGTGTAGAACTTCATCCCGAGCGGCGCCACGTGGGCGCCGAGATTCAGCACCGGCGGCGTGAATTCGGAGCACTGGTGGCCCATGGCGAATTTCGGATCCGGCATGTCGCCCTGATGGCAATGCGGATAGCCGAAATGCTCGCCGAGTTTCGAGATCATGTTGAGCTTGTCGCTCGGCATGTCGTCGCTGATCCAGTCGCGGGCGTTTTCGGTGAACCAGTATTTGCCGGTGCGCGGATCGACGTCGCC
>JBEVEC010000150.1:0-8146 GCA_040512975.1 Tardiphaga sp. | reverse complement strand
TGCCGAACATGATGCCCGTGGTGCCGCCGAGCAATTGCGGCGTGACGTAGGCGCCGCACGCCAGCAGGAACACCATCACGCAGCCGGACAAGACGCCCGGCATCGACAGTGGCAGGATTACGCGGCGGAAGGTGCGCCAGGGGCTTGCGCCGAGATCGGCCGCGGCCTCGATCAACTTCGGATCGAGCTTGTCGAGCGACAGATAGATCGGCAGCGTCATGAACAGCGTATAGACATAGACCAGCGCCAGATGCGTCGCGCCTTCGTTATACAGCAGCCAGTCGAGCGGCGTGTCGATCACGCCAAGATTGAGCAGGATCGAATTGATCAGGCCATTCCGCCCGAGCATCGGCAGCCACACATAAGTGCGCACCACGTAGCTTGACCAGAACGGCAGAAACAGCAGCACGAGGAAGATCGATTTCGTTGCCTGCGATCGTGTCGCGATGAAATAGGCCATCGGATAGGACACGATCAGGGAGATGATCGTGACCGAGACGGCGATTCTGAGCGTCTGCAGCAGGACCTTGAAATAGATGGGGTCGTCGAGGATCACGCGGTAATTGTCGAGGGTGAAGTCGACCGTGGTGCCGAAGATGCTCGATGTCCAGAACGACATCACGACCAGCAGCACGACCGGCGCCACTGCGAACAGCAACAGCCATACCGTTGCCGGGACAATCAGCAGAATTCCCCTTCGCGCGCTCGTCATCATATCTCCCTATGTCTTCAAGGCGTCCGGTCGGATCGCTCCGGCGCGATCGATGCCGGGCGATGTGTGCCAACGGATCGCCGCGCTACGCCGGCAACGGGCCGAAGGCCGGCGGCGGCACCCGGCGTCTGGAGGCCGCTTCGTAGGCCGATGCGACCTTGAGGATGACGTCCTCCTTGCCGGGCTCGCAGCGGAACACCAGAGAGAACGGCAACCCGGGCGCCGCCAGCTGCGTCGGCACGTCGGAGGGTGCCGAGACGTAGCGCATGGCGTCGTCGGTCAGTTTGAACACGGGATCGTAGGTCGTGGTCACGAACCCGGCCGGGATGAGCACTTCCGTCAGGCCGGCATTCGGGCCCATCAGCGACTCCGGCCGCAGGTTGCTCCAGATGTCGTATTGATGGGCATGGCCGATCAGGCCCGGCGCCCATGGCGTATGCAGCCTCACCAATGCGTCGAGCTTGTTTTCCAGGATCACCATCATGTCGGCGCGGCGCAGCAGTTCGCGCAGCATCACGCGCTCGCTGACGCCCTGCCGGCCGTCCAGCTTGTTGCGGGGATCGCCGACCTCTTCCCAGTTCTTGAAGGCGGCGCGCTGGTCGTCGCCCCAGAATTTGGAGCGCGCATTGAGCGACGCCCAGTCTTTCAGGGTCTCCTCGTAACCTGCCGCCTTCCAGTCGTCGGCGCGGCGCATCAGATATTGCGAAATGTGATAGCGGAAGGTCGGCGCCAGCTCCTGCTGCTGGATGGTGGCGATGTCGAGATTGACCGGTCCTTCGACCTTGCCTTCCGCCAGCGCGACGAAGTAGTCGATCGGCTGCATCGTGCCGGTGCCGAATGTCTTGCCCGGCAGGAATTCCGTCGGCACGATGGCCGCGGCAAATTCCTCGTAGAGCGGCTGGCCGTCGGGGCGCAGGCGGAACAGCAGGTCGGGCATGAACAGGGGAATCAGCTGGTGCAGCGCGCGGCGGTAATCGAGCGTCATCTGCTCCACTTCCGGATCCGGCGTCCACAACGGATCGCTCGACTCCACCAGGGTTGCGCCGAGCTTGCCGCCCAGCATTTCCTTGATCTCGCGCGATGCGGCCGTGACGATCGGCTCCTCGGTCTTCGAGCCCTTCGGATAGACCATCGATTCCCGGATCACGCCGATCCGCATGCCGGCCAGCGCGCCGGGCGTCCCCAGCATGGTGACGTGGCTGGCATAAGTGGTGTTAAGCACCGACGACCGCGGCACGGCGGTGAAGGGGTCACGCCGGTCGTAATAGCCTTCCACCGGATCCTTCAAGGCATCGAGGATTTTAGCGCAATCGACGATCGAGCGGGCATGGATGCCGGTGCGATCGCAATAGACGTCGGCGCCGATGGCGCCGCCATCGAAGCCGATCATCGACTTGTGCGGCAGGATCAGCGCGATCGAATTATGGTTGGACGGTCCCCGGCACGACGCCCGCGTCTCTTCGCCGAGGCTCGCCATCACCAGGTTGGTGCTGACCGACAGCGCCGATCCCGAGCTGGAGCCGAGCGACGCCGCGCGCGTCGTATCATAGGGGTTTGACGGATTGCCGGCCCAGGTCGAGCGCTGGTATCCGAGCGTCGAGGCCAGCACATGGTTCGGCTTGTTGCGGCCGCCGGGATCGCCGGCGCGGCCGTTATATTCGGTGTTCACGGCCTTGGCGAAGATGATCGCGCCCTTCTTGCGCAGCTGATCGACCAGCACGTGGTCGCGGGACGGAAAGTCCATGTCATAGGCCGCGTCGCCGCCGCCGGTCGAGCGCATGTCGCTGGTATCGAACGGATCCTTGAAGGCGAACACCACGCCGTACATCGGCATCTTTTCGAGATCCGGATTGCTGCCGAATTCGGCGTCCAGTTCGGCGGCGCGCTCCAGCGCATCGGGCTGCTGGCGGAAGAACTCGCAGGCCGGCGGCGCGCCCTTCGGCAAGCCGCCGAGGGACGGATGACGATCATAGTCGCCTTTGCAGACCGCGGAGCGTTCGCCACGGATGTTGAAGGTACCGATCGCGTTGACCTGGCCGGCGTTCGGCTTGCCGACGATCATGCCGAACTGCTGCTGGACGCCCGGATCGGACATGGTCGCTTCCATCCGGCCGAACTCCAGCGGCGTACCTTTGTACTTGTCGAGATCGGGGATCACCGTCGAGGCCTTGACCGTCTCGGTCGGAAACCGCAGCGGCGCCTTGGCGCGCACGGTGCCGACGGCTTCCGGGACCGGGGCGCCGTCCTCGGTCAGCAGCAGGCTGGCGACGCCGTTATAGGCGCGGGCGCGATCGATATATTTCTGCACGACCTGGACCACCGTGGTTTTGCCAGCGCGGATGGCCGCGTGCAGGTCGGCGATCGTTGCCTCTTCGAGCTGGAACGCGGCCTTGTCATGATCGGTCATCGGGTCGTCCTCTTCTTGAACAGATAGCTGAGGCTGAACTCCTCTTTCAGGTCCATGAGCAGATTGATCACCTGCGCCTCGACCGACTTGTCGAGCGCGGAAACCGGTTCATCGAGAATGATCAGGCGCGGCCGCAGCGCCAGTGCACGCGCGGTGTTCACGCGCTGGCGCTGCCCGCCGGACAATTCATGCAGATAGCGCCGCGCGAATTGCGGCGGCGCCGGCCCTCCGCGATCTTGGCTTTGTTCGACGTCGTTCACGCGTCTGACCTCAGATGGACCAACCCGTTGGCGGGCTTTGCAAGGCATCTTGAGAGCTGCTGCTGAACGACAAAGGTCCGGCTTGTCATCGAAGACGTCGCAATGATTGCATAGCCCTTCGCGCAGTCAAGTTACTTGAATGCGGAGAAAACCATCATGCTGCTTTTAGAAAGGCGGCGCTTCGCATCGATGTTAGGCACCTACGCAGTGTGCTTAAATCGCCCGGCCGCCGCAATAATTACCTTCTAGCTCCGTTCGCAGATTTCAAGTTACATGAACTGGATTAAACGAATAACCGTCGCCGGCCCGGCCGCCATGCGCGGCGTGCATCTTTGAGGGAAAGACGATGTCGACCGAAAACGCGACCGACCTTCAGGACCTGCCGGTGATCGAGATCGGCACGCGGATCAGGTTCACGCGGCGGCTGCGGGCGCTGACGCTGAAAGACGTGGCGACCGCCACGGGGTGCTCGGAGTCGTTGCTGTCGAAGATCGAGAACGGCCATGCATCGCCATCGCTGAAGATGCTGCAGCGTTTGACGAACGCGCTGGGATTGACGATCGGCCAGTTGTTCGCGCAGGAGGCGCATCCCGATCATGTCGTGATGCGCGCCGCCACGCGGGTCGCCTTCGACACGGACGAGGGCGGCAAGAGCCGCGTCGAGCCTCTGGCGCCCCATTCGAACGGCCATCTGCTAGAGTGTCACCTGCACTACTACGCTCCGGGCTGCGATAGCGGCGGCGACCTGCGCCATGAGGGCGAGGAGTTCGGCTACGTGCTCGACGGCGAAATCGAACTCACGGTGGGTGGCAGGACCTACACGGCGTCTGCCGGCGACTCCTTTATGTTTCGCTCCGAGCGTTCGCATTCATTCCGGAACAAGGGGACACGTGAAGCGCGCGTGATCTGGATCAACACGCCGCCGACCTTCTGATGCGTCGAAGTCTCCGATGGCAGAGGTCAAAGGGACGAAGGTCTGCTCGGACGCCATATATTGGAACAGACGCACTTGCAGATGTGCTTGCGTTCCTGCGAGCCTGACGTCCCGATTGCTCAACTCGCGTCATCAAGTCCACGCAGCGCCAGAAGCGGTCGTTCTCCGGCACCCCACTGGCTCTGATTGCGCCGCTGCGACGTCTCGCTGGCTTGATCCCGCAACCGCGCAGCCTCCTGCAAAACTATTCCGACCGCGCGCTGGAATCGAACCGACAATGCGCTGGTCCCTGCGGTTCAACGCCGCCTATGCTTCACCGGGACGTGATGGGGCGCCGTTGGCAGCGATTTTGCTGCTTGAAGGAGCGCGCCCGCTGGTCCGCCGGGCATTCCACCGAAAGAACGAGACCCCATGCAGAATTCAGAACAGATCTGGCAGCTTGTCGACAACCATCGGCCCGAATTCGAGGCACTTGCCGATCGGATCTGGGGCATGCCGGAGATCGCCTATACCGAATATCGTTCGGTGTCCGAGCATACCGACATGCTGAAAGACCTCGGTTTTCGCGTGAAGGAAAATCTGGCTGGTATCCCCACGGCCGTGATGGGCGAGTGGGGCGAGGGCGGGCCGATCATCGCCATTCTCGGCGAATATGACGCCCTGCCCGGCCTCAGCCAGGTCGCAGGCATTGCCGAGCACAAGGAAGTGGTGCCGGGTGGCCATGGCCATGGCTGCGGCCACAATTTGCTCGGCTCGGCCGCGATGCTCGCGGCCACGGCCATCAAGGACTGGCTCGCCGAAACCGGCACCCCCGGCCGCGTCCGCTATTACGGCTGCCCGGCGGAGGAAGGCGGCGCGGCGAAATCGTTCATGGTGCGCGCCGGCGAGTTCGAGGGCGTCGATATCGCCATCACCTGGCACCCGGCCTCGATCTCGCGGGTCGACGAAGCGCTGTCGCTGGCCAACACCCGCATGGATTTCCAGTTCACCGGCCGCGCCAGCCACGCCGCCGCGGCACCGCATCTCGGGCGCTCGGCGCTGGACGCCGTCGAACTGATGAATGTCGGCGTCAACTACATGCGCGAGCACATGCCGGCGGATGCCCGCATCCATTACGCCATGGTGGATTCCGGCGGCATCGCCCCCAACGTGGTGCAGGCCTCGGCAAAAGTGCGCTACGCCGTGCGTTCACGCGACCTGGCCGGCATGTTCGCACTCAACGAACGCGTCAAGAAGGTCGCCGAAGGCGCAGCCCTGATGACCGAGACCACGGTGAAAATGACGGTGATCTCGGCGGTCTCCAACAAGCTCGGCAACACGCCGCTCGAACGGGCGATGCACGAGGCGATGGAGCGGCTCGGCCCGGTGCCGTTCGACGCCGACGACCGCGCGTTTGCGGCACAGATCCAGGCGACCCTGTCCCACGAAGACATCATGAACGACTACCTGCGCGTTGGCATGCCGTTCCGCAAGGACACGCCGCTGTGCGACTTCGCCGTGCCGTTCGACTGCCGCGGCGAGCCGATGGTCGGCTCCACCGACGTCGCAGATGTCAGTTGGGTGGTGCCCACCGTGGAAGCGCGCGTCGCCACCCATGCCATCGGCACGCCCGGCCATTCCTGGCAGATCGTGGCGCAGGGCAAGTCGCCTGCGGCCCATAAAGGCATGGTTCACGCCGCGAAGATCATGGCGGCCACCGGCCTCTCGGCGTTGACCGATCCTACCCTGATCGCGCGCGCCAAGGCCGATATCCGCGAACGCACGGCGAAGACGCCGTATGTCTGCCCGATCCCGCTGGAGGTCAATCCGGCGCTGCAGCCGCGGCCTGCCGGCCTTTGACATCGTCTCTCGGGCAGCGGACGTCCCGTCTGCTGCCCGCCTTCGCGCCCTTGGGCGAACGTCAATTAATCCGTGAATTGCGACGTCTCAGCTCAATTCGCCTGCACGCCTGAATTCTTCACGATCGGTGTCCACTTGTTCACCTCGCTTTCGACAAAAGTCTTGAATGCCGCCGGCGTCGATCCCTGAACGACGAAACCCTGCGCCGCGAAGAAATCCTTGATCTCGGGAGATTGCATGGCCTTGACCACTTCCGCGCTGAGCTTTTCGACGATGTCGGGCGGCGTGCCGGCCGGAGCAAACAAGCCCTGCCATGACGACGCCTCGAAACCCGTCAGTCCCGCTTCATCCAGGGTCGGCACGTCCGGCAGCAGCGGAAGCCGCGTCTTCGAGGTGACGGCGAGGGCGCGCACCTTTCCGGCCTGGATCTGCGGCATCAGCACCAAGACGTCACCGAAAGCGACCTGGATCTGGCCGCTCATCAGGTCGGTGAGCATGCCCGCGCTGCCGCGGTAGGGAACGTGCACCATCGAGACGCCGGCCACCTGCTTGTACATCTCGCCGGTGAGATGCATCGAGGTGCCATTGCCGGGCGAGCCGAAACTCAGCGCGTCGGCCTTCGACTTCGCCAGAGCGAGAAACTCGGCCGCCGTCGTTGCCTTGACGTCGGGGCTGACGGCGAGCACGAGCGGCGCGCTCACCATCATCGACACCGGCGTGAAATCCTTGATCACGTCATAGGGCAGTTTGGGATACAGGGGCTGCGCGATGGCATTGCTGCCGGTCACACCTGCCAGCAGAGTGTAGCCGTCGGGTGCAGACTTGGCGACGAAGTCGGCCCCGATGGTGCCTCCGGCACCGGGACGGTTATCGACCACGACCGGCTGACCCCAGTCGGCGGCGAATTTGTCCCCAAGACGCCGCGCAAGCACGTCGGTGCTGCCGCCGGGCGCGAAGGGCACGACGATATGGATCGGCTTGTTCGGGTAGGTTGTCTCTGCATGACCCGACGCAGGCAGGACCATCGCGAGACCGGCCAGTGCCAGCGTCGTGCGGCGTGACATCGGGAAGCGGATCATGGGCAACTCCTTGCGCGTGGGTCGGCGGGTTCGGGTGAAGCGGGAGATCCCCAGCCGCCACCGCCAGCGGTTTCGATGATCAGCCTGTCGCCTGCGGACCACGCGATGCGGGCGCGTGCAGGCAACAACTCGACCTCCCCGCCCACACGCAAGACCCGGGCCACCGAATTTGCGCCGGCGTCGCCACCTTGTGCACCGCGGGCGCGACCGACATGGCGCTCACCGCGATAGGCGATCCAGCCCTCACCTTCGAGTAGGCGATAGGCGCGTCTGACGCCGTCACCACCGCATTGCATGCCGTCGCCGCCGCTGCCGCGGCGGATCTCGTAGCATTCCACGCGCAGTGGCGCTTCGGTCTCGATCACCTCCAACGGCGTATTGCGGGCATTGCTGACGTCGGTGGAAACGCCGGCGCGGCCGGAAGCATTGACGCTGGCGCCGGCGCCGCTCGCGATGATCTCGGTGAACATCCAGCGTTGCCCATTCATGCGCGTGCCGCTGAGCGCGAGGACAGTCGCCACACCGGCGTGTGGCGCCACGCCCGTCCCGCTACCCGACTGCGACCAGGCACCGAGGATCGCGTTGCAGGCCAGCTTGACGGTAGCCGTGCGCGCATTGACCGCCGCCGGCAATGTCGGATTGACGATGCTGCCCGGCGGAAGCTTCATCGTCACCGGCGCCAGGCAGCCCGCATTGTTGGGCGCATCCGGCGCCAGCGTGCGCATGAAGAACAGGACTGCAGACAACATGGCCGCGGGCGATGCATTCAGCGGTCCACGGACCTGCGGCGCGCTTCCTTCGAAGTCGATGACCAGCGCATCGCCCTGCTTGTGCAACGTCACGGCAATGGTCACCGGTGCGTTGTCGAGGTCGCTGCCGTCGAGCTGGTCGCGCCAGCTCCACGCGCCATCGGGC
>JBEVEC010000267.1:0-6354 GCA_040512975.1 Tardiphaga sp. | reverse complement strand
GACCTCGGCCAGCCACAGGCTGCAGGCCAGGAAAGCGCCCTCGATCGGCTGCACTTCGCCGGTGACCTCGCGGGGATCGTGCCGCAGCACGAAGCCGTCGCGCATCATGTAGGTTTCGATGGCCGCAACAGTGCCTCTGACGCGCGGATCCGAGGCCGGCAGGAAACCCACCGACGACATCAGCAGGACGCTGGCGTCGAGGACATCGGATCCATAGGATTCGACGAAACTTTTGGTGCGGGGGTCAAATCCCTTTTCGCAAACGTCGCAATGGATCTCGTCGCGCAGCGCGCGCCACTCCTCGACCGGTCCTTCAAGATTGAAATTTTCGGCGCTCTTGATGGCGCGGTCGAAGGCAACCCAGCACATCACCTTGGAAAATACGTAATGCTTGCCGTTGCCGCGGCGCTCCCAGATGCCGTGGTCGGGGCGCTGCCACACGTCTGCAACGTGGCGAAGCACCTCCTTCTCGACGGCCCAGGTGTCGCCGTCGAGTTCGAGCTTGGCGACGCGGGTCTGGTAGAAGGAATCGATCAGCTCGCCATAGACGTCGAGCTGCAGTTGCGCATGTGCGGCATTGCCGATGCGCACCGGCAGCGCGCCGCCATATCCGGGCAGCCAGTCGGCTTCCCATTCCAGCAGCCTGCGCTGCCCCATGATGCCGTACATGATCTGCATTTCGCTCGGCGAGCCGGCCACTGCGCGCAGCAGCCAGTTGTGCCAGGCGCGCGCTTCCTCGGTGTAACCGCTGTTCATCAGCACTAGCAAAGTGAAGGTAGCGTCCCGCAACCAACAGAAACGGTAGTCCCAGTTGCGGCTGCCGCCGAGCTTCTCCGGCAGCGACGTGGTCGGCGCCGCGACCATGCCGCCCGACGGCGCGAAGGTCAGCGCCTTCAGCGTGATCAGCGAGCGCATGACCAAAGCCTGGTGTTCGCCGCGATAGGTGCAGCGCGAGCTCCACTCCAGCCAGAATTCCTCGGTTTCCTGCAGGGCCCTGTCCGGATCGATCGGTGCCGGCACCGGCAGATGCGAGGGGCCATAGCTCAGGACGAAGGGAATGCTGTCGCCCTCCTTGACCTCGAACGACGCCACGGTGGTCATGTTCTCGCCATGGGTCTCGATCGGCGAGCGAAACACCGCCATATCCGGACCGCAGATCGCCAGCAAGGCGCTGTCCTCGCGCCGGACCCAGGGGATGTTGGTGCCGAAGCCGAAACGAATGACGAGTTCGGTCCGCATCGTCACGCGGCCCCGCTCGCCGCGCACGATTCGCACGATGTCGGACGCAGCCCCGCGCGGCGGCATGAAGTCGATCAAGGTCACCGCGCCGTCAGCGGTCTCCAGCCGGGTCTCAAGGATCAGCGTATCGCCGCGGTAGCGACGCGAACATTCGGTGATTTCCGCTTCCGGCGCGATCAGCCAGCGGCCATGCTCCTTGCTGCCGAGCAAGGCGCTGAAGCACGCGTCGGAGTCGAACGCCGGCCAGCACAGCCAGTCGATCGATCCGTCGCGATTGACCAGTGCCGCCGTCTCGCAATCGCCGATGAGGGCGTAATCTTCAATATTGCTGAACAAGACCTGCCGCCACTCACCGGGTTACGCTAAAACGGGATGCCTCCGATCGGCGGTGGCCTGCTCCAGCCCTGCGAGATCGATGACGTCGATAATCTTGTCGACGGCAACGGGAAGCCGTTGCCGCCAGTTGGGATGCTGGTCGATGGTGCCGGGAATATTCGGCTGGTCGGAGACCCCAAGAAGATCTTCCAACGCAAGCGCCAGCAATCGGGTCCGGGTGCGCGCGAGAAAGTGAGCGACTGCGGTGAAATCATCGGTGTCGATGCCCTGCCCGCGCAGCACCTCGCCCAGCATCTGCAGCGCGTAGCGCCGCGCGTCCTCGCTTTCGCCGGGGTCGATGCCGATGGAGTGCTTCAACGCAAGATCGTGCATGCTGCGCCAGCCGGCATAGGTCGGCAGATCGTGGGTGTTGAAGGTGACGAGCGCGTTCGGCACGTAATAGTCGACGCCGCGGAAGGCGTAATGCTCGTCACGTTCGAACATCATCACGAGGTACGACCAGATGCCCCATGCCGCCAGTTGGTCGCGAAAGCCCTCGGGCACCGTGCCGAGATCTTCGCCGATCACCACGCAGCGGTTAGCGACGCTTTCCATCGCCGTCACCGCCAGCAGCGCCTGCAGCGGCATTTTGACATAGGCGCCGTTATCGGCGTCGTAACCATGCGGCACCACGTAAAGCCGGTTCAGGCCCAGCACATGGTCGAGCCGGATCGCGCCGGCATAGCGCATGGACGCGCGCAGCATGTCGCGATACGGACCGAAGGACTGCGTCTCGAGGCCCGCGGCGTTGAAGCCTGCAAGGCCCCAGTTCTGCCCGGCCGGCTGCAACGCATCGGGCGGTGCGCCGATCGACAGATGCCGCGAAATCGCCACCTGTTCGTTCCAAGCATCGAAGCCGCCACTCTGCACGCCGACGGCGACATCAAGATACAACCCGACGCTCATTCCGAGTTCGGCCGTCAGATCGAAACAGGCTTTCAATTGCAGGTCGGCATTCCATTGCAGATATTCGATGAATGCAACCTCGTCGCCATCCGGGCCGGCGCGCAACCTTTCGCACAGCGCATCGTCCGGATGCGCCCATTCATGCGGCCAGTCCCACCAAGCGGTCTGATGCTGATGCCGCATTACCTCGAAACAGGCAAAGCGTGTCAGCAGCGGCGCGCGCTCGGCGCGAAACGCGGCGAAGGCCGCCTGTCTCTCCGACGCGGGACCGGCCTTGAAGCGTTCAAAGGCCGCGCGCATCGCCTTCGTCTTTGCCGCGGCGATGTCGGCATAATCGACCAGCGTGCTGGCGCGCAGCTGCTCCAGCGCGTCGCTGGCCAAATCGGCGCTGTATTCCGGCACAGCTTCGACATCGACATACAGCGGGTTCAGGAACAGCCGGCTGTTCGGCGAATACGGGCTACACTCGCTCGGGCGGTCGTCGAACAGCGCGTGCAGCGGGTTGAGACCGATGCCGCCGGCGCCCATCGCGGCGGCCATGCGCAGCAGCGCCTGCAGGTCGGTGAAATCGCCGATGCCCCAGTTGCGCGCCGAACGGATACCGTAAAGCTGCACCGCCACGATCCAGGAGCGATCGAACGTGCCGGCAAAGGCCCTGGTCGGCGCCACCACGAACGGCACCACGTCCGGCATATGCGCGGCATCGGCCAGCTTCAGCACATAGACGCCGGCCGGCAGATCAGCCGGCCATTCGATGTCGGCTGCGTTGGCCGTGCCCTCACCAAGGACGGTCTCGCCGGCCAGGATCTTCCACCGCACCGGAAATTTGGCGCTGTCGCCAAGGGTGGTCAGGCCACCCTCGCCTGCCCGCACTACCACAGGTCCGGTAACGAAGCGGTAACTAGACCGCGCCGGAAGCCCGTCCAGGATGGTCTTGAGCGCGACAGCTTCGGTGGTGTGCCACTCGCCCTGTCCATCATGGAATCCAGTCTGGATTCCGAGCTCGGCGGCTTTTTCGTAAAGGTCCATGCGGCACGCTTTTTAAAGAGCAACAAGCGGATGTTGCTACTAAATTTGTGAATTTTGGGAAGAGGATAGCCGATCTCAACGCTGCGACCTAAGGTCGGTTCCCAGGGGAACCAAACACCCGTCACATTGCTTTGTATATGATCGCACCGTTCCTCTTTACAGTCTGAACTGGGACGGCTTCTCAAGTTGATGGCATCACTGTGAACAAAAATTCTCAGATCGTGGAAAGCACCGCGCTCAGCGGCGCTTTCCATATCGAAAACATCTATCCCATCGTCGATGGCGGCCGATTTGCGGTCAAGCGCATCATCGGCGAGCCGATCGAGGTATGGGCCGACGTCTACCGCGACGGCCATGAGGTCATCGCCGCGGCGGTGGTGTGGCGGCGGGAGCAGGACCGCGATTGGCAGCGCGCGCCCATGACCTTGGACGTCAATGACCGTTGGCATGGCGTTTTCACGCCAGATGGCATCGGCCGCTACGTCTATGCCGTCGAGGCGTGGACGGACGACTTCGCCACCTGGCGCCACGGTTTCGAATTGAAGCTAAAGGCCGGCCAGGATGTGACCCTCGACGCCCTGGAAGGCGCAGGCCTGATGACCAAGGCGCAATCCGGTGGTCCGGAGGCTTCTGCGTTGATCCTCCAGCAGTGTGAGGCCTATCTGCAGACCGGCGAGACCGAAGGGCTGCTGGCGCCGGACCTGCGCAACGCCATGGCGGAGAGCCAGGCGCGCCACGACATGACACGCTCGACGCCGCTGCCGCTGATGATCGACCGCGAGCGCGCCCGCAACGGCGCCTGGTACGAGATGGTGCCGCGCAGCCAGAGCACGGTGCCGGACCAGCACGGCACCTTCCGCGACTGCATCGCACGGCTGCCGGACGTCGAGGCGATGGGCTTCGACGTGTTGTATTTCACGCCGATCCACCCAATCGGCATGACCAACCGCAAGGGCAAGAACAACTCGCTGAAGGCCGAGCCTGGCGATGTCGGAAGCCCCTATGCCATCGGCGGAGTCGAGGGCGGCCACGATGCGATCCATCCCGACCTCGGCACCCTGGAAGATTTCCATGCCCTGCTCGCGGCCTGCAAGGACCACGGCCTCGAAGTCGCGATCGATGTCGCCGTGCAGTGCTCGCCGGACCACCCCTGGGTCAAGCAGCATCCGAACTGGTTCAAGCGCCGTCCCGACGGGACGATGAAATACGCGGAAAACCCGCCGAAGAAATACGAGGACATTCACAATCCCGATTTCGATGGCGAGGATGCCGGTTCGCTGTGGAATGCGCTGCGCGACATGCTGCTGTTCTGGTGCGACCAGGGTGTGCGCATCTTCCGCATCGACAACCCCCACACCAAGCCGCTGCGGTTCTGGGAATGGGCGATCCACGAGGTGCATCTGACCTTCCCCGACGCGCTTTTCCTGGCCGAGGCCTTCACCCGGCCGAAGCTGATGAAGGGCCTCGCCAAGCTCGGCTTCTCGCAGTCCTATACTTATTTCACCTGGCGCACCCAGAAGTGGGAGATCGAACAATATCTGAACGAATTGTGCGGCTATCCAGAGCGTGAGTTCTACCGGCCGAACTTCTTCGTCAATACGCCGGACATCCTCCCCTATCACCTACAGTCCGGCGAAGCCTGGATGTTCAAGGCACGCGTGGCCCTCGCTGCGGCGCTGTCGTCGACCTACGGCATCTATAATGGCTTCGAGTTGCTCGAACACGAAGCGATCCCGGGCAAGGAAGAATACCTGAACTCCGAAAAATACGAGATCAAGACCCGGGACTGGAATGCGCCCGGCAATATCAAACCCTACATCACCGCGCTCAACCATGCCCGTCGCGCCAACCCGGCGCTGCAGCAGACGTCCAACCTGCGCTTCATGCCGGTCGACAACGTCAACATCATCGGCTTCGTCAAGCAGTCGGTCGATGGCCTCAACACCGTGGCCGGCGCGATCTCGCTGACGCGCGACTTCGCCGAGTTCTGGCTGCCGGTCGACACCCAGGTCATCGTCGATGGTGAAAAACGCAACGTCGCGGCGGTGGAAAACATCATCACCGGCGAACGGCATGGGATAGAGTGGGGAGGCGTTCGCCTCCGCATCGATCCGATGCGCGATCCCGCCCTGCTCTTCCGCTGCCTCGCCTGAAAGCGTTGACATGAACGTAATGACCGATATCGACGCCAAATCCGATGCATCCCAAGCGGCGAAGGAGATCAACAAGCTCTGGTACAAGGACGCCATCATCTATCAGCTGCACGTGAAAACCTTCGCGGACAGCAACAATGACGGCATCGGTGACTTCATCGGCCTGACCGAGAAACTTGATTATCTGCAGGAGCTCGGCGTCACCGCCATCTGGCTGATGCCGTTCTATCCCTCGCCCGGCCGCGACGACGGCTACGACATCGCCGATTACGGCTCGATCCATCCCGACTTCGGGACGATGAAGGATTTCAAGCGCTTCATCCACGAGGCCAAGCGCCGTGGGCTGCGCGTCATCACCGAGCTGGTCATCAACCATACCTCGGACCAGCACGACTGGTTCAAGCGCGCCCGCCGCAGCCCGGCGGGTTCATCGGCGCGCGACTGGTACGTGTGGAGCGACAACGACCAGAAATATGACGGCACCCGGATCATCTTCACCGATACCGAGAAGTCGAACTGGACCTGGGATCCGGAAGCCAAGGCCTATTACTGGCACCGCTTCTTCTCGCACCAGCCCGACCTGAATTTCGACAACCCGCGCGTGGTTTCGGCAGTGGTGCAGGTGATGAAGCGCTGGCTCGACGCCGGCGTC
>JBEVEC010000249.1:0-6475 GCA_040512975.1 Tardiphaga sp. | reverse complement strand
CTTGCCAATTGCGCCAATGACACGGCATTCAGCCGCGTCGATCCCAAATACGGCGTCTCCAGCAGCCCCCGGGTCGTCGGCATGGGTGAGCCCGTGCCAAAGGGCGGCGGCACCTACCGCGTCGGCAAGCCCTACACCGTGGCCGGCCGGGTCTATGTCCCCGAAGAGAACGTGCACTATCGCGCCGAAGGTCTGGCGTCCTGGTACGGCGACGATTTCCATGGCCGGCTGACGGCCAATGGCGAAGTGTTCGATATGGCGTCGCTCACCGCCGCGCATCCGACGCGGCCGATCCCGAGCTATGCGCGCGTCACCAATCTCACCAACGGCAAATCCCTGATCGTCCGCGTCAACGACCGCGGCCCCTATCACGGCAACCGCCTGATGGACGTGTCCAGCCGCGCCGCCGACCTGCTCGAGTTCAAGGGCAGGGGCATCACCAATGTCCGCGTCGAATATGTCGGCCGCGCCCCGCTCGAAGGGTCCGACGATCGTCAGCTGATCGCCACGCTACGCACCGGCGAGCCGGCGCCGACACCGTCGCTGGTCCGCGTGGCCTCGGCGGAGCCGTTCGTACCCGAGATGCCACGCAGCCGCGCCGTGGTTCGCGGCGACGTCCCGCTGCCGGAAGGCCGGCCGTTCTCCCTGGGCAACAGCTCGGCCGACATGGCGTCGCTCAACGCCACCTCCGAGATGTCGGCGTCGAGCCGGATCCGTTCGGCCTCGCTGCGTCCGCTCGAGAACCGCCGCGCGGTGTCCTACGAGGCCAACGCCGCCTATGCGGCACCGGCGGAGCCCGCCGGCACCGTGGACGCGCGCGGCGCCGCGGCGATCCTGTCCGGCCGCGGGCTGTACTGAGCATTTTCGCCGCCATCCCGATGCAGTGATGCCCGTCCGGTCGCGTTGTTCGCGCGCCGTGATCCTGTTAAGACCTCAGCATCCAGGACACGGCATGGCAGCAGGCTCATTCACGGCGAGACGACCTTCCCGCGGCGCGGTTTCGCGTTGGCGGATGCTGTGTGCGGCACTGGTGGCGCTGAGCTTTGCCGTGCAGCCTGTGGCCCATGCCGCGAACCAGAGCGTGCAGGGCGCCAAGAAGGTCGAGGACGCCGGCTACGACACCGACGCGCCGACCGCGATCCTGATCGAGGCCAATTCCGGCAGCGTGCTGTTCGAGAAAAACGCCGACGAGCTGCGCGCGCCATCCAGCATGATGAAGCTGATGACGGTGGAAGTGGCGTTCGACGCCGTCACCCGCGGCGAGATCAAATTGACCGACGACTACAAGGTCTCGGAGAACGCCTGGCGCAAGGGCGGCGCGCCGGCCGGCAATTCGACGATGTTTGCGGCGCTCAACAGCCGCGTGCCGGTCGCCGATCTCTTGCGCGGCGCCATCATCCAGAGCGGCAATGACAGCTGCATGATCCTGGCCGAAGGCATGGCTGGCGGCGAGGCGGCGTTTGCGGAGCGCATGACCAAGCGCGCGCGCCAGCTTGGCCTCAGCAAATCGACCTTCGCCAATTCCAACGGCTTGCCGGACCCCGGCAACAAGATGACCGTGCGGGAGCTGGGCCTGCTGGCACGCCACCTGATCCGCACCTATCCGGACTTCTACAAGATCTTCAACGAGCGCGAATTCACCTGGAACAAGATCCGCCAGACCAACCGAAATCCGCTGTTGGCCTCGTTCGAAGGCGCCGACGGCCTCAAGACGGGCTACACCAAGGATGGCGGCTACGGCATGGTCGGCTCCGCGGTGCGCGATGGCATGCGGCTGATCGTGGTGGTGAACGGCATCGACGACATCGACGACCGCGCCACCGAAACCAAGAAGCTGCTGGAATGGGGTTTCAAGAATTTCGAGGCGCGCACGCTGTTCGCCGGTGACCAGCAGATCGGCTACGCAAAAGTGTTCGGTGGCGACGCGGGCTCGGTCGGCCTGACCAGCAAGGAGCCGGTCAAGGTGATGGTGCAGAAGAACGGCACCGACAAGCTGATCGCGCGCGTGGTCTATAATGGTCCGGTCAAGGCGCCGGTGCAGGCCGGGCAGGAGGTCGGCGTGGTCAAGGTGTGGCGCGGCGCCAATATCGCGGTGGAAGCCCCCGTCTATGCCGCCGAAGCCGTGGGCACCGGTTCGACGGCGCGGCGCGCCATGGATGGCGCCGGCGAACTGATGATCGGGCTGTTTCGCGCCGGCGCCGAGAAGCTCTGACCATGGCCGATCTCGACACGACGGCGCCGCAGCGCGGACGCTTCATCACATTCGAAGGCGGCGAGGGCGCCGGCAAGTCGACGCAGATCCGGCTGCTCGCCGACCGGCTCGACGCCGAGGGCATCCGCGCCATCGTCACCCGCGAGCCCGGCGGCTCGCCGGGCGCCGAGATCATCCGCCACGTGGTGCTGTCCGGCATGGGCAAGCTGCTCGGCCCGGAGGCCGAGACGCTGCTGTTCGCCGCAGCGCGCGACGACCATGTGCATACGGTGATCGCGCCGGCGCTGGCGCAGGGCGTCTGGGTGCTGTGCGACCGCTTTGCGGATTCGACGCGGGCCTATCAAGGCCGGCTCGGCAAGGTATCGCCTGGCCTGCTCAATGCCATGGAGCGCGTGACCATCGGGCGGCTGAAGCCGGACCTCACCGTCATTCTCGACATTCCCGTCTCGATCGGCATGAAGCGCGCGGCGGCGCGGCGCGGCGACGACGTGCCGGACCGGTTCGAGGCCGAGGGCATCGCGTTTCACCAGGGGCTGCGCGACGCGTTCCGGCAGATTGCCGGCGACGAACCGCAGCGCTGCGTGATGATTGATGCCAATGCCGATCCGCAGACCGTCGCGGACAACATCTGGGCGGTGCTGCGCGGACGGCTGCTGGCGACGGCAAGCTTTGAGGCGACGCCGGCATGAGCGCCAAATCATCCGAGCAGACGATCTCCGTCCCGCATCCGCGCGAGACCACGGCACTGTTTGGCCACAAGGACGCCGAAGCGACGCTGCTCAACGCCTATCGCGGCGGGCGCATCCCGCACGCCTGGCTGATCGGCGGCCCGCAGGGCATCGGCAAGGCGACGCTGGCCTACCGGATGGCGCGCTTCGTGCTGGCTCATCATGATCCGGCAGCGCCCCAGGTGCAGTCCGCCGCGTCGCTGGAGCTCGATCCGGCGCATCCGGTGACGCGGCATGTGGCGGCGGAGTCCCATGGCGGGCTGCTCACGCTGGAACGTTCGCTGAACGACAAAGGCGTGATGCGCACCGTGATCACGGTCGACGAGACCCGCGAGACCGTGTCGTTCTTCGGCTCCACCGCGGCGATCGACGGCTGGCGCGTTTGCATCGTCGACACCGTCGACGAACTCAACGCCAACGCTGCCAATGCGCTGCTCAAGGTGCTTGAAGAGCCGCCGCAGCGCTCGTTGTTCCTGTTGGTCACCCACGCCCAGGCAAAAGTGCTGCCGACCATCCAGTCGCGCTGCCGCAAGCTGCCGCTGCGCGCGCTGACGGAAGCCGACGTCACCCGCGCCACGGCGCAGGCCGCCGAACTCGAGCTCGACGATCCCTTATTGAAGGACGTCGCCGCGGCGTCCGAAGGCAGTGTGTCGCGCGCGCTCAACTTGCTTGGCGGCGGCGCGCTAAAACTGCACCAGCGCACTGCGTCGCTGCTCGAGACGCTGCCGAATGTCGACCCGCGCGAGCTGCACGCGCTCGGCGAGGCGCTCGGCACCACCGACCGCGTCGCACTCGGCGCCTTTGTCGACAGCGTCGACCGCTGGATCGGCGAGCGCATGCGCACCGGCGACGCCAATGCCAATCTGCCCCGCCTTGCGCGGCTGGCGGAGGTATGGGACAAGATCAACCGCGCCGCGCGCGAGACCGAAGCCTATAATCTCGAGCGAAAACCGCTGGTTTTCTCGGTGTTCGGGCTTCTCGCGGAAGCCGTGCGCTGACGCACCAAAGCCGCGCCTGGTCGTGTCCGACAACGTTCTTGAATAGTACGAAAGGCCTTCGCAACGATGGCGAATGCAAGCAGTTCGGCCCGACCGGCCTATTTCCTGACGACGCCGATCTTCTATCCCAACGGCGTACCGCATATCGGTCACGCCTATACGGTGATGGCGACGGATACCATTGCGCGCTTCCAGCGGCTCGACGGCTATGACGTGCGCTTCCTGACGGGCACCGACGAGCACGGCCTGAAGATGCAGCAGACCGCCATCAAGGAAGGCCTGACGCCGCTGGAGCTGGCGACCCGCAATTCTGAGCGTTTTCGCGAGATGGACACCGCGCTCAACATCTCCTATGACGACTACATCCGCACCACCGAGCCGCGCCACGAGCGCTCGGTTCAGGCGCTGTGGGTTGCGCTGGAGAAAGCCGGCGCGATCTATCTCGACAAATATGCCGGCTGGTATTCGGTGCGCCAGGAAGCCTATTTCGACGAAGGTGAGACCACCGTCGGCGACGACGGCGTGCGCCGCGAACCGCTCGGATCGCCGGTGGAGTGGACCGAGGAGGAAACCTATTTCTTCCGGCTGTCGGCCTATCAGGACAAGCTTCTGGACCTCTATGCGCGCGTGCCCGATTTCGTGCTGCCGCGGGAGCGGCTCAATGAGGTCATGAGCTTCGTCAAGGGCGGGCTGCAGGACCTCTCGATTTCGCGCACCACCTTCGACTGGGGCATCACGGTGCCGAACGCGCCCGGCCACGTGATGTATGTCTGGATCGACGCGCTGACCAACTACATCACGGCTGCCGGCTATCCCGACGTGGACGGCGAGGAGTTCAAGCGCTTCTGGCCGGCGAACCTGCACGTCATCGGCAAGGACATCGTCCGCTTCCACGCGGTGTACTGGCCGGCCTTCCTGATGGCCGCCGGCATCGAGGTGCCGCATCGCGTGTTCAGTCACGGCTTCCTGCTCAACCGCGGGGAGAAGATGTCGAAGTCGGTCGGCAACGTGGTCGATCCCATCGGCATGGCCGCGCAATACGGCGTCGACCAGATGCGCTATTTCTTCATGCGCGAGGTCTCGTTCGGGCAGGACGGCAGCTACAACCACGAAGCCATCGTCAACCGCACCAATGCCGACCTCGCCAACGACCTCGGCAATCTCGCGCAGCGCTCGCTGTCGATGATCGCCAAGCAGTATGGCGGCGTGCTGCCGGAGCCGGGCGCCTTCAGCGACAACGACAAGGCGATCCTGGCGCAGGCCGACGGCATGCTGGAGCAGGCGCGCGAGGCGATGAAGACGCAGCAGATCCACAAGGCGCTGGATGCGATCTGGGCCGTGGTCGCCGAGGCCAACCGCTATTTTGCGGGCGAGGCGCCGTGGGCGCTGGCCAAGACCGATCCGGCCAAGCAGGCGACGGTGCTCTATGTCACCGCCGAAGTGGTGCGGCAGGTCGCGATCCTCGCGCAGCCGGTGATGCCGGCGTCCTGCGCCAAGCTGCTCGACGTGCTCGGCATCGCCGAAGGCGAACGCGACTTCATCGCGATTGCCGCCCGCATCAAGCCCGGCGTGCAACTGCCGACACCGACCGGCGTGTTCCCACGCTATATCGATCCGCCGGCGGCAGGCTAAGCCGCGCAATGCTTGTCGATAGTCACTGCCATCTCGACTTTCCCGATTTCGCCGAAGACCTTGACGGCATCGTCGCGCGCGCCGAAGCCGTTGGCATCGGTCGCATCGTCACCATCTCCACGCGGGTGCGCCGGTTGCCGGCGCTGCTGGCAATCGCCGAGCGCTTCCCCAATGTCTATTGCTCGGTCGGCACCCATCCCCACCAAGCCGACGAGGAAGACGGCATTCCGGCCGACGAACTGATTAAACTGACGAAGCATCCGAAGGTCGTCGCCCTTGGCGAGGCCGGGCTCGACAATTTCTATGAACACGGCTCAAGCGGCGCGCAGGAGCGCGGATTTCGCGCGCACATAGCGGCGGCGCGCGCGACAGGATTGCCGCTGGTGATCCACACCCGCGAAGCCGACGAACATTGCGGCCGCATCCTCGAGGAGGAGATGGCCAAGGGATCGTTTCGCGCGGTGCTGCATTGCTACACCGGCGGGCGCGAACTGGCGATGAAGGCGATCGGAATGGGACTGTCGATTTCGTTCACGGGCATCATCACCTTCAAGAAATCGCAGGCGCTGCGCGACCTTGCCGCCGAACTCCCGGCCGACCGTATCATGGTCGAAACCGACGCGCCGTTCCTGGCGCCTGGCAAGTGGCGCGGCAAGCGCAACGAGCCGTCCTACGTCGTGGAGACGGCGAAGGTGCTGGCGGAGGCGCGCGGCGTGTCGTTCGAGCAGATCGCCGAGCAGACGACGGACAACTTCTTCCGCTTGTTTAGCAAGGTGCCGGCATGACGCTGGTCCTCACGATCCTCGGCTGCGGCTCTTCTGCCGGCGTGCCGCGTCCGGCGCTGGGCTGGGGCGATTGCGATCCGTCGAATCCGAAGAACCGCCGCCGCCGCTGTTCGATGATGG
>JBEVEC010000246.1:0-4783 GCA_040512975.1 Tardiphaga sp. | reverse complement strand
CGAAGTGATCGAGCATGAAGGTGACGGCGCCGCGGGTGGGCCAGCCGTACAGGATCATCTCATCGCGCACACCGCGATCGGCCAAGCCATGGGCCGGATCGTCAGCGCGCTCCTTGTGGATCTGGACGAAATTGCCGTCGCCGGGCGTCAGGCGGGTATCGACCACGACGGTCCTGGCATGGGTTGCCCGGATCAGTTCGAAAATCTCCTCGTGCCGGGTGGTGTGATAGAGAAAGCCGAGGCACAGCACCACGTCGAACGGCTGATCGAAGATCGCGCGCTGGGTGAAGACGTCACCGGTCACCGCATTGAACCGGTCCGAAGCGATATTGATCTTCGCGGCCGCCGAGAGTTCGGGCCGCACCTCGATGCCCGTGACATGCGCGGCCCCCGCCTCCAGCGCCGCGAACGACCAGCGGCCGTCATGGCTGGCGATATCGAGGACGCGGGCGCCCCTTAGCTGCCCGGCCGTGCGGTCGATGATCGCTTCGTAGCGCAGGTTAAGTCGATCGGGCCAGTTGCCCACCGAGCTGCTGCGCAGGAAACGGTCATGGGTTTCGAAGAACGGCTTGTTCATAGTGGCATCCCCCGTTTTGCAAAAGCCACTTTAGGGTGCGCCACAAAAACACACAACTCCGCACGGCATTTCCCGCACAAGGCGAATCCTTCCTTAACCACTCACAATTACCCTCATCGCATGGGCATTATCAGGGCCCGGGCCGAGGGTGTTGTCGTGCGGGTTGTGCTGATCGTGGCAAGTCTTATAGCCGCAACGACGTCGGCTTTCGCAGCCGATTATCGCGACGCGCCCTATCGCACGCGTCGCGCCGCTGCGCCTGCGGTCGTCTACACCGGCATCCGCCCGGCGCCGCCGCTGTACTACGTCAACGCACCGCCGCATTACGTGCAGGACCTGCGCACCGGCGCGCCCGGCGAGTGGGTGGTCCCGGAGCCCGATCTGTTCGAGCGGCTGTTCGGGCCGCTGCGCGGCTACAACTGATTCCAAACGATCGGCGGCGTGGCTTCGCCTCTCCCCGCCAGTGAGAGGTCACGCGCATTGGCGAGCGAATGAGGGCGGCGCGCGTTTTGATAGTCCGGTGTTTTGTGGCTTCCGCGCCAACCTGCGGATGAAAGCGCGCGATCTTGAGACAGTGACGGAACCGTTGGCCACAGCGCCACTTGTCCTGCCATCTGCATTCAATCCTTTGGAAAGACCACAATCATGAATCTCTCCGGTGAAAGCCTGCTCGTTATTCTCCTTGTCGGCATCGTTGCGGGCTGGCTCGCCGGCCAAATCGTTCGCGGCGCCGGTTTCGGCCTGATCGGCGATCTCATCGTCGGCATCCTCGGCGCCTTCATCGGCTCGTGGCTGCTGCCGCAGCTCGGCATTCATCTCGGCGCCGGCATCGTCCGCGCCATCATCAATGCCACCATCGGCGCCGTTCTATTGCTGCTCATCATCCGACTCATCAGCGGACGCGGTCGCTTCGCGCGCTGAATGATCGACACGCGTACAGGCGGCGCGCGATGTTGCGCCGCCTGCGCACCCTGCGATGGCTTGCCAACCCCGGGCGACGCTGTGCTAATCCGCCGGTTGCCGTTCAGTCATATCGGGGAAATCGCATGTCACGTCTCTCGCTTCGCACCACCATCGCCGCGGCGCTCGCCATCGCCGCCCTCGGCCTTTCGGCGGGCTCGACCGCCGCCCGCGCCGACAGCGGCACTGTCCGCATCAATGTTATCAAGGGCGGCTGGTTCATCGGCGCGTCGGGCGGATCGGGCACGCTTTATTTCCGCGGTCGCGCCTATCCGCTGTCGATCGGCGGCCTGAGCGCCGGCTTGGTGTTCGGCGCTTCGCAGACTTACCTGTCGGGCCGCGTCAGCAACATCTTTCAGCCGTCCGATGTGGCCGGCGTCTATGGCGCGGGCGGCGCCGGGGCGGCCGTCGGCCGTGGCGTCAGCGCCATCGTACTGAGCAACGAAAAAGGCGCCGTGCTGCAGCTCACCGGCCAGCAGACCGGACTGATGGTCAATGCCGACCTGTCTGGCCTGGCCATCTCCATGCGTTAACAGGTGAAATCCGGCTCGCCCTGCCTTAACCGGAAGGCGAGCCGGAACATAATGCATGTTTGACGTGCGGTCGGGCGGGCTGCGCTTCCCATCTCGCCCCCGCGCAACTATTTTTCAATCCGCGCGTATTTTATGATCGGCGCCCGTGGTGATATCGGGCGCATTATTCTGTGTGGGTTCGAATGACATCACGTGTCGATCTGTCGAATTGCGACCGTGAGCCCATTCACATTCTCGGTGCCATCCAGCCGATCGGGTTTCTCCTTGCCGTCTCCTCCGACTGGATCGTCGCGCGCGCCTCCGCCAATGTGGCGGACTTCATCGGCAAGTCGCCGTCCGATCTGATCGGCTATCCGCTGGCGCAGGCGCTGCCGCCGACCGCATTGCATGACCTACGCAACCGCGTGGGAATGCTGCGCGGTGCCGACGCGACCGAGCGGCTGTTCGGCTGCAAACTGGTCAGCGGTGGATCGGCTTTCGACATCGCCCTGCATATGTCGGGCGGCCAGATCGTGATCGAGGCCCAACCGAGCTCGGAGCGCCCCGGAGACGCGACCGGCGTCGTTCGTTCGATGGTGGCGCGGCTCGATCTTGCCCAGGATCTTCCGGCTTTTTATCGCGAAGGCGCCCGCCAGGTCCGCGCGCTGCTCGGCTTCGACCGCGTCATGGTCTACAAATTCGATGCCCAGGGGTCGGGTGAAGTCGTTGCCGAATCCTGCAAGAGCGGCATCGGCACCTTCATGGGCCTGCATTATCCCGCATCCGATATCCCGCAGCAGGCGCGCGCGCTCTACAAGCGCAATCTGCTGCGCATCATCAGCGATGTCGACAGCAGGCCCGTGACGATCCTGCCGGAGCGCGACGAGGACGGCCGCCCGCTCGACCTGTCGCTCTCGGTGCTGCGCTCGGTGTCGCCGATCCATATCGAATATCTCAAGAACATGGGCGTCGGCGCGTCGCTGTCGATTTCCATCATCGTCGACGGCGAATTGTGGGGCCTGTTCGCCTGCCATCATTATTCCGCGCGCTGCCCGACCTTCCAGTCGCGCTCGGTGAGCGAACTGTTCGCGCAGATGTTCTCGATGCGGCTGGAAAGCCGGGAGCGCAAGGCGATCGTCGAATATGACCGGCGCGCGCGCGACATCTCGGACCAGTTGCTCGGCGCAGTGGCATCCGACGAGACCCTGCTGAAGGACCCCGACTGGCTCGCCGACATTCTGACCCACGCGATTCCCGCCGATGGCGTCGGCGTCTGGATCAATGGCGGCTACGCGTTCTCCGGCATCACGCCGCCGACCGACGCTTTCCGGCGCATCGTTCGCGCGCTGAACGGCACCGCCGCCGGCAAGGTCTATGCGACCGACCGCATCGCGTCGCTGGTCGAGACCGCTAGCGAACACGCTGCGGAAGCGGCCGGGATGCTGGTGATTCCGATCTCGCGCTCGCCGCGCGACTATGTGGTGCTGTTCCGCTCCGAACTGGTGCGCTCGGTGCGCTGGGCAGGCGATCCCCACAAGCCGGTCGAATACGGCCCCAACGGCCCACGCCTGACACCGCGCGAAAGCTTTGCCGAGTGGAAGGAGCTGGTCGAGGGCCGCTCCCGGCCCTTCACGCCGTCGGAGCTGCGCGTCGCCGAGACGCTGCGCGCGACCCTGATCGAGGTGGTGCTGCGGCTCGCCGACGAGGCCGCGGCCGAGCGGCACCAGGCCAGCGCGCGGCAGGAACTGCTGATCGCCGAGCTCAATCACCGCGTCCGCAACATCCTCGGCGTCATCCGCGGGCTGATCCGGCAGTCGCGGCCCAATGAGGGGGCGGTGAAGGATTTCGTCCAGCAGGTGGATGGCCGCATCCACGCGCTGGCGCGCGCGCATAACCAGATCACCGACGACCACTGGGGACCCGCGCCGCTGCAGGCGCTGATCGACGCCGAGGCCGCGGCTTTCGCCGGCGACCGCACCATCCATTCGGATGGCCCGCCGACGCTGCTCAATCCGCAGGCCTATTCCACCATGGCGCTGGTGGTCCACGAACTGGTGACCAACTCGACCAAATATGGAAGCCTGTCCGGCAACGGCACGGTCAGCGTGACCTGGCGCCGCAACGACGACAAGGACCTGGTGCTGTCCTGGAAGGAAGAAGGCGGCCCCGAAGTGCGCCAGCCCTCCCGCAAGGGTTTCGGCACCACCATCATCGAGCGTTCGGTGCCCTACGATCTCGGTGGATCGTCGGAGGCACATTATCACCCCGCCGGCTTCCAGGCGTCGTTCCGGATTCCTGCGCGGCATGTGTCGGAGCCGAGGAATTTTGCCGGACCTGCCATCAAATTTGCGCGCCCTGCCGTCAATCATCCCACGGCGCCGCCGCCCACCGTGCTCATCGACAAATCGGTGATGCTGGTCGAGGACAGCCTGATCATCGCGCTTGATGCCGAAGACATTCTGTCGCGGCTCGGTGCCAATACCATCCACACGGCGTCCACGGTGGAAGCAGCACTCGAGACCCTCGACAGCGCGCCGCCCGCGATCGCGGTGCTCGATATCAATCTCGGCGACCAGAACTCGTTTCCGATCGCCGACCGCCTGAACGACCTCGGCATTCCCTTCCTGTTCGCCAGCGGCTACGGCGAGCAGGCCAAGCTGCCGATGGAGCACCGCACGCGGCCCGTAGTGCAGAAGCCCTACACGCTCGAAAATGTCGCGCGCGCCATCGTCGA
>JBEVEC010000229.1:0-23405 GCA_040512975.1 Tardiphaga sp. | reverse complement strand
GTCGAGATCGAGCAGACCTCCGAGACCCTACACGCCCACGTCATGCTCGACGGCGACATCGACATCCGGCCCGGCGACGAGGTCAGGGTGCACGATGCACCCACCGACATCCGATTCGGCGAGCGCATTGTGGTGCGACGAACCGCAACCGTGGTGCGCGGCAGCGTGATGGACCAGATCCGGGCCAGGATCGAAGGTTACCTCGAACTGACCGAACTCTATGAAGTCAGCTTCTCGGACGGGAGGGCATCATGATCCCCATGGAAGGCGGCACCCAGGGCCAATTGAAGACGCGCGCCCCGATCAAGGGCAATGCGGAAAGCACCGAACTCGCCCGCGAGGACACCATCCTCAGCCCGCGTTTCTACACCACGGATTTCGCCGCGATGGACCGGCTCGATGTCGGCCTCGTCCGCGCGGAATGGAATGCGGTGATCAACGAGCTGCGCGCCGATTACAACAAGGCGCATTTCGTCAAGACCGACGAATTCGAAAACGACCTCAGCCAATTGCCGCCGGAGCTGCGCCGCGAGTTCAAGGACTTTCTGGTCAGTTCGCTGACGGCGGAATTCTCCGGCTGCGTGCTCTATGCAGAGATCAAGAAGCGCATCAAGAACAAGGATATCCAGGAGCTGTTCAGCTACATGAGCCGCGACGAAGCGCGCCATGCCGGCTTCATCAACGAGATCCTCAAGGACCACGGCATCGGCGTCGATCTCAGCTTTCTCACCAAGGTGAAGAAGTACACCTACTTCAAGCCGAAATTCATCTTCTACGCGACCTACCTGTCGGAGAAGATCGGCTACGCCCGCTACATCACCATCTTCCGCCAGATCGAGCGCCATCCCGAGCACCAGTTCCACCCGATCTTTCGCTGGTTCGAGCGATGGTGCAATGACGAGTTCAGGCACGGCGAGGCCTTTGCGCTGTTGATGCGCGCCGACCCGTCGCTGCTGCGCGGGGTCAACAAGCTGTGGATCAAGTTCTTCCTGCTCGCAGTGTTCGCCACCATGTATGTGCGCGATCACATGCGTCCGGCGTTCCACGCCGCACTCGGCGTCGATCCCACCGACTACGACATGCAGGTCTTTCGCGTCACGTCGGAAATCTCGAAGCAGGTGTTTCCGATGATGCTGGATATCGACCATCCGCAATTTCTCGCGGGGCTCGAGCGCCTGCGGGTGATCTCGGAGGGGATCGCCGACGCCAAGGCACGAGGCGGTGTCGGCGCCAAGGTGAAGCGCCTCGGGCTCACCGCGTCGGCGGCCTTCACTTTTGCACGTCTGTTCCTGCTGCCGGCCAAGCCGAACGTGCTGCCGCGGCAGGTCTGCCTGCAACCGGCGTGGTGAGGGCGTCATGTCGTCGACCCTGCTGCCGCCCCTCTATGCCGCGTTCGTCTGGTGGTTCAGCACCGGAGCCGTCCTGCTGCTGGTGGGCCGGGCAGGGGGCAGCCTTGCCCTCAAGGTCGTGTGCACGGCCGGGCTGGCCGCGTCGGGTCTTTATGCCCTGGCGGTGACCGCCAATGACGTCAGCGTCGGCGGCGCCTATGCCGCCTTCACCGGGACCATCCTGCTCTGGGGCGCGCAGGAAATCGCCTTCCTGGCCGGCTGGGTCACGGGACCGCGGCCGCTGGCCTGTCGCACCGGGGTCAAAGGCATCGGCCGCCTCGGCCTGGCGCTGCAGGCGATCGCCTATCACGAGCTCGTCCTGTTGGTCTGCGGCAGCACCGTCGTGCTGCTGACCTGGTCCGGCGCAAGCAAGGTCGGTCTGTGGACCTTCGCGGCGCTGTGGGTGCTGCGGCAGAGCGCCAAGATCAATCTGTTTCTGGGCGTGCCCGTCACCAATGACGAACTGATGCCGGAGCCGGTCCGCTTCCTGAAGAGCTACTTCCGGCAAAAACCGGTCAGCGGCTTCTTCCCGCTCTCGGTCACGCTCGCGACGGCGGCGCTGGTGATCATGATCCAGCGCCTCGTCGAGGTCGCGGCAACGCCGTTCGAGATTGCCGGGCTCACGCTGGTTTCGACGCTGTTTGCGCTGGGCGTCATCGAACACTGGTTCATGCTGTTGCCGTTGCCCGCCATCACGCTGTGGGGATGGGGGATGCGGACGCCCGTTTCGGAGGAGACGATCATGAAGCCGACCCTCGACAGCAAGCCGCCCGCCGCGATGTCGCAACTGATGGTGATCTCGAACGATCGGCCGGAGCCGACCCCTGTTCCGGCACGATCGATCAGTGCGCGGCAACGGCTCGAGGACGAATTCCGCCGCCGCTTTCTCGAACAGAACCCACGCAGCGACAGCGCAACGACGCGGCATCTGGACACGGCGCCGGCGGCGACGATCAACGGGAGGACGTCATGAACTACGAGGCCTATTTCCGCCGCCAGCTCGACAACCTGCATCGCGAAGGCCGCTACCGCGTCTTTGCCGATCTGGAACGCCGCGCCGGCGCCTTCCCGCGCGCCACGCATCATCATCCATCGGGCCACGGCGAGGTAACGGTGTGGTGCTCCAACGACTATCTCGGCATGGGCCAGCACCCGGCCGTGCTGGCGGCCATGCATGAGGCGCTGGATGCCTGCGGCGCCGGCGCCGGCGGCACCCGCAACATCGCCGGCACCAACCATTATCACGTGCTGCTCGAGCAGGAGCTCGCCGATCTGCACGGCAAGGAGGCGGCGCTGCTGTTCACGTCGGGTTATGTCTCCAACATGGCGTCGCTGAGCACGCTGGCTTCGCGCATGCCGGGCTGCACCATTCTGTCCGACGAACTCAACCATGCCTCGATGATCGAGGGCATCCGCCATTCGCGCGCCGAGACGCGCATCTTCGCCCACAACGACCCGCGCGATCTCGAACGCAAGCTCGCCGACCTCGATCCGCACGCGCCGAAACTGGTCGCGTTCGAGTCGGTCTACTCCATGGATGGCGACATCGCGCCGATCGCCGAACTGTGCGACGTCGCCGACGCGCATCATGCGATGACTTATCTCGACGAGGTCCATGCGGTCGGCCTCTATGGCCCCAAAGGCGGCGGCATCGCCGACCGCGAAGGGCTCAGCCATCGCCTGACGGTGATCGAGGGCACGCTGGCCAAGGCGTTCGGCGTGATCGGCGGGTATGTCGCGGCATCCTCGACGATCTGCGATTTCATCCGCAGCTACGCCTCGGGCTTCATCTTCACCACGTCGCTGCCGCCGGCGGTGGCGGCGGGGGCACTGACCAGCATCCGGCATCTGAAGAGCAGCGCGCAGGAGCGCGCGATGCATCAGGACCGCGTGGCGCGGCTGCGCCGGCGGCTCGATCAGGCCGGCGTCGCCCATCTCGACAATCCCAGCCACATCGTCCCGGTGATGGTCTGCGATCCCGTGTTGTGCAAGGAGATCAGCGACGTGCTGATCGACCGCTACGGCATCTATGTGCAGCCCATCAACTATCCGACCGTGCCGCGCGGCACCGAGCGGCTGCGCATCACGCCGTCGCCGCACCACACCGACGCGGATATCGAACATCTCGTGCAGGCGCTGGCGAAGATCTGGGCCGAACTCGGGCTCGCCAAGGCGGCCTGAACGCTCGCAAGAAGTGGGCGCGCCATGACGGCAGAGGTTCTGATCGGCGATCGTGAGCCGCTGCATCTCGCGCCGCATGCCTTGCGTGCGGCGATCCTCAGCGAAGTCCATGCCAGGCCGATCACCGCGATTGCGGTGCCGGCGCGCATCCTGCACTTCGCCTTCGACACCTCGGCGACCGGCACGGTGCAAGCCGATCGCGACAATCTCGTGGCGTTTTGCGACAGCCGCGGCCTGTCCGCGCCGCCCGCCGCCGGCAAGCATCACCGCGTGCCCTTCGGCACGACGATCCTGCGCTGGGAGCAGCATTCGGAATTCACCACCTACACCTGGGAAATGCCCGCCGATCCCGGCGCGGCACCGTTTCATCCGGACGCGTCGACGCTGGCGTCGCCGATGCGGCTGATGAAGCAGCCTGGGCCATTGCTGGTCGCGGTCGACCTCCATCTGCTTGCCGACGATCCCGCGCGCACCTTGCCGGAGCGGCTGTTCGACACTGCCAGTCTCGCGGTGGCGGAGACTACGGACGCGACCGCGCTATACGCGACGGACTTTCAGCCCGGCCCATCCGGCTTCGTCCGCATCCTCGTCGCCAGCCGCAACATGCCTGCGGAGCGCGCCGGCGCGCTGGTCCGCCATGTGATCGAGGTCGAAACCTATCGCACCCTGGCGCTGCTCGGCCTGCCGGAGGCGCAGCGGCTGGCGCCGTCCATCGCCGCGTCGGAACGCCGACTGGTCGAAGTCACCGAGCAGATGCGGCGCAGCGGCGATCTCGCCAGCAATCATCGTCTGCTTGATGAACTGACCGCGCTCGCCGCCGAGGTCGAGGCCGGCGCCGCCGCCAGCGTGTTCCGCTTTGGCGCCAGCCGCGCCTATGAGGAGATCGTCGCGCAGCGGCTGGAAACCATCGGCGAACGCGGCGTCGGCGGCCAGCCGACTTGGTCGACCTTCCTGGCCCGGCGCATGAAGCCCGCGCTGCGCACCTGCGTCACCATCGAGGCGCGGCAATCCAACCTGTCGCTGAAACTGGCGCGCGCCGCCAACCTGCTGCGCACCCGCGTCGATGTCGAACTCGAACAGCAGAACCAGGAATTGCTGAAATCGATGAACACGCGGACGCAGCTGCAGCTGCGCCTGCAAACGACGGTGGAAGGTCTCTCCGTCGCCGCCGTTACCTATTACGTCGTCGGGTTGTTTTCATATCTGGTGAAGGCCGTGCACGACGCGGGCAAACTCTCCGTCGATCCCAGCATCGTCACCGCGGCCTTCGTCCCCATTGCCGCGCTGGCAATCTGGTGGACCGTCCGCAGCATCCGCCGCGCCCATGTCGGAAGCGAGGATTAGGGCTGCTACGCGTGGCATGACGTGTTGTCGGCTCCCGGATCGAAATCAGCCGTCCTCGCCTTCGGTGGAATGTTTTCTTTGGCGGGCTTTTGGGCATGGATTCTACCACCGTGAGGTCTAAATCCGGCCTGTTTATCTTCTTTCAATAGCTATATTGACAAGGATCACCGGTCGGGTGACGGCAGTCGATCGACGGCGGAACCGGCCGAAGCACCGGGCCGTCGCCTTCGCCGATATGTTCGACTGTCCTGCAACATGCCCTGGAGATAAACCGTGTTGATCCCTTCCTCGCTGCGCCGCTCATTGCTGGCGACCTCTATGGCGGTCGTCGCCGCGCTGGCCTTTCCTGCCGCCTTGTCCGCCCAGACCGAGACGGTGCGCATTGGTCTGCTGGCGCCGCTGACCGGTACCGGCGGCCCCTATGGCCAGGAAGAGGAGCAGGCGGCGCGCGCCGCGGTGAAGATCGTCAACGATGCCGGCGGCGTGCTCGGCCGCAAGCTCGAGCTCGTCGTCGCCGACGATGAATCGCAGCCCACCGCTGGCGTCGCCGCCGCGCGAAAGCTGATCGATGTCGACAAGGTCGTGTCGATCGGCGGGGTGTGGAGCAGCGCCGTGGCACTCGCCATCAAGCCGATCGCGCTGGAAAAGAACGTCGCGCTGACCGTGGTCGGCTCGGCCGACGAGATCACCGATGGCGACACCAAAAACCTGGTGTGGCGCTTCCAGACCAACGGCAAGAGCTGGGGCGAGGGCTTTGCCAAGGCGATGATCAAGGACGGCGTCAAGACCGCCTCCATCCTGGTGCTGCAGACGCCGTTCACCCAGAGCACCCTCGAACCATTCCGCAAGGCCTTCACCGCCGCCGGCGGCCAGGTGTTGGACGTGGTGTCGTTCAATGCCGGCCAGCCGTCCTATCGCACCGAGGTCGAGCAGGTGTTCGCCAAGAAGCCGCAGGCGGTGTTCGTCGCGGCCTATATCAACGAGCTCAGCGCCATCACCAAGGAAGCGTTCCGCTCGGGCTATGACAGCAAGATCTACGCATTCGGCAATGCGGCGGGGCCCCAGTTCGTCAAGAATGTCGGCGCCAATGTCGCCGAGGGCGTGGTCTGGACTCAGCAGGTACCGGTGGGCAAGTCCGTCGCCTATAGCCGCTACCTCAAGGAGATCGGCAAGCCGGAAGGCACCATCATGACCTTCGGCGCGCAGGTGTTCGACCAGATCGTGCTCACCGCACTCGCCATCGAAAAGGCCAAGAGCCCCGATGCCGCGAAATTCGGTCCGGAATTTCCGGCGCTGGTGAACGGCGATGGTCCGTCGCTCGGCGATCCCGCCGAAGCCCTGAAGGCGCTGCAGGCCGGCAAGCCGTTCCGCTATGCGGGTGCCGCGTCGGATTTCCGTTTTGCGGCGAATGGTGACCAGACCAATCTGAGCTACGGCCACTTCGTCATCAAGTCGGGCGAAGCCAAGCTGATCGGCGAGATCCGCTGACGCGATGCTCGAAGCCGTCGATGTCAGCGTGGTGTATGAAGGCGGTTTCACCGCGCTGAATGGCGCGTCGGTGCGACTGGCCGCCGGCGCCGTCACCGGCCTGATCGGGCCGAACGGCGCTGGCAAATCCACGCTGTTCGGCGTACTGGCCGGCGCGGTGACGCCGTCCAAAGGCGAGGTGCGTCTGGCCGGCGACGTGGTGACGCGCCACGGCCCGGTGTGGCGCGCCCAGCGCGGCCTTGCGCGCACATTCCAGCTGTCGCGCGAACTGGCCAGCCTCACGGTGCTCGAAAACGTCCTGGTCGCGCAGCCGCGCATGCGCGGCGAACGCCTGCTGTCGCTGCTGGTCGCCCGCCGCGCCGTCAAGGCCGAGGAGGACGTCGCGCATGACAAGGCTCGCGCGCTGCTGCAGCGTGTCGATCTCTGGAAGCTTGCGGATGCGCCGGCCGGCACGCTGTCGGGCGGCCAGAAGAAGCTCTTGGAAATCTGCCGCGCGCTGATGCTGGATCCCCGTATTGTGCTGATGGATGAACCGAGCGCGGGCGTGAACCCGACGCGGATCGGCGAGATCGTCGACTTCGTCCAGGCGCTGCGGCAGGAGGGCACCACCTTCGGCCTTGTGGAGCACAATATGGGCATGGTCCGCGCGCTGTGCGATCGCGTCTATGTGCTGGCCGAAGGGCGCGTGCTGACCGAAGGCCGTTTCGACGAGGTGATCGCCAATGCCGAGGTCGCCTCGGCCTATCTGGGCACCCAGGCATGACCATGCGCGCCACGGGACTGGAGATGCGCAACGTCGTGGCCGGCTATGGCGGCCAGCCGATTCTGCACCGCGTCACGCTCTCGGTGCGGGCCGGCGAAACCCTGGTGGTGGTCGGCCCCAACGGCTCCGGCAAATCGACGCTGATGAAGACCGCGGTCGGCCTGCTGCGTCCGTTCTCCGGCGCCGTGCAACTAGGCGATACCGACGTGACTGAGCTCAGCGCCCCGGCGCGGGCGGCGCGCGGCCTCGCTTACGTGCCGCAGGAAGCCAATATCTTTCGCAACATGACCGTGCTGGAAAACCTGCAGGTGGGCCACGAATTCGTCGCGCCGTTGAACGGTCCGCCCTTCGCCGAGCGGCTGGAGTCCGTGCTCGGCCTGTTTCCGGAAATCCGCGCCAAGCTACGCAGCGCCGCCGGCCATCTTTCCGGCGGCCAGCGCCAGATGGTGGCGATGGCCGCGGCGCTGATGCCGGAGCCCTCGGTACTGGCGCTGGACGAGCCCTCGGCCGGGCTGTCGCCGCGCAATGCCGAATTGCTGTTCGAGGTGATCGGCCGCGTCGCGCAATCGGGCGTGACGATGCTGATCGTGGAGCAGAACACGCGGCTCGGCCTCGGCGCCGCCGATCAGGGCGTCGTGCTGGTCGCCGGCCGCATTCGCTTGGCCGCGCCGGCCGCGGAAGTACTCGCCGATCCCGAGATCCGGCGCCTTTATCTTGGGGGCGCGTGATGGGTCAGCTGCTCGTCAACGGCATCGTCGCCGGCCTGCTGCTGGCGCTGCCCGCGCTGGCGCTGTCGCTGACCTTCAGCGTATTGCGCTTCGCCAATTACGCCATCGGCTCCTATCTCACCTGCGGCGCCTATCTGGTCTATGTCGGCAATGTCGTGCTCGGCATGCCGCTGTGGCTGGCCGCCGGCGCAGGCGCCATCCTGTTCGCCGGCATCGCCGTGGCGATCGACTGGCTGGCGTTCCGCCCCTTACGCGACCGCTCCAGCGTGACGCTGCTGGTGGCCTCCATGGGCGTCGCCATCGCGCTGGAAAACGTCATCCGCCTCTTCGCCGGCAATGCGCCGCGCGCCTATGACGTGCCGGTGGCGCGGCCGATCCGTCTGGGCGACATCCGCCTCAACCACGAGCAACTCACCATCCTGATCACCGTGACGGCCGCGCTGGCGGTGGTGTGGATCGTGTTCCGCTTCACGAGGCTCGGCCGCATGATGCGCGCGGTGGCGGATAATCCGGACCTCGCGGCGGTGCGCGGCATCGCGCGCGCGCGCGTCGTCGCCAGCGTGTGGATGATCTCCGGCGTGCTGGTGTCGTTGTCCGGGGTGCTCATCGGCCTCGACGCCAATGTCGAACCGCAGATGGGCTGGACCTATCTGCTGCCGGTGTTCACCGCGGCCATCCTCGGCGGCATCGCCAGCCCGATGGCGGCTGTGGCGGGCGCGCTGACGCTCGGCGTTGCCGAAGAGCTGGCGACCCTGGTGATGCCGGTGCATTACCGCACGATCGTCAGCTTCCTGCTGATGGCGACGCTGCTGCTGCTGCGTCCCTGGGGCCTGTTCGGCAAGCGCTGGGTGACCAAATGACGGTCTATCTGATCTCCACCCTCACGGTGGTCGCCATCGCCGCGCTGGCCGGGCTCGCGCTCAATCTGCAATGGGGCCTGGGTGGCCTCGTCAATTTCGGCCTGTTCGGCTTCTACATGCTGGGCGCCTATATCGCCGGGCTCTTGACCGTGCAGGGCGTACCGCCTCTGTTGGCGCTGCTGGTTGCCATGATCGGAGTTGCCGCGTTGAGCGCGGCCAGCGCGTTGATCTCTGTGCGGCTGTCCGAGGACTATCTCGCCATTGTCACCCTCGGTTTCGCCGAATGTCTGCGCCTCGTCATCAGCTACGAGGCCTGGCTCACCAAGGGCATGCTCGGCGTCGCCGGCATCGCGCGGCCGTTGCAGGATCTTTGGCCGCGCGGTTTTGCCGACACGGGCTTCCTCGGTCTGTCGCTGCTCGCCGTCTTCATCGTCTATGTTCTGCTGCAGGGCGTTGCGCGGTCGCCGTTCGGCCGTCTCGTCCGTGCCACCCGCGACGATCCCGGCGTCGTCGAGGCGCTCGGCAAGTCGGTGCTGTCGGTGCGGGTGCGCGTGTTTGCCGTCGGCGGCGCGATCCTCGGCCTCGCCGGCAGCCTGCATGCGTTCTACTACACCTATATCGATCCGACGCAGTTCGGACCGATCATCACCGCCTATGCCTTCATGGCCGTCGTCGTCGGCGGCCGCGGCAGCAATCGCGGCGTACTGATCGCCGCCTTCACGCTGATCTTCCTGCTCGAAGGCAGCCGCTTCCTGATCGACCTCGTGCCCGGCCTCGGCGCGTCCGAACTCGCCGCCATCCGCCTGTTCCTTGTCGGGACGGGCCTCGTCGTTCTACTGATCTTCAAACCCGACGGTTTTGGCCGCGAGCCGCGCTCGGCGCTCGCGGACAGGACGTCCCGTCTCTGACCCCAGGAGTTTCCCATGGCTCGCGTTACCCTCAAGCGCCGCGACGATCTGCCCGAACATCTCAGGCCGTTGTGGGACCGCATGATCGGCTATGGCCCGTTCGAGGGCCAGGCCGGCGCCATGGCCCAGCGTCTGCCGATCTTCGAGCACATGTGGCGGCTGCTCACCGACCTCGCCGACGAGGGCGTGCTGAAGAAGCGCTATCTCGAACTCGCCATCGTCGCGACCTCGCTGGTGAACCAGTGCGAGTTCTGCGTCGCCCAGCATTCGCCGAAGCTGGCGGTGGAGGGCATCACGCCGGACGGCGCCGCCAACCTGCTGGATTGGGAAAAGCATCCCGAACTCGACGAGATCGATCGCTTGGTGGTGGAATACAGCGTCGCCGTCACCGCGAACTGGAGCCGCATCCGCGACGCCATGTTCGAGCGCCTGCGCGCGCATTTCAGCGAACCGCAGATCGTCGAGCTGACCTGGCGCATCGCGCTGTGCGGCGCGTTCAACCGTTTCAACGATGTGCTGCAGGTCGAGGTGGACGTCTGAATTAGCCCTGGATCATCCGCGCGGCGGCGTCCTGCGCCAGCGCCTTGCGGTCGATTTTCTGCGTGCTTGCCAGCGGCAGCGCGTCGACGAACCAGATCCGGCGCGGATGCTGGAAGGCGGCCATGTGTTCGAGCGCGAAGGCTTTCAGCTCGGCCTCGGTCGCGGTCTTGCCGGAGCGCAACACGACAAAAGCGACCGGCTTCTGCCCCTTGATGTCGTCCTCGACGGGCACGACGCTGGCCTGCGCCACCGCGGGATGACGTTCGAGGATCGCCTCGACGTCGCCGGGATAGATGTTCTCGCCGCCGCTGACGAACATGTCGTCGCGCCGCCCGATGAAGGTGTAGAAGCCGTCGTCGTCGCGGCGAAACACGTCGCCGGTGACGTAGTAGCCGTCGGGCGTAAACGGCGGCTTCAATTCCGGCCGGTTGTGATAGCGCGCTAGCAGCGCCGGGCTGTCGATCTCCAGCACGCCTTCATTGCTCTCGTTACCCGCAACGTCGCGCAGCCGAAGCTTCACCTTGGGATGCGCGGTGCCGAGGGTGAAAAGCGGGTTGGGCCGGCCGTCGGGATGCGGCGCGAAGGTGACGGGACCGGACTCGGTGGTGCCATAGGCATTCATCACCCGGGCATTCGGTAGCAGCTGGTGGATCTGGTCGAGCAGGCTCTTGCTGACCGGCGCCGAGCCCATCCGGATCACGCGCACCGAGGTGAGATCCGCCGAGGCCAGCGTGTCGCGCTCGCGCAGCATCATCGCGATCATCGGCGGCACGGCGGTCAGCCAGGTGCAGCGGTGGCGGTCAATGGCCTGGATATAGGGCACGGCGGCGAACTGCCACAGCAGCACCGTGGTGGCGCGATCGGCCAACGCCAGGAACGACAGCGCCAGCGCATTCATGTGATAGAGCGGGGCGGCGATTAACACCCGCTCGCCGGCCAGCGATTCCGTCTCCTGGCGGGTGCGAACCACCCACAGATGCGCGGCATGGCTGAGCACGACGCCCTTGGGACGGCCGGTCGAGCCCGACGTATAGAGGATCATCGCAGGCTCATCGGCCACGGGCGCAAAGGCGTCGAAGGCGCCCGGATCGGCAAGCCCGGCCAGATCGTTCGGCCCGCTGCCGTCAAGGGTGATGTGTTCGATATCCGGCGGCACCGATGCCCGCCGCGCCTGGTCACAAAACAGCAGGCGTGCGCCGCTGTCATGGGCGACGATCGCGATCATCTCGTTGGGAAAGCGATAATTCATCGGCACCGCGACGAGGCCGGCACGCATGATGCCGAGCAGCACGGCGATGACGTCGATCGAATTCGCCGCAAGGATCGCGACCCGGTCGCCTTGCGCATAGCCGCGCGCTGCGAGACCGCGCGCTACGGCGTTGGCGCGATCATCGAGTTCGCCGTAGCTGCATTGTTGTTCCTGCAGCTTCGCGTCGATGCCGATGAAGGCGATCTGATCGCGCTCGCCGCCGGGATCGATGATGCAACCGAGATTGCGCGGCGCCGTCACGCGACGAACTCGATCAGTGACGCGAAGGCGGGGAGGGCGACCACGACACGTCCGTCAGTCGCATCATGGGGCAGGGCGAGCGCCTTGGCGCGTTCGGCCGCAAGCTGCGGATTGCGGCTGCGCAGCGTCACGGCGGCGAATTGCTCGGGCCGTTCCAGCGCATGTTGTGCAAGCTCGCTGAAACGGTCGCGCAACGCGTCGGCATCGATGATGGTCGGCTTGAAGTCTCCGCCGATATGGCCGAGGCGTTCGTAATCGGCGCGGGTGGCGGCGGGGTCGGCGCTGGTGATGACCAGTTCCAGGATGTCCGTGACACCATTGGGATGCGCCATCCATTCCGGCCGCCAGATCAGCTCGGGCGTGTGGTGCTGGCAGAAATACAGCCGGCCGGCCGCGAAGGAATCCAGCGCCAGTCGCACGGCGGAAAACCGCGCCTCATGCTCGGTGCCGTCGATCACCAGCGGCCGCGCGAAATGCTGAACCGGCTGCGCGGTGAAGCCGTGGCTCACCACGTCTTCCCGCGTGGCTGCGGCGTCCTGACTGGCGAAAACGAGACCGTTGAGGCCGATCGGGCTGTCGATCAATTCCTGGCGGATGATCTTGGCGTCGCGGGGCAGGCCGATCAGCTCGAGATAGTCGCGCTTGAACACCATCAGATGGTTGATGGAGCCCAAGGTGGGATGAAAGCCGCGCGGCGTGAGCTGGAAGCCGAGGCCTTCCATCAGCCGCGCGGCTTCGTCCATCTCGAACCGGGTGTTGATCACCACATGATCAAGCGCGATGTCCATGCGGCGATCCCTATTTCGGCGGCGTCAGATAGACGCCGCGGCCACTGGCCACGAGCCTTCCCGACATGTCGTAGACATGGGCTTCGGCGGTCGAGACCTGCTTGCCGAGCTTGATCGCACGGCCGACGATGCGCAGGTCGCCCTTGGCGGGGCTGTGATAGTCCACCCGCATGTCGACCGTCGGCACGCCGCGGCCGTTGCTGGAGATCAGCGCCCAGTCGGCGGTGAGGTCAACCAGGGCGGCGAGGATGCCGCCATGGGTATAGCCGCCCTCGACATTGACCACCCATTCCTCGCGCCATTTGGCGGTGAGCTCGATCTCGCCGTCACCGACCGAGGTAACGTCCAGCCCGAGCCACTGGTGATACGGTGCCTTGGTGATCTTGGCGCGGACGTCCTCGATCGTCGGTATGGTGTTTTCAGCCATCTGAATCTCGCTCTTAGATAAAATGCCTTACGGCGTGACGACGATCTTGCCGAGCACGGTGCGATCGCGGATCTGCGCGAGACCCTCGGCGGCCTGCTCCAGCGGCACGACACGGTCGATAATCGGATCGACCTTGCCCTCGGCGATCAGGTCCAGCAGCGCCACCAGGTCGTCTTCGTAGAAGCTGTTGGAGCCGCGGATGTTAAGCTCGAAGCTCCAGACGTAACGCAGATCCTCCTTCGGATCGTAGCCGGCGGTGGCGCCGCAGACGAGCAGGTTGCCGCCGCGCTTGAGGCAGCGCAGCGAGGGCACCCAGGTGTCGCCGCCGGTGAAGTTGATCACCGTGTCGACGCCGCCTTCGAAGGTGCGACGCTCGGGCTTGCCGTATTTGCCGATCGCCCATTTCGACCAGTCGGTGGTCTGGTAGTTGACGGTGTGGTCGGCGCCGAGCGCCGCCAGCTTTTCGCATTTCTCGTCGCTGCCGGCGCAGGCGATGACTTCGGCGCCGAGCAGCTTTGCGAGGATGATGCAGGCGGTGCCGACGCCGCCGCTGGCACCGAGGATCAGCACCTTGTCGCCGGCCTTCACCGTCTTGTGGGTCATCAGCATGCGATGCGCCGTGCCATAGGCGACGGGCAGCGCCGCGGCCTGTTCGAACGACACCGCATCGGGCAGGCGGATCAGCTGCCGGGCATCGGCGGCGACATATTCGGCCATGCCGCCATCGGTCATCTCGCCCATCAGGCCGACGCCGGGCTTCAGCGGATTGACCAGCACGCGGTCGCCGACGGACCAGCCGGTGACGCCGTCGCCGATCTCGCTGATGGTGCCGGCGAGGTCGAGGCCGATCACCACCGGCAGCGGCACCTTGATGCCCGGCATGCCGCGCACGGTGAACACGTCGTGATAGTTGAACGACGAGGCGCCGACGCGCAGCACCACATGGCCGGCCGCGGCCTGCGGAATCGGCTTGTCGGTGACCACTTTCAACTGGTCGAGATCGCCGTGGGCGCTCAGCACGAGAGCTTTCATATTGCCGGTCATAGGGTGTTCTTTCTTACTTCGAGATCTTATTTTGCGTTCTTGGATTTTTCGTACGGGCCGGTAACGAACAGATCGTCGTTCAGCGCGCCCTTGATGAAGCCGCCCGTCGCCAGCACCTCGTGCTGCCGCTTCAGGCTGGCGATGTCGGCGGGCTCGAAGGTCACGCGGTACATGGCGTCCCAGCTCGCGGCATAGACGCGGGCGTCGTCCTTAGGCAGGTTGGCGCTCTTTTCGAGAATGTCGGCAACCTCGCTCTGATGCGCCGAACCCCAGACCAGCGTATCGCGCAGCGCGGCGATGACATTGATGATGGTATCGGGCTGGCTCGTGATCAGCGCCGCGCTGACGGCGCCGACGCCGTTATAGGGAAGGGCGTCGGATTTCGTCAGCTTCTTCCATTCATCGACGAAATTGGCAAGCTGGCGGATCTTCAGCTCGGCGCCGAACTGCGCCACGGTGACCGAGCGCAGCGCGGAGGCATCGACCTGCTTCTGGGCGAGAAACTGCACGAGGCGCGACTCGTTGCCGCCGACCAGCGTGAACTCGTCGGCCTTGATGCCGTAATTGCCGGCGAGGATCGCACCCGCAATCACCGCGGCGGACGAGCCGGCCGGCGACATGCCGACCTTCTTGCCCTTCAGGTCGGCCATCGATTTGATCGCCGAATCCATGGGCACCACGACCTGTACGTCGGCAGGCTGGGTGGCGGCAAAGATCTTGACCGGCACGCCCTCGGCGACGGTCGAGAACACGCCGGCCAGCGGTGCGCCGAAGGCGAGGTCGATCGAGCCCGAGGCCAGCGCGCGCAGCGGCGCGTTGACGTCGGGGAAATGCACGAACTCCGCCTCGATGCCGCGCTTGCTGAGGAAGTCTTTCGACTCCAGCACCGAGCCGAAGCCGAGGCTGACGCCGCTGGTCCAGTAGCCGATCTTGACCTTTGCGGCGTCGGCCGGCGCCACCAGGGCCACGAAGGCCGCGGCGGCGAACATGAATTTGCGTATCATCGGATGATCCTCACTATTGGACTGACGTTTTCCAGCGGAACAGCGCGCGTTCCAGCGGCTTGAGCAGGCCGGCTTCGAGAATGAGCATCAAGGCGACCAGCAGCAGCGTCCAGGCGAACACCCGGTCGCTCTGCACGAGGTCGGCCGCCTGGCGCAACCGATAGCCGATGCCGTCGGAGGCGCCCAGCGTCTCGGCCACCAGCGACACGCGCCAGCCGAAGCCGAAGGCCAGGCGCGCGCCGGAGAAAAAATAGGGCAAAATGCTCGGCAGAAAAATTTTTAGCAGGATCTGCGTCTGCGACATCCGGAACGCGCGCGCCAGATCGACATATTGCCGCTCCACCGCCAGCGTGCCCTGCCAGACATTGGTCAGGATCAGCGGGAACGCCGTCATGAACACCACGAACACCGTGGTGGCGTCGGAGATGCCGAACCAGATGATGGCGAAGATCGCCCAGATCGCCGACGACACGGTATTGAGGATCGCCAGGATCGGCTCGAAGAATGTCGCCAGGATGCGGTTGGAGCCGAGCACGAGGCCCACCACCGTGCCGCTGACCGCCGCCAACAGGAAGCCGCTGACCACCCGGCTCGCGGTGGCGCCGACGTCGTGGCGGAACGACGCGCTCTGAATGAGATCGCCGATGGCGCCGAACACTTTGGCCGGGCCCGGCAGCACGAAGGACGGCAGGTTGCGGGCGGCGGCCCACCAGACCACTGCAATCAGCCCGAACAACAGGCAACGCTGCAGGACAATGCTGGAAACGCGCTTCACCGACCCCATCACGACGCCTCGATCCGCAACTGGCGGATCTGCTCATTGACCACCGGATCGGTGGGAATGCGCGGCCGCGGCAGGTCCAGCGTCTTGATGGTGCGGATGCGGCCGGGCCGGGGGCTCATCATGACGATGCGGTCGGCAAGCACGACGGCTTCCTCCACGTCATGGGTGACGAACAGAATCGTGGTGCCGTTGATGGCCTGCAGCCGCAGCAATTCGCCATGCATCTGGCTGCGCGTCTGCGGATCGAGTTTCGAGAACGGCTCGTCCATCAGCAGGATGCGTGGCTCGACCACGAGGCTGCGCGCCAGCGCCACGCGGCTGCGCATGCCGCCGGACAACTGATGTGGCCAGGATTTTGCGAAATCCGACAGGCCGACGTGGGACAGCATGGCATCGGCCTTGGCGCGGCGCTCCGCCTTGCCGATGTTCTGCGCCTCAAGGCCGAAGCCGACATTGGCGCGGATGCTGCGCCAGGGCAGCAGGCGGTCTTCCTGGAACATATAGGCGATGCGGTCCTGCTCGCGCCGATCGCTGAGCGGCGCGCCGTTGACGCGGATCTCGCCGCGGTCCGGCTTGAGCAGGCCGGCGATGATGTTGAGCAGCGTGCTTTTGCCGCAGCCGGAGGTGCCGAGCAGCGCCACGACCTCGTTCTGCGCCACGTCGAGCGAGATGTTCTCCAGCACTTTCAGCGCGTCAAAACTCTTTTCGACGCCGTTCAACGCGATGACCGGCGACGCGACGAGCTGCTGGGGCGGTATGAAATTCATGACATGAGCCTGTGGCTGGTCAAACGCAGCGCTTATCGAGGCCGGTCTGAGCGCAGGCTGAAGTGAATGCAACAGCGACGGACGGCAATCTCGCCGACCTCGGCGGAAGATGAAAGGCCGTTCTGCCGATTTGCGCGCATATGGTTTCTTTCTTCCCGGTCCGACGGCGATCGAGCCACTTTCTCACATTACCTATCGAACGGAAACACCGGCACCGCCGTCTGATGTCGGCCGCCGGTCATCCCCGTCGCCCGGCTTCTATTGTCCAACTTTGATAGCTTGCTCATAAAGTCAATCGCGGCATGCACGGCGCGGCGTTGACGGCCGATACCTCGCATGCAAACCTTTTAGTTTATCAAGGAGTTAGAATGGTCTTGTCCGATAACGTCGCGAAAGCGGGCCATCGTTTCGCCTGGAGCCGTTCTACCAGCAAATTTGCCCTCGTGCTTGCGGGCCTCGTGGCGGGCCTGTGCCTGACGTCGCCACGGGCGCAAGCCGCGGACCAGGTCAAGGTCGGCCTTGCCATCCCGCCGACGGTCACCGATGGCGGCGTGCAGGCGATCGCCGAAGAACTGGGTCTGTTCCGCGACGAGAACCTCGAGGTCGACTACGTGGTGCTGGCGGGCGCCGGTGCGCTGCTGCCGCAACTGCTGCAGAAGAACATCACCATCGCATTGCCGCTGCCGGAAACGCTGCTGTCCGCCCACAAGCCGGGAAGCCCACCATTGCCGGTGTCGTATTTCTACAATGCGGGCCCGTCGAATACGCTCGAGATCGCGGTCAAGGCCGATTCCGACATTCACACCCTTGCGGACCTGCGCGGCAAAAGCATCGGCGTCGGCGCGCTCACATGGGGTACGATCCCGCAGACCCGCGCGCTGTTGCGCTCCGTCGGGTTGAAGCCGGGACAAGACGTGCAGATCGTGGCGGTCGGCGTGCTCGGTGCCGGCTTTCATGCGCTGCGCGAAGACCGGGTTGCGGCGCTGAATTTCAACAGCACCTGGATCGACCTGATGGAGCAGGAAGGCATCGCATCCCGGCGGCTGACCTATCCGCCGGCGTTCCGGCAGATGGTGGTCAACGGCTACATTGCGCATCGCTCCACGCTGGACGAGAACCCGGGCCTGCTGGAGCGCTTCGGGCGCGCCTGGACCAGGGCGCTGGTCGTCTGCGACACCAATCCGCGCGCCTGTGTCGAGGCATTCTGGCGCAAGACGCCTTCGGCGCGCCCGCAGGGCGATGCGTCGGTTGCGCTGGCAGCGAATATACGCCTGCTGCAGCGCTGGATCGAACCGCTGATGCGCGACAACGATCACAAGGCCCGGGTCCCGGGCGCCTATGACCTCGACATCATCCGGACCTACGTCAAGGACATGCACAAATACGGCGAGTTTGCATCGGAAGACATTCCGCTCGAGGCCTATTTCAGCAACGCGCTGGTGCCGGGCTTTTCGAAATTCGATCGCGACGCGCTGGTGGCACGCGCACGCGCGTTGCCGTGACGGTGAGTGCCGCCGAAACGACGACGACGTCGCCGCCGCTTGTCGCATTGTCCGGCGTCCGCTTCAGCTATCCCGGCCGCTCCGGCGCGCCGGTGCTGGACGATCTGTCGCTTGCGGCGGCCGACGGCGAATTCCTCGCGGTGCTGGGACCCTCAGGCGGCGGCAAGTCGACGCTGCTCAAATTGCTTGCGGGGCTCGAGGTGGCGCAAGCCGGCACCGTCAAGGTCGGCGATACCGTGATCAGCCGGCCGCACCGCGACGTCGGCATGGTGTTTCAACGGCCGACGCTGCTGCCGTGGCGCAACGTCCGCGATAACATCCTGCTGCCGGTCGGTTTTGCGCGCGGGGCGAGCCCCGCGGAGCGCGCGCGGGCCGACGGACTGCTCGCCATGACCGGGCTGCGCGACAGCGCCGAACTCTATCCCAACCAGCTCTCGGGCGGCATGGCGCAGCGCGTCGGCCTCGCCCGCATGCTGTTGCACGATCCCAAGCTGCTGCTGCTCGACGAGCCATTCTCGGCGCTCGATGCGATGACGCGCGAACGGCTATCGCTCGAATTGCAGCGCATCTGGATGGCGGAGCGGCGCACGGCGATGTTCGTGACCCATTCGATTCCCGAGGCGCTGTTCCTGGCCGATCGCGTCGTCGTGCTTGCCGGTCGTCCGGCGCGCGTGCTGGCCGATCTCACCATCGACCTGCCGCGGCCGCGCACGCTGGAAACCATGGGCACGCCGACCTTCAACGCGCTGGCGCTTGAATTGCGCCGCCTGTTCGATGCGGTGTCCAACGACAAGGCGATCGCGCCATGAGGCTGTTGAAGACCATCGTGCCGCCGCTGGTGACGCTGCTCGTCGTGCTGGCCGCCTGGAGTTACGTGACGCGGCCGGGCGGGCTGCCGTCCTATCTGTTGCCCGATCCCATGTCCGTGGCGCAGGCACTGTGGTCGGGCCTGGCGTCCGGCGAATTCTGGCCGCACATCGTCTTCACGCTGTCGTCGACGCTGATCGGCTATGCGATCGGTTCGGTGCTGGCCGTCATCGCGGGCGTCCTGGTGGCCGAGAGCGCGCTGTTCGAGCGCTTCGTTTTTCCCTACATCGTCGCCATCCAGGCGACCCCGAAGGTCGCCCTCGCGCCGCTGATCCTGGTCTGGTTCGGCTTTGGCCTGGCGTCCAAGATCGTGCTCGTCGCCCTGATCTGCTTCTTCCCGCTGCTGGTGAATACCATCAGCGGCATTCGCCGCACCGACCCCGAGCTCATCGCCATGGCGCGATCGTTCTCGCGCCCGGCCTGGTGGGTGTTTCTGCACATCAAGCTCCCCGCCGCAGCCAGCGCGATCTTCGCCGGGCTGGAGATCGGCGTCGTGCTGGCGCTGATCGGTGCCGTGGTCGGCGAATTCGTCGCGTCCGAGCGGGGCGTCGGCTATCTGATCGGGTCGGCGACAGTGAACATGAATGTCGCCGTGATGTTTGCCGGCGTCATCATCCTCGCCTTGTTCGGCGTGTTCAGCAGCATGGCCGTGCGCTTCGTGCAGCGACGCATCGTGTTCTGGGAACAGCCGCCCAGTGAGCTTCCAACCGGAGAACGTCCGTGACGTCATCATCGACCACAATCGACCAGAGCCTTGCCTTCGCATCGTCGACCGAATTGCTCGCCCGGCTGGGGCGCCGCGAATTCACCGCACGGGAGCTGCTCGAATTCTATCTGGAGCGGGGCGCGCGGCTGGATGGCGACGTCAATGCCGTGATCTTCAAAGATCTGCCGGCGGCGCGGGCGCGCGCCGACGAGGCCGATGCCGCGACGGCCGCCGGCCAGTCATGGGGACCGCTGCATGGCCTGCCGATCACCGTGAAGGAGATCAACAACGTCGCCGGCTGGCCGACCACCTATGGCGATCCGGCATTGGCGGCGTATATCGCGCCTGAAAGCGCCGTGATCATCCAGCGCCTGCAGGCCGCCGGCGCCATCATCTTCGGCAAGACCAACGTGCCGTTGAACGTGATCGACTGGCAGAGCTACAACGCGATCCACGGCACCACCCGCAATCCCTGGGACCTCGGCCGCACGCCCGGCGGCTCGTCCGGCGGCTCCAGCGCCGCACTCGCCGCCGGACTGACGACGCTCGAACTCGGCAGCGATGCCGGCGGCTCAATCCGCTTTCCCGCGCATTTCTGCAGCGTGTACGGGCACAAGCCGACGCCCGGCATCATTCCCTCCGTCGGCAACGAGCGGGCCGGCAGCCTGCTCGACAACGATCTCGTCACCAGCGGCCCGCTGGCGCGTTCGGTCGCCGATCTCACGCTTGCCCTCGATGTGCTCGCCGGCGCGGCCGGGGCGGCGGCAGCCGCCTGGCGGCTCGATCTGCCGCCGCCGCGCGCGCGGCAGATCAAGGATTTCCGGATCTCGGTGATCACCAACTCTCCGGTGGCCGAGGTCGACGAGCCCTATCGGGCCGCGATCCGCGCATTGACGGACCGACTGCGGGCGGAAGGCGCCCACGTGATCGAGGAGGCGCTGCCGTTCACCGATCACGCTGCGCATCATGCGACCTATGTGCAGTTGCTCCGCGGCTCCGCATCGATCCGCGTGCCCGAACAGGCTTTCGAAGACGCCGTTCGCACAAGCGAGGGACATGGCGGCAATGCCAGCCCCTACGTGATGCAGATGTCGCGCGCCTATGCCCAGCGCCATCGCGCGTGGATCGAGGCTGCGGAAGACCGGGAGCGGCTGAAGCAGGCATGGGCCGGGTTCTTCGAGACGGTTGATGTGGTGATCGCGCCGGCCACCGTCTGCGCGGCGTTTCCGCTCGACGAGGCGAAGCCGCGCGAGGAGCGCGTGCTCCGCATCAACGGTCATGACGTCGATTACAACGATCAGCTGTTCTGGGCCGGGCTGGCCACGCTGCCGTCGCTGCCGGCCACCGCAGCGCCCATCGGCTTCGTCGATGGCCTGCCGGTGGGCGTCCAGGTGATCGGGCCGCATCTGCATGACCGGACGACGCTCGCCTTCGCGGCCGAACTCGAGCGCCTGCATCCGTTCGTGCCGCCGCCGGCGTTCCGGTGATCGATCGTGGTATCATCGCGTTCGGACGACGAGACTGTCCGCGTGATGAAACCTGTTTGAAGAGGCCATGATGACCGGGAATGACAAGCCAACAACCGCACCGCGGCCCCTGCGCGAGATCGCGAGCTATCACGCGCATGTCTATTACGATCCAGGCACGACCCGCGCCGAGGCCGAGCAACTCCGCAACTGGATCGCGGAGCGCTTTGCCGTCACCCTCGGGCGCTGGCACGACGTAAAGATCGGCCCGCACGGTCAGGCGATGTTTCAGGTCGCGTTTGCCGTCGAGGTCTTTCCCGCGCTGGTGCCGTGGCTGATGATCAATCACGGCATGCTCAGCATTCTTGTGCATCCGAACACGGTGAACCCGCGCAGGGACCATGCGGACGACGCACTGTGGATCGGGGCGCCCGTCGCCGTGCACGCCGATATCCTTCCCGAAGACAGCGATGCCGAAGCGCCGCTCGCGCCGAACACCAGTCCCAGCCTCGCGCCTTAGTCTAACACGCCACGTCGAACGATAGCGCCGGCGAACGATGTTGCAGCCTGGCGTGACAAGTTGTGCATGCGCGTGTCGCATCGCGTCAATCGGCCGAGGCGCTTGTATGGCAGCGGTGCGCGCGTCGCTGTGATAGACCCATAAGAATCGATGGGCGTTGACAACGGATGTCGTCATCGATTGTCGCGCGCTTTGTCGGTGAAGGATACCACGCAGCACCTGCAGCAACGCTGCATCGAACTACTATACTACGTATGTGTAGTATTGAAGATCGAAAAGTAAGCTTGTCTTCATGCCGACCGACAAATTCATGATCAATAAGGAACGTTAAAAATTCTGCCGGATTGAATATCGGGGTCGCACTCATGCGATCTCGATCGGGAGTATTTTTATGCGATCCGCTCTCCAGAATATTAGTTCTGCTCTTCTCGCCGGTGTCGCACTCACCGCGCTCAGCGCCGCTGCATCGGCGCAGGTTCGTCTTCCCAGCCTTGGCGTCAATGTCGGCGGTCTCGGCGTCAATGTCGGCAGCGTCGGTGTCGGCGCGAGTGGTGTCAGTGTCGGCGGCGTCGGCGTGAGCGCCGGCAGCGTCGGTGTTGGTGTCGGCAGCGTCGGCGTCGGCGCAGGCGGTGTCGGTGTGGGCGGCGTCGGCGTCAGTGCCGGCAGCGTCGGCGCCGGTGTCGGCAGCGTGGGCGTGGGCACAGGCGGCGTCAGTGTCGGCGGCGCCGGCATCTCGGCCGGTGGCGCGCGCGTCGGCGTGGGCCGCGCAGGGATCGGCAGCGGCGCAACGGGCGGCTTTGGTGGCAGCCCCGGTTTCTTCTCCGGCGGAACGCAGTTCGGCAACGGCAGCCCGCGCATGATGACGGGCGCGGACGCTCCGTCGATGGGACGCGTGGCCCCGTCCGGGCAGGCGGGCCTCCGCGTGAGGCTGCGCGCGCAGCGCAGCGAGCGCGCGCTGGCAGCAGCCAATGTGGCGAGCGGATCTCGCAGCAGCGGCCGGCTTGCGACCGTCAATGTCCTCAACAAGAACACGGGCGCCACGTCCGGGCGTAAATCGCTTGCCGCGGTGAATGTCCTCAACGGCAACGCGACCGCAGCAGGTGGTTCATCGGCGCCATCGACACGATCGCGCGCGATCGCGGCCAATGTCGGGAATGCCGGCCCAGGCCCGACCGGCGACCTTGCGACCGTGAACCTGTTGAACGGCGCGGGCTCGCCCGCGGCGATGACACCGAACGGCACGGCCTCGTCCGGCACCTCCGGCGGCGCCGTTGCGACGAATGTCGGCAACGCCACGCCGGGGCCGAACGGCCAGCTGGCCACCGTCAATGTGTTGAACGGCAACGGCACCGGCACGGCGTCGTCGGGCAGCAGCACGCCTGCCACGTCAGGCGGCGCTGTCGCCACCAATGTCGGCAATGCCGGCACGGGACCAGGCGGTCGGCTGGCCACGGTGAATGCGCTGAACGGCGCAGGCACATCCGGCACGACGCCATCGGGTAGCAGCACGCCCGCTGCCTCGGGTGGTGCGGTCGCCACCAATGTCGGCAACGCCGGCGCGGGACCAAGCGGTCGGCTCGCCACGGTGAATGCGCTCAACGGCGCAGGCACATCCGGCACGACGCCATCCGGCAGCAGCACGCCTGCTGCCTCGGGTGGCGCTGTCGCCACCAATGTCGGCAATGCCGGCACGGGACCAAGCGGTCGGCTGGCCACGGTGAATGCGCTGAACGGCGCAGGCACATCCGGCACGACGCCATCGGGTAGCAGCACGCCCACCACATCGGGCGGCGCTGTCGCCACCAATGTCGGCAATGCCG
>JBEVEC010000163.1:0-21667 GCA_040512975.1 Tardiphaga sp. | reverse complement strand
GGCGCCTTGAAGGTGTTGAACTGGCCGTATTGCTGATACGCGACTTCGAGCTGTAGCGACGTATCCAGCGGGATGGCGTCGGAATAATTGCCGCCGGAAAATTTTTGCGGCGCGATGATGTTGTTGAAATAGGCGGCGTTGAGCGACGAATATTGCGTGCACATGCCGCTGAAGCCGAACGACGGCGGCACGTTGACGCCCATGTTCGACACCGCGCCCTTCGGTGCCGCGAAGGCGCTGCCGTGGCACGACATGCAGGACGACTGCGAATTGTCGACGGGGCCTGCAAGCCGCTGGCTGCAGCCGAAATGCTGGTAGATGTTGACGCCCGGATTGAGCACGCTCTGCTGGGCTTTGATGCTTTCCGCCTGGGGCACGGCGGGGAAGGTCCAGGGGTCGGAGCCGTACTGGATCCCGAGCGGCAGCAGGTGATCCCAGAACGTCGTGCCGGGCTGGTCGGCGCTGTAGGCAAACGTGCCGTAGACCCATCCGGTCGGCGACCGCGGATCGGTCACGGCGACGTCGACCTGCACGATGCGCGAAATCTGCACCTTGCGTTCGCAGGTGTATTTGTCCTTGGCCTCGTCGAGCACGTGGCGGTCGATCTGCCATTCCGGCGAACCGCGCAGATAGGGCACGCATTCCGGCGGCGCATTGGTGGTGAGGAATTTCACCACCACGGTGCCGGTGGGAAACGGCAGTCCGGCCGGCATCTGCGTGCCCAGATAGTCGACCGTCTGCGGCACCCCGCTGGCCGGGATCGCCTTGCCGAACGCCGCGCCGCCCCATGCATTGTAGTAGCCGACGGCCCATGTCTCGAAGCCGGCCTTGTATTGGTTCTGGCAGGCTTGCGTGGTGCCGGCCAGAAAGTTTACGCCATGCGCAGTCTGCGCGCTGCGCAGTTTCTTGTTCACCGGATTGATCAAATCCGGCAGATAGGCCGTGCGCTCGTTGGTGGTGCCGTGCACGAATTCGCGGCCGACGGTGGGGTCATAGGCCATCCACGGCACGTTGAACCAGCGCGTCTTGCCGCCGACTTTGGCCTGGAATCCCGGCGTGTTGCCGAGTTGCGGATCCTGTCCGACCTTCACATAGTCGATGATGCGCTTGAGGTAGTCCGCCCATTTGCCCGAGGTCCACGGATTGTCCGGTGACGGCGGAAATTCCGGGTTGAAGTTCACGTCGAGTGTGAGCCACGTGCATTCCGGGCATTGGCTCGGCGCCGATGCGGGATAGTCGCGGCTGAGCTTGAACACCGGCCCGGTCCATCCTGGCGGCGGCCCCTTCACGGTGTTCTGGAACGCCAGCGTCGACGCCGATTGCGCCTGCGCCGCCGCCCATGGGCCGGCGGCAAGGAACGCGGTGGCCACCAACGCGGCAAAGCGGGACAAACGCAGCACGTGCACCATTCCAGTCTCCCCTGTCAGTTATTCGATGCGTGAATCTTCAGGCCTCAGGCGGACCGCGCGAGCTGCGAAGCCACGTAGTCGTAGAAGCCGTTGAGGTCGCTGAAGCCGAGATAGACGTTCTGGGTGTTGGCGGCGCCGTCGGTGGGCCTGAGCCAGCCTTGCTCATAGCCCCACTGCACCACGCCGAGTTGCATCCGCTGTGGCGCGGCATAGAGATCCGGGCGCGCCAGGAACACCGTCGTGCAGACATTCCACATGTCGTAGAAAGGCTCGGCGGAGACGAGGCTGTAGGCATCATAGGCGAGCTGCGAGAAGCTGCAGGTTTTTCCCTGCTCCTGCAGGCGCGCCATGAGTTCTTTCGAGATCGGCACGCTGTTGGTGATATCGAGCGGGAAATCGTGAATGTCTGCGATCAGCTCGAGGCCATCCTGCGCCGCAAACGGGTCCCAGAACACGTTCCATTCGGCATGCTTGTTGGCGACCACGGGATTGATCGTGGTGGGATCGAGATTGCCCGGCACGTTGATGGCGCCGCCCATCCACAGCACACGATCGATGCCCGCAGCCAGTTCGGGGCGCGCGCGGATCACGTTGGTCAACGGCGTGAAGCCCGTGGTCAGCAGCACGATCAGCTTTTCGCCGGCGTCGATCGCCTGCTGCAGCAAGCTCGCCACCAGACGGTCGCCGGACGGCGGCGGTGTCGGCACCGTGGAGCGATATGGCGCAAGGATCGGCAATTCGCCGAAGCTCACGCAGTCGCCGCGGTAGGGCCAGGGAAACGGATTCCAGCCGCGGGATTCGGACAGCGCCAGCGGGATGTCCGGCCGCCCGATGAATTGCTGCAGCCGGTTGGCCGCGTCGATGCCGGGCTGCGGGATGCAATCGGCATCCGCGATCACGATGCCCCTGAGATCGATGTCCGGCATGGCCACCAGCAGCATGGTGGCGATGAAGTCATCAATCGCGGCATCATGGATGAACAGCACCGGCCGTTTGACGGAAGCAACGGATAGCTGGCTGGTTGGGTCTTCGACCATGCAGCGCTCCCATTGCTTGATCGCAACTTTAGAATCTTTTTGTATGGTACTGCAACTTTTGGTTTAGGCAATTCATTTCGACACCTGTCAACAAACAACCGCCGGCATTGCAAATGCCGGCGGTTGTCGATCGGACTTTCAGTTCGCAGCTGCGAGCAACGACTATCCCAGCTTCGGATCCAGTGTGGTCGACCACAATGCCACGTCGGCGCGGTCGCGCAGCGTGACCGTCATCTGGCCGCTCTGGCCGTCGATCCTGACGTGGCCGAAAAACTGCATGCCGGCCGAGGGCGGCAGGTTCTGCTTGTCGGGGCCGGGCGCCTTCACGTAGCGGACTTCGGGACCGAAGGTGTTGTCCATGTCGCCGGGACCGAAGGTGCCGGCGTGGAACGGGCCGGAAACGAACTCCCAGAACGGCTCGAAATCCTGGAATTGGGCCTTCTCGGGATTGTAGTAGTTCGCCGCGGTGTAGTGCACGTCGGCGGTCAGCCACACGGTGTTGCGGATATTGGCCGACTTGATGAAGCGCAGCAGTTCGGCGATCTCGAATTCGCGGCCGCGCGGCGGGCCGTCGCCCTGGGCGATGGCTTCCGAGCCCTTGTGGTTCACCGCGTCGTCCTCAACCACGATGGAGATCGGCATGTCGGAAGCGATCACCTTCCAGGTCGCCTTGGAATCCGTCAGGGCGCGCTTCAGCCATGCCATCTGCTCCGGCCCGATGAAATATGCGTCGGGGCCGTATTTGTCCTGCAGGTTCGGACCGTTGGCGCCGCGATAGCTGCGCTCGTCGAGCATGAAGACGTCGAGATGGGGGCCGTAATTCAGCACGCGGTAGACGCGGCCGGGCTCGTTCGGATTGACGCGCACCGGGTACATCTCGTGATAGGCCCGCGCGCCGCGCGCCGCCAAGAGCGTGATGTCGCGCTCCTTGTAGGACGCCGGCAACTGCTTCGACAGCGACCAGTTGTTGGTGACCTCGTGGTCGTCCCACTGGCCGAAGATCGGCACCTGTGCATTGAAGGCGCGGACGTGCTGGTCGAGCATGTTGTATTTATGCGCGGCGCGGAATTCGTCGAGGGTCTCCGCGACCTTGGCCTTTTCCGGCACGATGACGCTGTTCTTCCACACCTTGCCGTCGGGCAGCTTGGTCTCCGCCGTGATGACGCCGTCGGCATAGATGGTGTCGCCGGAATGGATCAGGAAATCCGGATTGTGCTTCGCCATGGTGGCGAAGGTGAACATGCCGCCGTCATCGGCATTGATGCCGTAGCCCTGGCCGGCGACGTCGCCGCCCCATACGAACGAGACGTCGCGACGATCCGCCGGTGCGGTGCGGAAGCGGCCGACCACCGGCTCGCCGACGATCTCGTAATGCGACAGGTCGCGAAATTTGACGCGGTAGAAAATGTCCTGCCCGGACGGCAGCCCATCCACCAACATTTTGCCGGTGAAATCGGTCTCCGGCAGCACGGTGAGCGGCGGCAGGGTGCGGGCATTCTTGAACGACTCGGTGGTGGCGACTTCGACCATCATCTGCGCCGGACGATCGGCGCGCGACCAGATCATGCCGCTGTCGATGCCGATATCGCCGGACTGCACGCCATGGGAGACCATCGGCCGGTCGGCAGCCCGGCTGAGATAGGGCATCGCCAGCACACCGGCGCCAGTCGCGGCAGCGGTGGTGAGGAAACGACGGCGGGAGAGAAAGGACATAAGAGACTCCGATCGAGGCAAGATTGGAATGCCTCTAGAGCTCTTCGACGACGCGGCTGTGACACACTGACTGACCAAGTTGCCCAAGCGGCATGCGTGGCGAAAATGCGGCGTTGACTCACGCGGTAATGTTTCTTTATCTCAGCGCGACGGTTCCCTTCGGGGATCAAAAGGGAATGCGGTGAGGGAAAGTATCTTTCCCGATTCCGCGGCTGCCCCCGCAACTGTAAGCGGCGAGCGCTTTGCCAAACAGCCACTGGGCCATCCGGCCTGGGAAGGCGGCGGAGCGCAGCGACCCGCGAGCCAGGAGACCTGCCGGCAAGTCGTGGTCACACGCGAGCACATTGGGCGGGGTGTCCTGGTGGAAGCCGAACTGTCCGCTTGAAGCGGCAGAACGGCTTGGTTTGCGGTGACGTGCCACGTTATCGCGAGTCCCGTTCATGACCTCCGCTCTCTCTTCCGCATTCACGCGCCGGCCCCTGCTCTGCTCCGTCGCAATCACTTGCCTGCTGTGGCCCATCGACGGCTGGAGCCAGACCGCCCAGCCGAGCCAGATCCTCGATCCCGTCACGGTCCAGCAGCCCTCGGCCACGCCGCGCAGCGCCCGCCTCGCTGTCGGCAATGCATCTCGCGCGACACGTCCACGGCAGCAACGCAATGTCGCCGCCCGGACGGCCGCTCAGACCCCTGCGCCAAGCGCCGCTGCCGGTCCGGTGTTTGCGGCGCCGACGCTGAACCTCACCGGCACCACATCGACCGGCAGCCGCCTCGGGCTGACACGGCTGCAGACGCCGGCCAGCGTCGAGGTGATTTCCGCCGAGACCATCGCCGAGCGCGGCCAATACAACGTGCTCGACGCCGTGACCCAGAACGCCACCGGCATCACCGCCATCGGCGACCCTGGCAACGGCGGCGTCGCCTTCAGCACGCGCGGCTTCACCGGCGTGGACTCCGTGAAGTTGCTGCTCGACGGCACACGGCTCTATGTCGGCTCCGGCACGGTCAATTTCCCGTTCGACACCTGGTCCACCGAGCGCATCGCGGTGCTGCGCGGGCCGGCGTCGGTGATGTTCGGCGAGGGCGCCGTCGGCGGCGCCATCAACATCGTCTCGAAGATGCCGTCCTGGATTCCGCAGAACCAGGCCGAGATCTCCCTCGACAGCAACATGACCCGCCGCATCGCGGTGGACAGCGGCGGCCCAATCAACAAGGACGTCGCCTATCGCATCACCGCGACCGGCAACATGTCGGACGGCTGGGTCGATCGCGGCAACAATTCCAACGTTGCCATTCATGCCGCCGTGCAGGTCAGGCAGACCGAAGACCTCGTCTGGACCATCTCCACCGATTACGGCGACCGCCAGCCGATGCGCTATTTCGGCACGCCGCTGATCAACGGCCAGTTCGATCCCGCGCTGCGCTTCAAGAACTACAATGTCGGCGACAGCATGATCCGCTGGCAGGACAGCTGGAGCCAGGTCAAGACCGAGTATCAGGTCACCGACAGCATCTCGGTGCGCAACACGCTGTATTACATGAACAGCCAGCGGCACTGGAAAGAGCTGGAGAACTACGCGTTCAATCCGGCGACCGGTCTGATCGACCGCAGCACCTACCTCGAAATCCTGCACAACCAGCAGCAGGTCGGCGACCGCTTCGACGCCACCTTCAAGGGCCACGTGCTGGGCATGGCGAACGAGTTTCTCGCCGGCTTCGACGTCAACCACATCACCTTCAGCCACACCAACAATTCGCCTTACGGCGGCGCTTCGTCGGTCGATCCGATCAATTTCAATCCCGGCCTGTATTTCAGCCCGGATCCCACCACGCCCGGCTTCTCCAGCGTGACCAACCAATACGCAGTGTTCGCCGAGAACCGCCTGTCGGTCACCGAACAACTATCGCTGATCGCAGGCATCCGCCAGGACGAGCCGACCGTGGACCGCACCGACCTGCGCAACGCCGCCAACAGCTACAGCCGCGGCTATTCCGCGACCACCTGGCGCGCCGGCGCGGTCTATACGCCGATCAAGGACCTCGCCTTCTATGCGCAGTATTCGACGGCGGCGGATACGGTCGGCGGCCTGGTCACGGCCAGCAATGCAAACGCGAAGTTTGAACTTGCGACCGGCAAGCAGATCGAGGTCGGCGTGAAGCAATCATTCTGGGGCGGGCGCGGCGAGTGGACGCTGGCAGGGTACCAGATCGTCAAGAACAACCTGCTGACCCCGAACCCGAACGACCTGACGCAGGTCCTGCAGGTCGGCCAGCAGTCCTCGCGCGGCGTCGAGGCCTCGGTGGGCTTCGTGCTGGACCACGGCTGGCGCGTCGATGCCAACACAGCCTTCCTCCGCGCCAAATACGATGACTTCGTCCAGGATGTGGGTGGCGTCGCCGTGAATTACGCCGGCAACGTCCCGGTCAACGTGCCGCAGAACGTCTCCAACGTCTGGGCCACCTGGGCCTTTGCGGCGGACTGGTCAGCCAATGCCGGCGTGCAGATCGTCGGCAAGACCTTTGCCGACAGCGCCAACACGCTGGAAATGCCGAGCTACACGCTGGTCAATGCCGGCCTGCAGTGGAAGCCGGACCTCAACACCACGGTGTCGTTGCGCGTCTACAACCTGTTCGACAAGATCTATGCGACGTCGAGCTACAGCGACAACCAGTGGACGCTCGGCATGCCGCGCACCGCCCAGCTTGCCGTCAACGTGAAATTCTGAGCGTGCCGCGCAAGCTGACACGCACGCTCCGGCGGTGGCTGTATATCGGCCACCGCTGGATCGGCATCGTGACCTGCCTGCTGTTTGCGATGTGGTTCATCTCCGGCGTGGTGATGATGTATGTCGCGTTTCCCGGGTTGACCGACACAGAAAGGCTGGCGGCGCTTCCCGATCTTGCATGGGAGAAGATCGTGCTGTCGCCCGACCGCGCCATGAGCGCCGCGGGCGCAACGCGTTATCCGCGTGACCTTCGGCTCAATATGCTCGCCGACGAACCGGTGTATCGATTGACCGGCTGGGACGGCAAGCGGCAGACCGTTTCTGCCGTCGACGGCCGTGCCGTCACGGAGATTTCAGAAGCGCAGGCGATCGACGTTGCCGCGCGCCATGCGGCAAGCAAAGTCCCTCACCTCGAGGACACCGTCGACCGCGACCAGTGGAGCGTCACCGCGCGCTACGATCCGCTGCGGCCGCTCTATCTGATCGCACTCGGTGACGACGCCGGGACCAGGCTTTATGTGTCGTCACGCACCGGCGAGATCGTGCTCGATACCAACCGCACCGAGCGGGTCTGGAACTGGCTCGGCTCGATCCCGCACTGGATCTATCCCACGGTGCTGCGGCAGGACGGCGCGCTGTGGCGCAGCGTGGTGCTGTGGATCTCCGGCGTCTGCATGATCGTCGCCGTGTCCGGCATCTGGATCGGCATCCTGCGCGTCCGGCTCAAGCGCCGCTACGCCGGCGGCAGCATCTCGCCCTATCGCGGCTGGATGGCGTGGCATCACGTCATCGGCCTGTTCTCCGGCGTGTTCGTGCTGACCTGGATCTTTTCCGGCTGGATGTCGCTCGACCCCGGCCGCTACTTCGCCAGCGGCCGCACCACTGAGGCCGCGCTGCAACGCTATGCCGGCCACGATGCGCCGACCATCGCCGCGACGGTGCCCGCGCTGCCGGACAGCCACGCGGTCGAGGCGCGCTTCGTCTGGCTGGACGGCCAGCCGCAGATGCTGCTCGCCGCGCGTGACGGCCAGCAGACCGTGGCGGATCCCGTGACCGGCAGGGCCGCCAGCCTGCCCCCGGACCGGATCCAACGCGCCGCCGCGCATCTCTTGCCGGAGGCCCATATCGTTCGGCGCGCGTTGCTGACGCAATACGATGCCTATTGGTACGCCCATCACGACGACCGCGAGCTGCCGGTGCTGCGTGTCGTGTTCGACGATGCCGCCGACACCTGGTTTCACCTCAGCCCGGTCACCGGCGACATCCTCTATCGCATCGACAGCACCCGGCGCGGCTACCGCTGGGTCTTCAGCGCGCTGCACAGCCTGGATTTACAGATTTTGATCACGCATCGCCCGGCCTGGGACATCGTGGTGTGGCTGCTGTCGATCGCCGGCACCATCGTGTCGGTCAGCGGCGTGGTGATCGGCTGGCGTTATTTGAAGCGGTAGATGGACGGCCCATCGACGAGTCGTCCCCGCGAACGCGGGGATCCATAGCCACCGAGGTTCGGTCGGTTTAAGACGGCGCGGCCCTCTACTCTTATCAGCGAGTCCTGCGGGTATGGGGCCCGCCCGCGCGGTGATGACCCGTGGTTGGGCGGTAGCTGAACCAAACGCGGGCTACACCGCCAGCGGCCGCGGCGGCAGGCGGGCCGGGGCGGACATGCTCGGGATCATGCCGAGCAGCGCCTTGCGGTCGGCGACGGCGTTGTGGAACTGCTCCAGCGCGATGTTGAAGGCGGTCAGCGTGCCTTCCTGGATGGCGCCGTGCTCGAAGCAGTTCAGCGTATCGCGCAGGATGTTGTCGGCCTCCGCCTGCATCTTGTCGAGTTCGTCCAGCGCCTCGCTCTTGCGCGCCACCGCGATCATGTCGAGCAGACGGTCGCGCTGCGAGACGTTGACGTTGCGTTCGTCGCGGCGGAGATAGCTCGCCAGCCAGGCACCGGCCGAGCCCATCGCCGACAGGCTCATCAAGCTCCACCAAATGTAATCGCTGTAGCGGTCGAGGAAGGACTTTTCCTCGCCGTCCACATAGGCCGCGGCGCCCGGGTGCACCGGGATCACGGCGTCCTTGTCGGTATCCGGCGTCTCGATCTTGGCGGCCAGCGGGAAGTCGTTGATGATCTGCTGACGGATCGAGAACAGTTGCCGGGTCAAAGTGGCGACGGTCGCCTCGGAAAGGCTCTGCCGCGCCACGATGTGGTGCGAGAAGCTGATGGTCTTGATATCGTCATCCGGGCGCGCCGGCGCGCCACCGAAGGCGCCGGCCGGGATCTCGGAAGATTCGTACATCGGGAAATTCTGCGCGATCGCTTCGGCGGAATCGATCGCCAGGAAGGTCGGCGTACCGCCTTCGCGCGTCGAGGCCTGGATCGCGTCGCTGGTAATCTTGCTGTTGACCGGCCCCGCCGCAAGGAACGCGTCGACCTTCTGATCCTTCACGGCCTCGGCGACTTCCGTGGTCGAGAACTGCACGACGTTCACCTTGGCGGGGTCGACGCCGTATTGCCGCAGGATGATGTTCAGCAGGTTGACGTTGGCGGGGGTCTTGCCGATGACGCCGACGCGCTTGCCGACCAGTTGCGAGAATTTGGTGATCTTGACGGGTTTCTTGCCCTTGGCCGCCGGCGGCACCCAGATCACCGCAACGTTCTTGCGCAAGGTCGCCACCGCGCGGGCGTTCTTCGGCACATCGAGATCGCCGCGGATAATGGCGAGATCGGCATGGCCTTCGGCCAGCGCCTTGCCGCTGGCGCTGGCGCCATCGGTCAGGATCGGTCGCAGCCGAACGGTATAGTGGTCGCGCGAAAACGCCTGCACCAGGGCCTGCACCACCTTGGCGTCATCGCTGTTGGCGGGGCCGACCGCGATCCGCAGCGGCACCGGTTTCATGGCGAAGTAATACGCGCAGGCCACCGCGGCGACCACGGCCAGCGCGCCGGCCAGGGTGATCAGGGCCATCTTGCGGCGGATCGAGCGCGGCGACGGCAATGCCTCCGGCCCAATCAGGCCGGGGTCGTCTGCCATCGACCTGGTAAACATGCGCTTCAAATTCATGGTCGCCGTTGCGGTTCGAGCGAACTGTAGCAAAATCGGGGACGAATTGTTCCGGTCCCCACGTAGCATGGTTACCATGGTCGAAGCGGCCTACCGGTCTCGCCTCGATGCACGGCCTTTGCCGCGTTATTGTGGCATGGATCCCTCAGCTGTCGCCGGGCGTTGGGGTAAAGTTCATGTGAGGCGGGAGGTTAACGTGGTGCAACGTCTTTCGACCGAGGCGCGGACAGCGGCACTCGGCGAGCTGTCGGGCTGGACGGAGGTGGACGGCCGCGATGCCATCACCCGCCGTTTTACCTTCAAGGACTTCAACGAGGCCTTCGGCTTCATGGCCCGGGTCGCGCTGATCGCGGAAAAGGCCGACCACCACCCGGAATGGTCCAACGTCTACAAGACCGTCGACGTGGTGCTGTCGACCCATGACGCCGACGGCGTCACCACGCGTGATGTCGATCTGGCCAAGGCGATGAACCGGATTGCCGGGCAGTTGGGCGCCGGGTGATGGTATGCTGCGTCGTCCCTGCGAACGCAGGGACCCATAACCCGCGACGGTGCGGTTGCAGCCGGCAGTCGCCTCATCCCATAGCGCGTCCGCGCCGTATCGGTCCCCGCGTTCGCAGGGACGACACGCAGTGCCCTCATCGCATCACAAAAACGTTGCACCACATGCGCAAGCCCCCATCTCTTGGATATCGCCGCGCGTTGCGGCCGGAAGGATCACGATGCCATCGGAACACAGCGTGGGATATGAACCGGCCGACCGTCTGGCCGAAGACAGCGAGAGCGTGCGCAAGCAGTTCTGGCGCAAGCTGAAGCGGCTCGCCGTCCGGCTGCCCTTCGCCGAGGACCTGCTGGCGGCCTATTACTGCGCCTTCGACAAACACACGCCGCGCCACGTCCAGGCCGCGCTGCTGGGCGCCATCGCCTATTTCGTCCTGCCGTTCGACATCGTGCCGGACGTGCTCCCGGTGCTCGGCTTCACCGACGACGCCGCGATCCTGGCCACCGCCCTGCGCATGGTGGCGTCGCATATCAACGAGGATCACCGCGAAGCGGCCCGCCGCACCATCGCGCGCGGGTACACGGAAGAGAGCGCCAGTTAGGCGACCGACATGTTCGGCGCACCTCTCCCCGCCGGGAGAGGTGCAACAAGGCGCGCTCGCAATTCGTTTAGCTACCTGTCCAGCACTTCCCGGACCTTCATCGCCAGCTGATCGATGCTGAACGGCTTCCCGAGCAGGTCGACGCCGGGATCGAGCACGCCGTTATGCACCACGGCATTGCGCGTGTAGCCGGTGGTGAACAGCACCCGTAGATCGGGGCGCAGCTTGCGCGCCTGTTCCGCCAGCCGCGCACCGTTGACCTCGGGCATGATCACGTCGGTAAACATCATCGCGATGTCGGGATGCATCCTGAGCAGCGCCAGCGCGTTCGCGGCGCCGTCGGCTTCCAGGATGCGGTAGCCGAGCATACCCAGCGCGTCGACGCTGAATTGGCGCACCGCTGCTTCGTCCTCGACCACCAGGATGATCTCATTGCCCCGGTTTTCGGTCGCGGGCGGCAGTGCCTTGAGGTCCGCAGGCTCGGGCTCGGTTGCAAACAGCCGCGGCAGATAGACCTTCACCGCGGTGCCCTGCCCCGGCTCCGAATAGATCTTCACGTGCCCGTTCGACTGCTTGATGAAACCGTAGACCTGGCTGAGGCCGAGACCCGTGCCCTTGCCGACCTCCTTGGTGGTGAAGAACGGATCGAACGCCTTGGCGATGACGTCGTCCGGCATGCCGTGGCCGGTGTCGGACACGGCGATCAGCACATATTGCCCCGGGACGACGCCGAAATTGGCCGCGGCGTAGTTCTCGTCGAGATGGCTGTTCTGGGTTTCGATCGTGAGCCGGCCGTCGACCGGCATGGCGTCTCGCGCATTGACCGCCAGATTGAGCAGCACGCTGACCAGCTGATTGGGATCGGCATGCACGCGCCACAGCCCGCCGGCGAGCACTGTCTCGAGCCGGATATTGGCGCCGATCGAACGCCGCAGCAATTCCGAGGTGTCGGCGACCAGTTTGTTCGCGTCGAGGCTTTCCGGCTTCAGGGGCTGGCGGCGCGAAAATGCCAGCAGCCGTTGCGTCAGCGACGCGGAGCGCCGCGCGCCGTCCATGGCCGCAGCGATGTAGCGCTGCGATCGCGGCGATTGTTCGCCGCGCCGCTCCAGCAATTCGAGCGAACCGATCACCACCGCCAGCATGTTGTTGAAGTCGTGCGCGATGCCGCCGGTGAGTTGGCCGACAGCTTCCATCTTCTGCGCCTGGCGCAGTTGCGCCTCGGCCTCGGCCAGTGCCGCGCCCTGGGCCTTTTCCGCGGTGATGTCACGGCCATACGCATAGATGAGATCGTTCTCGACGCTGCTATTCCAGGAGATCCAGTGCGGCTCGCCCGCCTGGTCGAGATAGCGGTTCTCAAACAGATCGACACTTCCCGCTTCGAGGCTGGCATCGATGCCGCCACGCGTCATGGCGGCGTCGTCGGGATGGACGAAGTCGAGGAAACTGCGTCCGACCACGGCGTTGATGTCGTGGCCGAAAATGCGGGCCCAGGATGGACTGACCGAGCGGAAAATGCCGTCGCGGTCGATCACGACGATGAGGTCGCGCGAATTGAGCCAGATGCGATCGGCGCGGCGCCGTTCGGACGTGAGCGCATTGATATTGCCGAGCGCTCCGGAGATCTGCGCGGCGATCAACTGCGCGAAGCCGAGGATGCTTTCGTCTTTGAGACGGTGAGGGTTCAGTCCCAGCACCAGCACGCCGAGCGGCTTGTCGCCGGCGCGCGCGATCGGCACCAGCAGTGCCTGCTTCGGCTTCGTTCGCCATGCGCCTGACGGCACGCCGTCATCATCGGAAGCAAGGTCGATGCGGATCTCCGCCGCGCCGTCCAGGATCGCCGGCAACGGCCAGTCACGGGACAGCAGTGCTTCGGCGTCGGGCGTGCAGGCGTATCCGGTCCAGCCGTGCGCGGCATCCTGCAGATAGATCAGGCCGAAGGGGAAATCCTTGCGGTCGGCTGCGAGCGCGTCGCAGACGGCGCCGACCGCAGCCTCGCGCGTCTGCACCCCGGTCAGCCCGTCCGCCAGCATGTGCAGCATCGACAGCTGGCGTTCGCCGATAACGCGCTCGGTCTCCTCGGAGACCACACACATCAGGCCTTCGATGCGGCCGCTATCGCCACGCAGCGGACTGTAGGAAAAGGTGTGATAGGTTTCTTCCGGGTAACCGTTGCGCTCGAGCAGCAGCAGCAGCGCCTTGTCCCAGGTCGCGACGCCGTCGGCCATCACAGAGCGGATGCGGTCCTCGACCTCGGCGAAGACCTCTGTCCAGACATCGCGCATCGGCAGACCCATCGAGCGCGGGTGCTTGGTGCCGAGGGTCGGAACATAGGCGTCGTTATAGAAGAAGGCGATGTCCGGGCCCCAGCCGAGCCACATCTCGAAGCGGGACGTCAGCATCATGCCGAGCGGCACTTTGAGCCCGTCGGGCCAATGCAGCGGGGACCCCAGCGCGTGCGAATCCCAGTCGTGCGCGCGCATCAACTGGCTGAGGTCGCTGGTACCGGGGAAAATATGGTCGAATGACTTCCCCGCCCCGTCCATCGCAGCTTCCGTCCTTTTACCAACTCAAGATCCGGCCGACGGCCGCCCGACCGCGCACACCGTTTTTGAACACGAATACAACCGGATGGTTCCGGCAGTTTACGGGTGCAGGATCACCTTGCCCATTGCCTGCCGTCCGGCCAGCACCTTGAGCGCATCGGGGGTATGCGCCAGCGGAAACGTGCGGTCGACATGGGACGAAATTTTCCCCTCGGCCGCCCACGCCACCAGCTTTTCCAGATTAGTGCGGTTCTTGTCCGGGTTCAGCCGTGCCCATGCGCCCCAGAACACTCCGCGGATATCGCAGCCCTTCAGCAGCGCGAGGTTGAGCGGCATTTTCGGGATGTCGCCGGCGGCGAAGCCGATCACCAGGAAACGGCCTTCCCACGCAATGGCGCGCAGGGCGGCTTCGGCATATTTGCCGCCCACCGGATCGAACACGATATCGACGCCGCGACCGCCGGTCAGTCGCTTGAGGCCGTCCTTGAGCTCCTCCGTCGTGTAATTGAGGCCGATCTCGGCGCCGTGCTGCTTCGCGAAGTCGAGTTTCTCGTTTGACGACGCGCAGGCGATCACCTTGAGGCCGAGCAGTTTGCCGAGTTCACACGCGGCGAGCCCCGTTCCGCCGGCAGCGCCGAGCACGGCGAGCGTTTCGCCGGGTTTCGGCGAGGCGCGGTCCTCCAGCGCATGCAGTGCAGTGCCGTAGGTGATGATGACGCCCGCGGCGCGATCGAAATCAAGATGGTCGGGAATGGCCACCACCGAGGTTGCGGGCACGGCGATCTTTTCGCGCGCGCCGTTGTAACCGACCGAGGCGACCACGCGATCGCCGACCTTGAGGCCCGTCACGCCGCCACCCACGCTCTCGATCACGCCCGCCACCTCGGCGGCCGGCGAGAACGGGAACGGCGGCTTGATCTGGTATTTGCCCTGGATCATCAGGATGTCGAAGAAGTTCAGCGCTGCAGCCTTGATGGCGATGACCACCTGATCAGCGCCGGCGACGGGGTCGTCGATGTCGGTGAAAACGAGATCATCGGGTTCGCAGAACTGCGAGCAGAGAATGGCTTTCATCGGATCACCTGACCTTCAACGTGACAGTTGCGGGAGTCATGCCGGATTTAAGCGTAACCGACAAATGGATTCGGTGTCGTCCCCGCGCAGGCGGGGACCCATAGGGCGCGGACTCGCGATGAGATGTGGGCGTCACTGCCTTCCGCACACACCTCAGGGGTTATGGATCCCCACCTTCGCGGGGACGACTCGCGGAGCGTCTCCCAGTTATGCCAACACACGCACGAAAATCTGAGGACGATGTCATGCGACCCGCGCAGCATCCGCATTGCGCTGCTATCCTTGCGTGAGTCGTATCGGCCTTTTCAGATAATGCATTTGTCTTTATTGCAGGCGGCATGACAGCAGAAGTTCCGAGCCATCTTCCAGTCACAATGTTAGAGGATCGACACCCGATGTCCGTGCGGCGATTTCTGACCATTGTGACGTTGAGTGTGGCCGTGATCGGTGGGGCCGATCTGGCGCAGGCGCAGAGTGCTGCGGCGAAGAGCAAATCCGATTCCAAAGCCGCGCCTGCAAAGCCGGCGCCTGCCAAGCCCACGGCCGCTGCACCCGCCATCGGCGGCGCCGAGCCGACGCTGCTCGGCCAGTTCGGCACCTGGGGCGCCTACACCGCGGCGCCCAATGGCAGGAAAGTCTGCTTCGCACTGGCCAAGCCGTCATCGTCGAAAAGCACGCCGGCAAACCGGCCGCGCGATCCGGCCTACGCCTTCGTCTCGACCCGTCCCTCGGAAAAGGTCGCCAACGAAGTCTCGATCATGGTCGGCTACCAGTTGAAGCCTGGCTCGGAATCCACCCTCGAGGTCGGCGGCGCGCGCTATGCGATGTACACCCAGGGCGACGGGCTGTGGATCAAGAACGCCGCCGAGGAAGAACGCATGGTCGACGCCATGCGCAAGGCCGGCGACGTCACGGTCAAGGGTGTCTCCGCCAAGGGCACCGAGACCTCCGACACGTTTTCGCTGAAGGGCCTGGCCCAAGCGCTCGACCGCGTCGCGCAGGATTGCCGCAGGTAGTTTGAAAGACGCGCCCCCTCCGCTTGTCGTCCCCGCGCAGGCGGGGACCCATACGGCGAGGAGTTGCTGATGGGGGCGGAGGACGCCCGAGGCGACGGTTTTTTCAACATTGCCGGGCTGGGGTTTGGGGTCCCGGCGTGGGGGGGGACGACTCGTGGATGGGCTTCCCCTTGAGTGACGGAGAGCCGGAAATCGGCCCGAATTCGCCCCCAACCTCCTCCCGCCGTTAATATTGCCGCATTTAGCGCCTTTCCAGAGCGCGCCGGACGGCCTATCTGAGGCTGGCATTCCCGCGACATCACAGATCGACTGCCATGACCCCTGTTTCAGCCGAGGCCACGACGGCCATTGATCCCGCCGGCCCCGTGAACGGGCTCGTGGAGAAGATCGCCCTCGAAACCTATGTGCCGCTGGCCAAGCCGTCGCTGATCGGCCTGTCGCGCGCCGAGATCGCCGACAAGCTCGGTTCCATCGGCGTCGCGCCGGCGCAGCGCAAGATGCGGACCCAGCAGATCTGGCACTGGATGTATGTCCGCGGCGTCCAGGGTTTTTCCGAGATGTCGAGCATTTCCAAGGATATGCGCGCCGAGCTCGAACAGCATTTCACGGTCGCCCGGCCTGAGGTGGTGGCCGAGCAGATCTCCAATGACGGCACCCGCAAATGGCTGCTGCGGCTGCCGTCGGGCACCGCAGGCGAAAAGGCCCACGAGGTCGAGTGCGTCTACATTCCCGAGACCGACCGCGGCACGCTGTGCGTCTCGTCGCAGGTCGGCTGCACCCTGAACTGCTCGTTCTGCCACACCGGCACCCAGCGGCTGGTGCGCAACCTGACCCCCGGCGAGATCGTCGGCCAGATCATGGTGGCGCGCGACCGCCTCGGCGACTGGGCCGACCGCGACACCCCGGAAGGCAACCGCCGCGTCACCAATGTGGTGATGATGGGCATGGGCGAGCCGCTTTATAATTTCGACGCGGTGCGCGACGCCCTGCTGATCGTCTCCGACAATGAAGGCATCGGCATTTCGCGCCGGCGTATTACGCTGTCGACCTCCGGCGTGGTGCCGAACATCCAGCGCACCGGCGACGAGATCGGCGTCATGCTGGCGATCTCGCTGCATGCGGTGCGCGACGAGCTGCGCAACGAGCTGGTGCCGCTGAACCAGAAATATCCGCTCGAGCAATTGATGCAGGCCTGCCGCGACTATCCCGGCGCCTCCAATGCGCGCCGCATCACCTTCGAATATGTCATGCTGAAGGGCGTCAACGACTCGCTCGAGGACGCCAAGCTGCTGGTGAAGATGCTCAAGGGCATCCACGCCAAGATCAACCTGATCCCGTTCAATCCCTGGCCCGGCACGGCCTATGAATGTTCCGACTGGGACCAGATCGAGAAATTCTCGGAATATGTCTTCAACGCCGGCTACTCCTCGCCGGTCCGTACCCCGCGCGGCCGCGACATCCTCGCCGCCTGCGGGCAGTTGAAGTCGGAAACGGAGAAGCTGTCGGCGAGGGAACGCCAGGCGCTGCGCGCGATGGCGATGACGGACTGATGGGGCACGTAGCCCGGAGGGAGCGCAGCGCAACCCGGGAGCTGGCGCTTCGGCGGGTTCACGAGTCCCGGATTGCGCTGCGCTCCATCCGGGCTACGTAGAAGCCATGTCCCTGATCGGTCGCCTCTTCGTCGTTGCCTTTGCCTTCATCGTCGCCTGCATGGCCGGCGGTGCGATCGTCGTGTTTGCGATCTTGTTTCCGGAGCTCTCCGCGCTCGAAACCGGCATCCTCGATCCCAACGCCATCAATGTCCTGCTCGGCTTCGGTTTCATCTTCTTTTCAGGCTTCGCGCTGATCCCGGCGCTGATCATCCTGATCGTCACCGAAGCCTTCAGCATCCGCAGCATCATCGCCTACGCGCTGGGCGGCGGACTGGTCGGGCTCGCCTGCTATCTCGGCCTGATTCCCTACGACCCCGCCACCATGACATTCGACGGCATCGTTCGCCGCCATCTCGAGGTGATGACCGGCGCCGGCATCGTTGCCGGCCTGATCTACTGGGTGATCGCCGGGCGCAATGCCGGGCTGTGGCGGCAGCCGCGGCGGCCCATGCCGCAACCTGATGTCGCGGGCCGGCCATGATCCACTGCCTTTTCATCGCCGCCGGCCTCGGTTAAACCGCGCGCCATGAACCGGACCGGACTCTTTATCGCGCTGGCGCTCTTCGCCGTCATCGGGCTGACCTTCGGAATCTATCCCGAGCTCGATCTGAAACTGGCGGCGCTGTTCTACGATCCCGCGACCAAGACGTTCCCGATCAAGTCACATGCGTCGGCGATGTTCGCGCGCGATGCGGCGATGTGGATCGCGTGGGGCTTTGTCGCGCCGTCGATCCTGGCGCTGGTGTTCAAGCTGATCTGGCCGAACCGCCCGCTGCTGATCCGCGGCCGCACCATCGTCTTCCTGCTGGTCACCATCATTCTGTCGGCCGGCATCCTCACCAACCTGACCTTCAAGAGCCATTGGGGCCGCCCGCGGCCGGTGATGGTCCAGGAGTTTTCGGGCCCGTGGCAATTCAAGGCGTGGTGGGATCCCACCGGCGAATGCGGCCGCAACTGCTCGTTCTTCTCCGGCGAGGGCGCCACTGCATTCTGGACCTATGCGCCGGCGGCCCTGGCGCCGCCGGCGTGGCGGCCATTGGCCTATGTCGGCGCCACCGTGTTCGGCATCGTTACCTCCGGCCTGCGCATGGCATTCGGCGGACACTTTTTTACCGACGTCACCATCGCCGGCCTCGTGACCTTCCTGGTGATCTGGCTGATCCACGGCTGGCTGTATCGCTGGGCGTCGTTCGGCATGACCGACGCCCGGATCGATGCCGCGTTGACGCGCTTTGCCTGGCCGGGCTATCGCTGGCGCGCGAAATTGCGCGGTCGTGATATCGGTCCCGCGCCCGATGCCACCGCAACCGCCCGATTGGACGTTCCATGACCACCATCCTGAAGAGCCTGCCCCAGGGCAAGAACGTCGGCATCGCGTTTTCCGGCGGGCTCGACACCTCGGCCGCGCTGCTGTGGATGAAGCAGAAGGGCGCGCGCGTCTTCGCCTACACCGCCAATCTCGGCCAGCCCGACGAGGCCGACTATGACGAGATCCCGCGCAAGGCCATGGAGTTCGGCGCCGAGAAGGCGCGCCTGGTCGATTGCCGCAGCCAGCTGGTGCATGAAGGCATCGCCGCCATCCAGGCCGGCGCCTTCCACGTCTCCACCGGCGGCCTGACCTATTTCAACACCACGCCGCTCGGCCGCGCGGTGACCGGCACGATGCTGGTCTCGGCCATGAAGGAAGACGGCGTCAACATCTGGGGCGACGGCTCGACCTACAAGGGCAACGACATCGAGCGCTTCTATCGCTACGGCCTGCTGACCAATCCGGACCTGAAGATCTACAAGCCCTGGCTCGACGACCAGTTTATCGACGAGCTCGGCGGCCGCGCCGAAATGTCGGCCTTCATGACCGCGCACGGCTTCGCCTACAAGATGTCGGCCGAGAAGGCCTATTCCACCGACAGCAACCTGCTCGGCGCCACCCACGAGGCCAAGGATCTCGAGCAGCTCGACAGCGGCATCAGTATCGTCAACCCGATCATGGGCGTGCCGTTCTGGCGCGACGACTGCGCCGTCAAGGCCGAGCGCGTCACCGTGCGTTTTGCCGAAGGCCAGCCGGTCGCGCTGAATGGTCAGAGCTTCACCGACCCCGTCGCGTTGTTCCTCGAAGCCAATGCGATCGGCGGCCGCCATGGCCTCGGCATGAGCGATCAGATCGAGAACCGCATCATCGAAGCCAAGAGCCGCGGCATCTACGAGGCGCCGGGCATGGCGCTGCTGCACATCGCCTATGAGCGCCTTGTTACCGGCATCCACAACGAGGACACCATCGAGCAGTACCGCATGAGCGGCATGAAGCTCGGTCGCCTGCTGTACCAGGGCCGCTGGTTCGACTCCCAGGCCCTGATGCTGCGCGAGACCGCGCAGCGCTGGGTCGCCCGCGCCATCACCGGCGAAGTGACGCTGGAGCTGCGCCGCGGCAACGACTACTCGCTGCTGAAGACCGAGAGCCCGAACCTGACCTACGCCCCCGAGCGCCTCAGCATGGAAAAGGTCGAGGACGCGCCGTTCACGCCGGCCGACCGCATCGGCCAGCTCACCATGCGCAACCTCGACATCACCGACACGCGGGCGAAGCTCGATCTGTATGCGAAGTCGGGCTTGTTGAGCGCGGGTGAAGGAACGAACATTCCGAAGCTGGATAACGACAAGAGCTGAGGGCTCTTCATCCCTCCCCCAAGCGGCGAAGCCGCGCCGTGGGGAGGATGGCGCGGTGCGAGCGCAGCGAGCAACGTGACGGGTGGGGTGCCACAGAGGAAGCCTGCCTGCGCGGCTCCCCACCCCGGCCTCCGCTTCGCTCGGCCGACCCTCCCCACTGCGCGCCGCGCTGCGCTGGAGGGAGGGAAACCACGAGTGCTTCGCTCAAAACTATCAAAACAAAAAGGGCCGGGATTGCTCCCGGCCTTTTGCATTTTGATAGTTCGCCTTACCGCGGCGGTGCGGTGCCCGGAGGCGGTGGCGGCAGCGATGCCGTGCCGCCGTTGAGCAGCGGGGTGATGCGGCGGACGGTGACGCGGCGGTTGCGGCGTTCCGGACCGTCGGTCGGGATCTTGAGGTACTGCTTGCCGTAGCCCTGCGAAGTCAGGTTTTCCGCCGGCACCTGGAATTGCTGGGTGAGCAATTCCGCGGCCGACTCGGCGCGGCGATCCGACAGCGACAGGTTGTCGACGTCGTTGCCGACGGCGTCCGTGTGGCCCTCGATCAGGAACACCTCGCGCGGGTTGCGCGAGATCGCCTTGTTGAGGCCGTCGGCGATGACCTGCAGCTTGGCGGCCTGGTCCGGCGGGATGGTCCACGAGCCCGTTTCGAAATTGATGGTGTCGAGATCGATCGACGGCATCAACTGGCGAACGCTCGGGCTGTAGCGGATTTCATCCAGCGAGAAGCGGCGCGGAATCCGCTCCACCGGCGGCGCGATCATGGTGTCGTAGATCAGATCCGGCGACGCGTCCTCGTAGTCCACGATGTAGCGGTTCTGCGGGATGCGGATCACCGGCGGCGGCAGATCGACATAGAAGCCGCCGACGCCGCGCGGACCACCATAGGAATTGTCGATGATGATGATCTCGCGGCCGTCGCGATCCCTGCGGAGGCGGCGGAGCAACTGGCCGTCGGGCCCGACTTCGGTGACGATCGACGATCCGTCCGGACGCAGCACGATGGTCCGGTTGTCATTGCCGAAGCGCTCGGTGCGGATATCGCGCGCGCCGTAGCGGAAGCGGTCGACCTCGTTGTGGCGGATGAACGACTGGCCGCCGGGATCCTGCACGATGATGCGGCCGGGCTCGGTGAACACCGTGCGTCCACCCTCCTGACGCTCGCTGCGCTGGCCGCGGAAATCATCCATGCGCTGCGGGCCGGGCGCGCGGGCACCCGGTGCGATCGGCGCCAGTGCGGCCGCAGGCGGCGGCGCAGCCGGAATCGGGGCTGCGATCGCCGGCGGTGCCGAGCGGACCTGCGGCAAAGCGTTGGTGGCCGTGCCGGGCGGGACGCCAGGCGCGGGCGCGGCTCCGCCGGCCGCAGGGCCTCCAGCCGCGGGCGGCGTGCCTGGGGCGGCTCCGGGCGGCGTGCCGGGGGCACCGGCACCAGGAGCACCGGCGCCGGGGGCGCCAGCACCGGGGCCACCGGGACCGCCCTGACCGCGGCGGCCTTCCGGACCACCCGGGCCTCCGGGACGACCGGCAGGCGGCGTCGCCGCGGCCGGCGGCGTTGCGGGGGACGCCGCGGCCGGCGGCGTCGCACGAGGAGGTGCGGGCGGGGGCGGCGGCGCGGCCGGGGGCGCCTGTCCCGCGGCGGGTGGCGGTGGCGTGGTCGGGGGTGGGGGGGTGGCGG